>DGOD01000092.1 GCA_002389265.1 Gammaproteobacteria bacterium UBA4475
CGCCAAGGTGCTAACTAGCTGCGCTGTGATTGGCGCCTTAACGGCGTATCTTTGGCGCATCAAAATACCGACATGGCTACTGCGCTTGCTGCTCCTGCTGATGTTTGTCCGATTCATTTTTGTTTTGCAAGTCGGTTTGAGCTGGGGGCTCGACAAGCTTTATTTTGAGACGGAACAACAGCAAGCACTGGCCTCCCTGAATCTGGTCAAAGATCATTTACACGATCTGCGCGACAGCTATATGCAGTCGATTGATTCCAGCGGGTTTTTCAGTGGCACCTGGCAAGCGGCTCAAGCGCTTATCGGTACTGATGACCAGCAAAGCATGACTGACATTGCCGCAACCGCTATCATCCGCTTGCTGGTTATCCTGCTGTTACAAAGTCTGCTGCTGCCATTGGTGTTTATCTGGCTGATCTGGCAGCTCCTCAAATCAATCATCACCAGACCAACAAATTAAGCCGCCTCAGCAGTCTAACTGGCTAGGCGCTTGTGCTTTTCGAGCACATCGAAGGCATTCTGAATTTCCTTGAACTTTTCCTCCGCCACCGATGCCAGCTCAGGTGACATACCATTCGCCAAAACACGGTCAGGATGATATTCCATAGCCAATTTTCGATACTTCGCCTTGATCACTTTCAACTCGTCAGTGGGTTTGCAGCCCAGGATCTGGAAGCATCGACTCAAATCGTTATTCGAGCCAGTAAAGCGGCTCTTGATCTGTTCGTAGTGGCTTTCCAGCTGAAAAATTCGGACGGCCTGCAGCAGCAATTTTTCTTCTGCCGCATGCAGGGTGCCATCGGCATAGGCTACCAACAACAGCAGATCAACCAGCGACTCCTTCACCACTCGGACCGACCCAAACTCTTGCTGGAATTGCTGAGCAAAGCTCTCAAAGGTCGCATCTGAATCTTTTGCAGCGTTGAATATTTGAATCGCGAGCTTCCGCGCCGGCGGATCAAGGCGCAGATTCTCGCGCATCACTCGATCGATAACATCCACTTCGGCTTGAGACACAAAACCGTCAGCTTTCGCGAGCTTACCCAGCATCGAAAAGGTCGCAGCAAAATAAATACTTTGCTTGTTCTCAATAGAACTCAACAGGCCTCGGCCTTTGGCCTTCGAATCGAATTGATGCCCCATGACCGCACCCATGACGCCACCCAGTGGACCGCCAAGCACAAATCCAATACCACCACCTAGGACTTTCCCCAACCAACTCATGTAATGCTCCGATAAAAATCTACCATTGTGTCCAGCAGGATCGGCACGGCACCGGCTGGTATGTTGTGCCCTAGCCCTTCGATGACATTGAGCTGACACCCGGGAATATGCTTTGCAGTGTCTTCACCTGCGGCGAGGGGTATTAATGGGTCGTCTGCGCCATGAATCACCAGCACGGGGATTTTTATCTGCTCAAGCATTCTCGTGCGATCACCGGTCGCCACCACCGCCGCCATTTGGCGCGCCACACCAGCCGGATTATGATTTCGATCGAATCTTTTTTGGGCGATGGCCAACCGCTGTTCAAGGCTCTCTGGATAGGCTGGACTGCCACAAATCAGCAGACCTTCCGCTGTCAGCGCAACAGCGGCCGCCTTGCCACCCGCCGGGTCGGGGCTGGCTACCAAAGAAGCCTGAGCCGCCGGCGTCGCGCCCGGTAAGCCGCGCCTACCGCTTGATGACATCATGGATATCATAGACAGCAATCGCGCTCCATGGGTGGCAGCCAGTAATTGAGCAATCATACCGCCCATGGAAATCCCCATAACATGAGCCCGCTGAATGCCAAGGGCGTCCATTAGACCGATAACATCATTCGCCATATCCTGCAGATCATAGGCCAGCGTCCCTCTATCACCTCGCACGATGGCAGACAGATCGGGCAATCCCGCCTGCGTAAACGTCTCGGATAAGCCTACGTCGCGATTATCGAAAACAACAACATGGAAGCCCTGCTCTACCAACCCCTCCAGCAATGCCTCAGGCCAATCGATGAGTTGTGTGCCCAAACCCCGCATCAATATCACAGTGGGCAGCTGTTGGTCGCCGCGCGCCTCGTATTCTAGCGATATCTGATTCGCAACAACTTGAGTCACAGCGCCTCGCCTCCCATCAACGCCAAAATTTCTGCGGTTTTGGTCTGCATCAAGTGCTGATCACCTCGCGATTCCACGTTAAGTCGAACCACCGGCTCAGTATTCGACATACGCACATTAAACCGCCATTGGGCAAATTCCATACTCAGCCCATCCGTGTGATCTATGGCGACCACGTCGGCACCATAGTGCGTCTCGAGGCTGGCTAACACCCCTGCAGCATCATCGATGCGACGATTGATTTCACCACTGGCGGGAAAGGCTAACATGCGCTCATCCACCATTTCTGCGAGGCTCTTACCCCGACTCGACATCAAGCCCACCACCAATAACCAAGGCACCATGCCGCTGTCGCAATAGGCAAAATCCCGAAAATAATGATGGGCGCTCATCTCACCACCGTAAACAGCATTCTCAAGTCGCATCCGCTCTTTGATAAAGGCATGACCGGTCTTACTGAGTATGGGTGTACCACCGCCGCGGTTGACGATATCAATCGTATTCCAGGTCAACCGTGGGTCATGCACGATCTTGCTACCGGGCTGTTGTTGCAGAAACGCTTCAGCAAGCAAGCCAACGATGTAGTAACCCTCAATAAAACGCCCACTGGCGTCGAAGAAAAAACAACGATCAAAGTCACCGTCCCAAGCGATACCCAGATCTGCGCCATGGGCTAAGATAGCATCAATCGTGGGTTGACGATTCGCTTCCAACAGCGGGTTCGGCACGCCATTGGGGAAGTGCCCGTCAGCAACATGCTGCAGTTTGATAAACGTGAAGGGCAACGACGCCTCTAACAAATCAATCACCGCTCCGGCACCACCATTACCACTGTTAACAACAATCTTAAGGGGCTTTATCGTCTCCTTGTCGACGTAGGCGAGGAGCTTATCTTTATAGGCTGCACGATGTTCAAGCCGCGTCAGCTTGCCAATTCGTGTACTCGCGGGAAAGGCGTTCTCTTCAGCCAAACGTTGAATTTCAAACAGACCCGTATCACCGCTGATGGGTTTCGAATCCTCCCGTACCAGTTTCATGCCATTATAGTCTTTAGGATTATGACTCGCGGTCACCACGATACCGCCGTCCATCTCGAAATGGGAGGTGGCAAAGTAGATTTCCTCAGTGCCACACTCACCGATATGGAACACATCAACGCCGCTGTCCAGTAAGCCTTCAATCAGTGCATCGGATAGCGCCGGACTAGACAGGCGAATGTCGTGGCCCACCACAACCCGCTTAGGCTGCAAGAATGCCGCATAGGCTCGACCGACCCGATAGGCGATAGACTCGTTCAGTTGGTCTGGAACACGACCACGCAGGTCGTAAGCTTTGAAACAATGGATGGGGTCGGTCAAGGCGCTTTCCGTTTACTGTTAAAGCCGCAGTCTAACACTTTAGGCCGCCTTGACCCACGTCTAAGCCGACAAAAAACCATCGACCGAAGGCTCGCAGCCCGGACCTTAACCCACTGATCGACCACTGTCCGCCTGCGCCCATAAGGCCGACAGCCGATAACTTTTGAGGTTAATCCCAAGCGCCAGATCAGTTTTCAGACCGGTTAACTGTCGACAAATCCGCACCTGATCTGCGTCGGCTTGAACCCTGGCGACCATGGGGTCTTTGACCCCCGCCTCAAGTATCGCCGCCAGTGACCCATAGGTTTGCAGCAAAGCAATCGCGGTCTTCTTACCGACCCTCGGCACCCCTTTAATACTGTTGGTAGGATCCCCCGCCAATGCCCAAAAATCTGCCAACTGGTCAATGCGCAGGTTAAACTTGGCTTGGGCGTCCGCCGGCGAAACAAAGCATTGTTCAAAGTGATGATAGAGCTGTATCTGCTGACTCAGCAGCGGTAAAAAACCCTTGTCAGTAGACAGAATGACTACCTGCCCGCCACTGCCAGCGATACCCTGGGCCAAAGTACCAATCACGTCGTCGGCCTCCAGATGCGGTTGTTTCAGACTGGCAACGCCAACACTCGCAAAGGCCGACTTAAAATCCTCAAGGTGCGTCATTAGCCTCTCTGGCGTCGGCGCTCGACCTGCCTTATAACCTGGATAACAAGTATGGCGCCAGGTGGTTTCGTGACTATCCACCACGGAAATTGCGTGGCTGGGTTGATGCTGGCGCAGCGCTTTCTCAAGGGACCGGCGGCTGGCTTCGACTACCGTCTCGATCGACTCATTACGCGCCTGTCCGGCCTCATAAATCCGCCGTATCAGATTGAATGTATCGATGAGCAGTACCTTGATCGACACAGTGAGGCTCCTGATGATTGGCAGCCCAGCATCTGGCCGCGATTAATTTGCAGCTTAGCATGCCGGTGACGCGAGGCAACTGCTATGCTGCTGCCATGCGACCTATTCCTACCTGCAACCTACAAGCGGCCCGCCGTGCGACTCTGCGTTACCAGGGCTTGCTTAAAGGCGCCTATTTCGGCCAAGGCAAACAGGCGGTGGTCCGCGCCATTGATGCCCTGGGTTACCTGCAAATCGATACTATCTCGGTGGTTGACCGGTCTCACCATCATATTCTGAAAACTCGAATATCAAATTACACACCGGAGCTACTCACCCAACTGCAGGCTGTTGATCGTCAAGTGTTTGAATACTGGTCCCATGCCGCCGCCTACCTGCCGATCCAGGACTATCGATACTACCTGCCCATGATGCACGGCTTTGGCGCACAGCGCAGTCATGACCAAGCGCTCACCCAGGCGATTCTCCATCGCATAACAGCAGAAGGCCCCCTCCAATCGAAAGACTTTGAGCCGCAACGAGATCGGCAAAGCAACGGCTGGTGGGACTGGAAACCCGCTAAACACGCCCTCGAATACCTGTTTCTGAGCGGACAACTGATGATCACCGAGCGCGTGGGGTTTGCGAAGCTTTATGATTTGACCGAGCGCGTATTGCCCACTTTTATCGATACCCGTATGCCGTCAGTGACCGAATGGGCCCGCTTCAGCCTGCTCAAGTCTCTGAAGGCCCTGGGTATTGGTACGTTGGCGGACCTGACCTATGCCCGCGCTACGGTTCGGCGTTTTACCGCACCGGAATTTGTGCCCGATTACGCCGCGGCCCTGCAGCAACTAATCGATGAGGGTGAGGCCTGCGCCGTGGATGTAGACGGTGAGACTTGGTATGCACTGCCCGGGTTATTCGAACCTAGCCGCACGCAACTGGATCGCTCACAGATCCAGTTTCTGTCACCCTTCGACAACCTGGTTATCAATCGCAAGCGGCTCCTGCGTCTATTCAACTTTGACTATCAGTTAGAGTGTTATGTGCCCGCGGCTAAACGCCGCTACGGCTATTTTTGTTTGCCGCTACTCTGGGGGGATCAATTGGTGGGACGAATGGATTGCAAGGCCGAACGTAAAACCGGTGTTTTGCACCTACGTCATCTGCAGATTGAATCGCAGTATGTTCTCACAGATGCCCTGATCAGCGCGCTGGAACTGGGTCTACAGCGCTTTGCTGAGGGCCTGCAATGCACTCACATCGAACTTGAGACCACCACACCGGCCCGGCTAGGCCAGGCCCTCACACTGAAGCTTGGCAACTAACGCGAGTCAATGAAAGCGAGTCGACTAACGCCTGCTAGTTGCAACCGACAACAGGCAAGCGCCGTAGCTAAACACGATAGCTTTTTATATTTGCCGGTCGCGGCCAGCCCAATAGGGCTCACGCACCAGCCGACGCTGAATCTTCCCGGACGGCAGCCGTGGTAGATCATCGGTAAAATCAATGGTTCGTGGCGCTTTAAACGCCGGCAGGTGCTCGCGCACAAAGGCGATCAATTCAGCGACCGTGCCTTGGTCTGGCGCAATACCAGGCTTCAGCATCACCACGGATTTCACGTCTTCGCCCCACTCTTCGCTGGGAATGCCGATGGTACAAACATCGGCAACAGCCGGATGGCGCAACAACACATCGTCGGTTTCCTGTGGGTAAATATTCACGCCGCCCGAGATAATGGTTTCCGCGCTGCGACCGGTTAAAAACAGATAACCATCCGCATCGAAATAACCCATATCTCCCAAGGTAAAGTAGTCACCTTGATAACTACCCGCGGTTTTGGCGGTATCTTTGAAATATTCAAACCGGATCTCTGGAGCCCGAAAATAAATGGTACCTACTGTGCCAGTCGCCACTTCGTTGCCATCGTCATCACAAATTTTGTTATCCGCAGAGGGTGGTGCTTTGCCCACACTGCCAGGCTTGGTAAGCCACTCCTGGGGGCCAATAAAGAAGCCACCACCGCCCTCTGTGGCGGCGTAGTATTCATAGACCACAGGCCCCAGCCAGGCCATCATCGACTGCTTCACATGCACAGGACAAGGCGCCGCGCCATGCAGAACATATCGAAGCTTGTCGACCCGATATTTGTCGCGAGTCGCCGCTGGCAAGGCCAGAAGCCGATGAAACATTGTCGCCACCATATGGGTGTGGGTAATGTCGTATTCTTCCACTAACCTCAAGGTTTCTTCTGGGTCCCACTTGTCCATCAACACAGTGCCGACACCTGCAGCCAAGGGCGCAATGATATTGAAGGCTAACGGCGCTGCATGGTAAGCCGGCCCAGTACACAAAGCCCGATCAGTCTCAGCATCATAAGCCGCAGCAGCCATCGAGATAGCTGTGGTCTCTGCCGCTGCTCGGCTCGCTTGGCTCGCGTTCTCGCCCGCTGACACGGCGCCACCGGGAAGCGCGGCAGCCGACCGTTGTCGATAAACGCCTTTGGGACGACCGGTCGTGCCCGATGTATAGAGCATCTGCCCGCCGATTTCCGGCCCATCGATATTGCCAGCCGCAGCGCTATCAACCAAATCGTTGTAGGCCTGAAAGCCCGACAAGTCACCACCCACTGCCAAGGCAAGTTTCAACTGCGAGTGGTTATCCTGGAGCGCGTCAATGGCTGGCTGAGCACAACGAATATCCGCGATAAAGGCTTTCGCCTCGCAATTGCCCACAATGTAGGACGCATTATCGCCGGTTAAATGCCAGTTAATCGGCGTCACTCGAAACCCAGCACGCATACAGGCGTAATAGACTTCGAGAAATTCGGGACGATTCACCAACAACATCGCCACCCCGTCGTCCGGCTTCAAGCCGGCGTCGCGAAACACGCGAGCCAGCTGATTTGCGCGAGCATTAAGCTCAGCAAAGGTACGATTACCATAATTCGAAATCACCGCCATCTTGTCGGGCCGTTCCTGCGCATGATAGGCCAGGGTCATGCCCGTTAGAGTCGCTTCAGGCAGTGTCAATTTCACAGCATTTGTCATAGTTCAGGACCCCTTCGCCTTATCACCGGCGTTGATTTATCTTGTCAAGACGACTGAGATTGCATTATCTTCCACCCAAGCGCAAGGGACAGCGATACTGCGTCTAACTCGATGAAGGATGCACATCTAGAGCCGTTAGTGGGCTCGAAGATGTGCAACAGTTGGCGGGTTGATTGTGGACAACAAACGATGAATTACTGATTGACAATAAGGAGCACAAACATGCCAGACGCTTACACGCTAGCCAAGCAACACCTGGATACAGGCATTCAAGAAGCCGCAGAAAACAACATAGAACTTAATGCCTACGGCCAGGCATTACTCTGGAAACTCATTGAGCGTTATAAAGAAAACGGCCGCAGCGCCGCTGACATCATCGACGAAATCAAGTACACCCTTGATAACGTCGAAGACGACGGCACTTTTCACGTGTCTAGAAACTAAGGACTTAACGTGAAGGACCAGGCAAGCGGAACAACAAGGCCTTGGATACTAGCATCCTGCGTGGGTGCTAGTACCCATGCGGGGCCTACTGCCGCACACCTTCGATATTCAACTCCATATAGACCTTGTTTTCCGGTGGCATGTTGAAGCCAAAGGCCGTCGTATCAAGAATGGTAGTGCCACTAAAGCCCGCACGATAGCCGCCCCAAGGATCGTCACCGGCACCGATCATTTGCGCGTCAATGATGATATCCCGGGTTACGCCATGCAGGGTCAGAAGACCATTGACTGTTGCGCCCCCCTCGCCATCAGCCACAACGGAAGTACTGACAAATTTCGCCGTGGCATATTTTTTCACATCCAGAAAATCTGCGCTGCGAACATGCTTGTCTCGTTCCGCATGATGGCTGTCGAGACTTAACGGATCGATATCGACAACAACCTGAGTCGCGGCGATATTCTTCGGGTCGTAACTGAAAGTGCCACTGAATTTATTGAACGAGCCCGTTAACCAACTGTAGCCAAGATGCTTGTATTTAAAATTGATTGAGGCATGACCACCTTGCGTGTCGATAACGTACTCGGCAGCATTGATCTGCGCGGTAAATGTCAGCCCTAAGGCTAAGCCCAGCAGGGTTTTCTTCATCTTATTCATCCTCGGTAGGGTTTACATTTTTGGTATTAGGCACCTTGCGCCCTAACATTTTGCTGAGTGTACCATCCCTGTCGATGAACTCATGCTTGAGCGCAGCCAGACTATGCAAACAGGCACCACCGATAATGCATATGGCCAGGTACCAGTGGATTTCACCTGCCAAGTCCTCTTGGTTATCGAGGCCGGTCAGACTCGCGGGAATTGTAAACCAGTCAAACACGGCCACACCCCGCCCATCCGCCGTGGTGATCAGATAACCACTGAGCCCCAACAATGGAATCAAGACATAAAAAGCCCAATGCAACGTCGATGCCAGCCTGGTCTGCAATCGATCACCCGACATGACTGGCTGAACGCTGGCCCAACGCCAACCCAGACGCGCCAGCCACATTAGCATCATCACGACACCCAAACTGCGATGCAAGTTAGGCCCCCGTTGATACCAGGCATCATAGTAATCCAGGTCAACCATCCACCAACCCAGGCAAAACATCCCCGTGATACCGATTGCCATGGACCAGTGCAAGATCATCGTCACCCATCCATATCGCAGCGGTGTATTGTTAAGTGGGCCTAGTTGAAACACGTTACCTCGCCATTAATCTAAGGCAATCCGCACGCTTGGACCCGTGGGTTCAACGCAGCGACTATCCTTGTGTCGGGCATTATTGACATAGGACGAGACTGGGGTGATCTTGAGCGGTACCCGCAGCGTCGGCGCCAGCAAAGCCGCCAAAGATTCAGTGGCCGTTTCCACTGCAAGCCACTGGGTAATCTCAGCCCGATTCAGGTGCACAGGAATTCGCCGATGTAAGGCTTGCATGGATTGGGGGGCTTCCGCCGTCACAATCGTACAACTGTAGACCACCCGCTCATCTTTTTCCCAGCGATCCCACAGACCCGCCAGGGCTAGCCCCTTATCGGCATCCGCCTCGACATAATAAGGCACCTTAACACTTTGCTCTGTGCGCCATTCGTAATAGCCAGATACCGGAACGATACAACGTCTGGACTTGAACGAGTCTCGAAATGCGCGACTGGTCGCCAGAGTTTCAGATTTAGCATTAAACATGCTGTATTTTGTACTGGGCTCTGGCGCCCAATGCGGTACTAGCCACCAGCGCATGGATGCCAGACACCGACGATCAGCCTCGGTATAAACAACCTGAACCTGCTCCGTCGGTGCAATGTTGTATTCGGTGGACAGATGCGGCACCGGGGTATCACTGTCCAGAATCTCCATAATGAACTGAGTGAGTGGTGCGCTGACCACATTGAACCGACCACACATATCGCTCTCCTGCAGGTGAATCCTTGCCTGCACCCTAGGACCCAAGGGCCCGAGTACTCGGGACTCAAGTTAGCGAGTTGACAGCTCGTTCACCTCGGCCATTTCAGCATCGCTAAGGCGCCAGGTAGCAGCCGCCGCATTCTGCTCGACTTGCCTAACACTTGTGGCACCGGCAATCACGCTGGAGATGTAGGGCTTGGTTGCCAACCAGCTCATGGCAAGTTCAAGCAGGGTTCGGTCATGGGCTTGTGCAAACGCAGTGAGTTTATCGACAATAGCAAAATTCTGCTCTGACAAAGCCGCCGCCCCACGTTCGCCCCAGGCCGCTAGCCGAGTACCTTGGGGGGCTGCCTCACCGCGCTGATATTTGCCCGTCAGCAAACCGCTGGCGAGGGGGAAGTACGGTAAAATGCCGATTCCGAAATGCTGGGCGGCAGGCACCACATCCTTCTCGATTCGTCGATCAATCAGGCTGTAGTGATTCTGGGCGGTGACAAACGGATTTAATCCATGATGGCGGGCAGTCCAGTGGGCGTCAGTCAGTTGCCAGCCATTGAAATTCGAGTGGCCGATATAACGCACTTTGCCGCTGCGAACTAGATCATCCAGGGCCCGCAAGGTCTCCTCGATAGGTGTTTGATCATCAGGCACATGTTGCTGGTACAGATCGATATAGTCAGTACCCAGACGCTTCAAGCTGGCATCCACCGCATTCATGATATAGCGCCGTGATGCACCGCGCATCAAGTCCCCCGCCCCCATGGGATTCGCAAATTTACTGGCAATGATCACACTCGAACGATCTTTGCCCTTGATGGCTTGGCCCAGGTATTCCTCTGACAAACCATTCGGCCCATAAATATCTGCACTATCGAAAAAATTGACGCCGGCGTCCAGGGCTGCATCTACCACCGCCGCCGTCGCCACCGCATCACACCGACGGCCAAAATTATTACAACCGATTCCGACGATCGACACCTTTAGCCCAGTGTTACCCAGATTACGATATTCCATAGATTTCTCTCTTATATTGCAATGACCAATGATGGTGCAACGGTGAGTCGATATGTGTGCGCAAAATTAGCAAAAATTAGTCCTAGCTGATACTTGTAATAACACAAATGATCGGTTAATTTTCTGATCTCGCGTGACGAACTCCATCAAAAGTCCAGATTTCTGGGCTTTTTTTTTTGGGAAAAATGAACAGACATGAGACATCTACCGAACCTACAGTGCTTGGACAGCGCGGAAATCCGGGCGATATTATCCAAAGCCGCCGAGATCAAGGCTGACCCCGCACGTTATGACCGGCTGTTGCATCGCAAGTCAATGGCCATGCTATTTCAGAAGACCAGCACTCGTACCCGGGTTTCCTTTGAAGTCGCGATGACTGAACTGGGCGGTCACGCGATTTTTATTGATTGGGCGACGTCGAATTTTGTCCTGTCAGGCATCGAACACGAGACCGCCTACTTATCACGAAATGTCAGCTGCATCATGGCGCGCCTGTATCACCATAGTGACCTGCAAAAAATTATAAGTGCCAGTCTGGTACCGGTCATCAATGGCTGCGATGAGTTATATCATCCTTGTCAGGCCCTGACAGACGTGCTCACCATGCAGGAGCATTATGCTGGCGATCTGCAAGACGCCCATTTGGCCTTTATTGGTGTCCAGAACAATGTGTCCAATTCACTGATCACCATCTGCGATAAGCTCGGCATCACCATGACCATCGCAACCCCAGGACTGGATAGCGATGCCGCCAGCGCCGACTCCACTGTCAACCAGATTCTGCAGACCTCTGATCGCATTAACCACACAACGGATCCTCGCGAAGCCGTGCAAAATGCCGACTTTGTTTACACCGACACTTGGATTGACATGCAGTATTTTAATAATCCTGCGCACACGAAAGAGAACGAAGCCAAACTCGCCTTGATGAAGCCCTACCAGTTGAACTCAGCACTACTCGACGGCATCGACTGCAAGATCATGCACGACATGCCGATTCATGATGGCTTCGAGATCACCGCTGAACTAACGCGTGACCCACGCGCGATCATGTACGAACAGGCCGCCAATCGCCTGCACGCCCAAAAAGGCTTGCTCTGGTGGCTCTACAACGAAGCTGGAAATCTGAGTTAACGCGCACCTAGGCGGCGCACACCGGCTCAGGCTTCTCCGGTCTCATGGCGTAATCGATCCGCGAGCAACTCGACCCAATGCACCACAGGCACATCAGTGCCTGACTGCAGGTGCAGATGACAGCCTATATTGGCCGTGGCGATATATTCAGCCTCCTGCGCCACGAGACTGGTGACTTTGTTTGCCAGCAAGCGCTGGGAAATGTCTGGCTGTAAAATCGAATAGGTTCCCGCCGAACCACAGCACAAGTGAGCATCCTGGACCGCGGTGAGTTCAAACCCGGAAGCCTGTAAAATGCCCTCGACCACACCAGTGATTTTCTGTCCATGCTGCAAAGTACAGGGCGAATGAAAGGCAACCCGTGCCGGTTCACAGTCAAACGTGTAGGTGGCTAACAGCTCACTGACATCAACCAACTTGGCAACAATCTGTTCGGCTTTACGACAATACTCCCCATCCTCATGGAGAATCTCAGGATAGTCCTTGATCGTCACTCCACAGCCACTGGCGGTGGAAACAATGGCATCCACCTGGTTAAGACGCGGATAAATCTGATCTATCAGATGACACATGCGCTGGCGCGCGGTGGCGTGGGCCGCCAAATGGTAATCCAAAGATCCACAGCAGGATTCAGCCGCCAACATTTCAACGCCGATATTTTGAGTCGCCAGCAATTTCGCTAACCCTTGATTGACCTGCGGCGTTGCTATTTTTTGTACACATCCCTGCAGCACGAGCACACTGCCCGCAGGCGTTGTCAGGGCCGGGACGGAATAGGTTTTTCTCGACAGGTACGGCATGTGACGGGCAAGCGCTGCCGGCATTAAGGGTCTAACATATTGACCGAGGCGCAGCATTGGACCAAACAGTGCCGCTTTAGGTACGACGAATCGCAGAGCCCCAATCACCAACCTTCGAATCACGTTCGGCTTAATCGACTTCTCCGTCACCAGGCCCTTACCGATATCCAGCAAGCGGCCATAACGCACGCCCGATGGACAGGTAGTTTCACAAGCTCGACAGGTCAGGCAGCGATCGAGATGATCCACTGACTTGGCCGAGATCGCGTTATCTTCCAGCAGATTTTTGATCAGATAGATTCTGCCCCGTGGCCCATCCAGTTCATCGCCTAACAACTGATAAGTTGGACACGTCGCCGTACAGAATCCACAGTGGACACAACTACGTAAAATCTCGTCTGCTTCTGTGATTTCAGGTCTTCCGACGAGGTCAGGATGAATGTGAGTCTGCATTAAATTTCCTGGTAAAGCCGACCCGGATTAAAAATCCCCTGTGGGTCAAACTGGTGTTTCAATCTTTTGTGAATCCCCCCAACAACGGCAGACAGCGGCTGAAATCGCTGAGTCTGATCATCCGCTGGTGCTCGAAACAGGGTGGCATGACCTTCGCCCAGCGCCGACCGCGGGTCAAAGCCAGGATCCAGCAACCAACGCTGGGCACCAGACCACTCTAGCAGACTACTCTGGGTAAGCATGGCTTGCGAACCCGGTGACACCGAGATTCGCCAGACAGTTTTTGCCGCTGCAAACGCGTCAAGTTGCTGATCTCGAATTTGAGACCAGATGCCAGCGGCGACCACATCACCACCTATCGTTTGCCGAGCATCCTCAACACCCGCGTTTGATCCAGAAAAACGCAGATAACTATGACCCTCGAACCAGGCCGACGCCGAACAGGGCAGCGGCGTACGACTCAGCTGCAGGAACCGTTCATGGGCTTGTTCCAACGTTTCGCTGCGGACCACAGTGACCTCCGCTTCTGGTAGCGGTAAGACTTTAAAGCTAACGTCAGTGATCAGCCCTAAGGTACCAAAGCTACCGGTCATCAGGCGTGACACATCGTAACCAGCCACGTTTTTCATCACTTGCCCGCCAAACTTCAACGCCTCACCGGCGCCGTTGATCACGCCAACGCCCAGCACTAAGTCCCGCACGGCACCATAAGCAACTCGGCCCGGCCCGGACACCCCAGCTGCTATGGCACCACCAATGGTACCGGCGCCACCAAAGGTGGGTGGATCACAGGGCCAAAACTGGCGTTGCTCGGCGAGCACAGCCTTGACCGTCGCCAGCGGCGTTCCAGACCGAACAGTCATCACGAGTTCTGTGGGCGAATAATCAATAATACCTTGGTGGCTCTGCGTAGTAATGTCCTCATCGAAAGCGCCCACTGCACCGAGAAAATCTTTACTGCCGGCACCGCGAATGCGCAACCGCTTGCCCTGCGCCAGCGCGCCTTTGATCTGCTCTTGCCAATGTTGTATTGCGCTGTCGACGGCCACTAAAAGCGCTCCAGTTCTGGAAACTTTTCCTGACCACGATGCACATGCATCGCACCGAACTCAGCACAGCGCTGCAACGTTGGTACGGCTTTACCCGGATTAAGCCCGCCTTGTTCATCAAAGGCCGCTTTTACACCGTGAAACACATTCAGTTCTTCAGTCGTGAACTGCACACACATCTCATTGATCTTCTCGACCCCGACACCATGTTCACCGGTAATGGTGCCACCGCACGCAATACAAAGGCGTAAGATATCAGCCCCAAAGGCTTCCGCCCGCTCAAGCTGGCCGGGCTGATTCGCGTCATACAGTATCAGTGGGTGCAAGTTGCCATCCCCAGCATGAAACACATTCGCCACTGCCAGGCCGTGGGTTTGCGAAAAATCGGCGATGCTGCGCAACACTCTGGCCAATTCCCGACGCGGTATGGTCCCATCCATACAGTAATAGTCGGGTGCCAACCGACCCACTGCCGGAAATGCCGCCTTACGGCCCAGCCAAAGCTTTCGACGCTCCTCGGCATCCTTGGCGCAACGAACCTGGACCGCGCCCGCAGTCTGCAACACTTGGGTCAGCAGCGCCTGCTGTTGTTCGATTTCGACGCTCGAACCATCCAGCTCACAGATCAAAATAGCCGCGGCATCCAGTGGGTAGTCGGCGTGAACAAAGGCCTCGGCGGCTTGCACCGCCAGCTTATCCATCATCTCCAAACCTGCAGGAATCAAACCGCGATCAATAATTTGACCTACTGCATCGGCGGCCTGGCCAACATCTGTAAAGGCCGCTAGCAACACCGCCACTTCGACCGGCACCGGTAACAGCTTCACCGTGACCTCCACAACAATACCCAGCATGCCTTCAGACCCGTGCATCAAAGCCAGCAGGTCGTACCCTGCCGAATCAAACGCCTCGCTACCCAGTTCATAGCGCTCACCCTCGGGCGAGATCATCACCAGCTTTCGTACATTGTGGACAGTCAGCCCATATTTTAGACAGTGCACGCCACCAGAATTTTCAGCGACATTACCGCCAATGGTACAAGCTATCTGCGAAGACGGGTCAGGGGCATAGAACAAACCCAACGGCCGAACATGGTCTGAGATGGCCAGATTGGTCACGCCGGGCTCGACTCTGGCCAGCAGGTTGACCTGATCCACTTCAAGAATTCGATTAAATCGTGCCAGGATCAGTAATACCCCCTCATGGTGGGGCATGGCACCGCCAGAGAGTCCGGTTCCCGCGCCTCTGGCGACTACCGGCACTTGATGCGCGTGGCACAATTGCATGATTAACTGCACCTGCTCGATGGTCGCTGGCAGCAGCACTAGCCAGGGCAATTGCTTTTTCGCGGTCAGCCCATCCGACTCGTAAACCTTCATACGCGCCTGGTCAGACACACTATGACCTTCGCAGATGGCTTGCAGCCGCACTTTTAATTGATCCCTGCTCAATATCACTGTCACTTTCTAAAGACCATTCAAGGTTACTGTGATGACAGATTATACGGCACATTTCTTGTATAATCGCCCATCGGCTACACCAACTGCGGAGTTATCATGTCAATCAGTTCTACCGAGGAGATTCTCGAGGATTTTCGCCAAGGCAAAATGGTCTTGATCATGGATGATGAGGATCGCGAAAATGAAGGCGACCTGATCATCGCCGCGGAAGTCGTGACGCCCGCTCATATCACCCTGATGGCCCGTGAAGCCTGCGGGCTCATCTGCCTGACTGTCACCGAGGAGCGTGGCCGACAGCTGAATCTGCCCTTGATGGTCGATACCAACAAATCCTTGCACGAGACCAACTTTACCGTCTCGATCGAATCTGCCGAGGGTATCACCACGGGCATCTCCGCTGCCGATCGGGCCCATACAGTGCGCACGGCGGTTGCTAAACACGCGGTACCAGACGATCTGGTCATGCCTGGACATATTTTTCCCCTGATCGCGAAACCCGGCGGTGTCCTGACCCGCGCCGGCCATACAGAAGCCGGCTGTGACCTGGCCCGCATGGCCGGCTACGAGCCGGCCGCAGTGATTGTCGAAGTCATGAATGAAGATGGCACCATGGCCAAACGCCCAGAGCTGGAAATATTTGCGGCAAAACACGGCATCAAACTGGGCACCATTGCCGATTTGATTCAATACCGCACTATCAACGACAAAACCATCAACCTGGAAAGCGAGAAGCCAATCACCACCGCCGAAGGCGATTTCACCCTGAGGACCTACACAGACAGCATCTCAGACAGCATCCATTATGCCCTTGTCATGGGCGAGATTAAGGCAGATGAACCCTGTCTGGTGCGAGTACAAACCATTAACACCTTGAGAGATCTGCTAGGCACAATAAGACCAGGCTTTAAAAAGTCATGGTCACTGACCGAATCATTGACCCGCATTGCCGCCGAAGGCAAAGGCGTTGTCGTCGTTGTTGACCAGGAGCATTCCAAACTTGAGGAACTAGAGCAGGTCCAGGTCTATCCGGAAATGCCGCAACTGCAGCGGGTTAATACCGAGTCGGGGGTGTTTCGAGTGATTGGCACGGGTTCCCAGATTCTGCGCGATATCGGCGTCGGCAAGATGCGCGTGCTCAGCGCCCCTAGCCATTATAATGCGATTTCCGGGTTTCAGCTTGAGGTGGTTGAATTTCTGGAAAACGACGCTTAACCATCAAACTCGAAGCTGAGCCTAGCCCGGCCCAGGGATTCAGGGCGCTCGGACTTAAGCGGAATACTACAACCCCAGTGCTTCGCCAGCCAGCGCCGGCATGACCGCGTTTTATGCCGGCGGTCTGACCAGCTCCCAAACCAGCTGACACCCCCTGCAGAATTTGCCAAACTTGCGAAAAAAAGCCTATGAGCGCGTCCAAGACCGAAAAGTTAGGGTAACTCATACACGGGCGACACTTTGTTGGTGCATCGTTATTGATTAATCTTGTGACACCCTGACCAAGGCCTTGGCCGCTCTCTGGGTAAATGCACTGACACTGACTCAACGAGGACAACATCCATGCGCTACCTGCTGGCTCTACTCTTACCACCCGTCGCGGTATTTTTATGTGGCAAACCGATCCAAGGCATCATCAATATTATCCTCACGCTGTGTTTCTATGTACCAGGCGCTATCCACGCCCTGCTGGTAGTCCACAGTTATCTCGCCGATAAGCGCACTGACAAGATCGTCGATGCCATCAAGCATCAGGACGATCGATGAGTGGTTTACACCGGCACCGCGTCAGGATCATGGTGATAGCCACACTCTTCATCCTCAGCGCCTGTGAAAGCACTTACTATGACGCCATGGAGAAAGTTGGGATCCACAAACGAGAGATACTCATTGATCGGATCGAAGCTGCTCAGGAGTCTCAAGAAACCGGCCAGCAGCAGTTTGAAAATGCCTTACAACAATTTCGTTATGTGGTTAACTTTGATGGCGGCGAGCTTGAAACCCTCTACAACAAACTTAACGACGAGTATGAAGCCAGCATCAACGCTACCGAGACGATCCATGATCGCATAGACAGTGTTGAATCCGTTGCCGAAGCGTTATTCGATGAATGGACCACAGAACTCACCCTGTATACAAATGCCAATCAACGCCGCGACAGCGCGCGTCAATTGGCCAACACAAAGCGTCGCTATGAACGTCTGATGGCAGCCATGCGTCGCACAGAGAAGACTATCGAACCGGTTCTAGCCAGCTTGCAGGACAACGTGCTGTACCTGAAACACAACCTCAACAGCCGCGCCATAGCATCTCTAAAAGGTGAATTAGCGACTGTCGACGCCGATGTCGGCGAGCTCATCAATGCCATGCAAAATGCCATCGACGAGTCCAGAGCCTTCCTCAAAGATCTACGCGGCAATGACGCCTAATGGGCCACAGTGACAGCCCAAGGCTGGCATTTTGAACACCTGCCTAGGGCACGATCCGCGCCGTCGTATAATCAGGATCTGCACCCAGAACCTGGCGCACCACGCCACGCAACTTGCCATGCTGCAGGTAGGCTGAACCCGTTTCCGCCATCGGTATTAAGGGCACGTCTTCGGCAATAATCGCCTGCAGTCGAGCAGCGGCAACCATTCTCTCGGTTTTATCAACAGCCCGCTGCAGCACACTCAGCCACTGGTCATAGTCAGGATTCGCATAGTGGCCACGATTATTCGCATTCCAACTGGCTAACAGGTCGGCGTAGGTCACCACATCATTGAAATCCGGGTACCAGCTCGCCAGCGCCATATCAAACTCACCACTTTCGGCTTTCATCAGGTATTGCTTAAAGGTTTGTTGGTCGACTTTAATCGACAGCCCTAACCCCTGCCCCATAATGCCTTGTAAATACTCCGCAACCTTAGCGCCCGTTGGCGATGCCACCGTCAACAGGGTCATTGGCGGCAACTCGCCCTTAGCTTGTTGGACCTCAGCGATCAATTGCCGGGCCAGAGCGATATTCACTGGTGGCTTCAGCAACGGGTATTCTCGCGAGAACTTATCCTCGGCACCGGGCAACCAACCCGGGAAAAAACTGTAGGCGGGCTTATATCCGGGTATGCCAATCACTTTATTGACGAACTCATCAGAATCAAAGATCAATTGAATCGCTCGCCGTA
>DGOD01000183.1:0-3081 GCA_002389265.1 Gammaproteobacteria bacterium UBA4475
ATCACTGTCAGAACGGATGCCAGGATAGCGAAATAGATCCCAGGTCCCGCCGATCGCGGCACGGCCTTCTAAAATCACGAAATCTTTGCCCGGGCACTCTCTTTGAAGATGGCAAGCAGCGCCAATTCCGGAGATGCCGGCGCCAACAATAATGACGTCATGGTGTTCAGTTTGCATGGCTACGCCTCTTTTCTGTGCAACTTAATAATGCCTGTGATCGTCACCTCGAGGCACGAATGCTGTGCATTTGAAGCGACCATTGAGGCACTGAATAAACCACGTTCTGGGCTTCAGCGCAAGGGCTTGGCGCTAGGTCCGCATTTCAGCGATGGGTCGCACCTGCAGCCAGAGTTTGGCGACTCGGGTTTGGCGAGAGACGGTCATTAACCCGCTATTTGATATGCCAGTGCCTTGAATTCATGGCTGAAAGGGTGCCAGAAACCGGGCATTCGCTGAGTTGAACACAGCCCGGTGATGCCTGCTGTGGGCGCCATCCAAGAATGGGTGCCAGCCATGCCACCCCAGTGATATTCGTCTTGAGCGCCGGCCGGATCATGGCTTTGGAGCGTGTTCCGTAAAGCAAAGCCGAGTCCAAATACTGTGCCTGGCATGGCCCACATGGGAAATGCCACGCCAACACCTTCGGCCAGTTGGTTGGTGCGCATAAGCTTCAGAGTTTCCGGCTTTAGTATTCGTGCACCTTGCCACTCGCCCTCATTGACGATCATGCGAATGAAGGTCATATAGTCACTCATGGTGGAGACTAGGCCTCCGCCGCCCATCAGCAACGCCCGTTGGCTGTTGTATTGGCCGGTTCGCGGGTCATCGACCTTAGTCATGCCAGGCTTTGTCGGGTCGAACGGGTCCTTGGGTGCATACATGGTAATAAATCGATCAGCCTTTTCTGGTGGGACCCAAAAGTCCGTGTCCACCATAGCGAGGGGCGTGAAGATGCGTTGCGCGAGAAAGTGGTCGAAGCGCTGGCCGCTCAGTACCTCAACCAGTCGCGCGCAGACGTCGGTGGCGACGGAATAGCGCCAGCTTGTGCCGGGGTGATAGGCCAGTGGCAATTGGCTGACACGGTGGCAAAACTCTTCGAGATCGATACTGAAATCCCCAAGGACGTTCAAGCCGCCACTGCCATAAGCGCGGTCGACAACTGAGTCTGGTTCGATGAAACCGTAACTGAAGCCGGCACTGTGGCTCAGAATATGTTTAATTAGAATAGGGCTGGCCGCGGCCTCGATGTCGTCTGCTGAAGTGGCGTCTGCCAGCAGCACCCGTGGGTTAGCGAATTCTGGCATATATTTCGCCAGCTCATCATCAAGGGTGAATCTGCCGTCTTCATATAGCATCATCAAGGCCACGGAGGTGACGATCTTGGTATTCGAGTACATGCGATAGATGGCATCGTGGGTCAGTGGGACTTCGGTTTCTTTATCCATGACGCCAAAGGTTGTGTAATCCAAAATGTCGGTGCCGCGCATGACAATAGTGCTAGCGCAGGCCAGTAGGTCCTTGTCGATATAGGCTTGCATGCTGGCATGTAAGGGAGAAAAGTCCAGGTCATGATCCGTCGTCGTCAAAATAGTCGAAGTTGGGGTGTTAATAGCGAGTTCTCCAGTGAAGTCTTTGGTAAGCAGTTGCCAATAGACCACGATTTTTGTCTATGGTCAAAACATGCCGAGTTTCTCGCCGGTCTGATAGGCGCCTTAGTTGTTGCCGTCGGCGAGAACGGTGGTGGACTCAGTCTGGCTAAAGTCAGCGTACGCTGGCCGTGTGAGGATGAGGCTGCTGGCTGTCAATTCGACGCCAATCGCGCCGGCAGTATTGCCGGTGGTGCCGCTGATATAGGCCGGGCCTCCGCCGGGGGCCAGCGCGGCGGTGCCGCTAAAGATGGCGACCCATTCATTGATGTTAGTGGGTAAGTTGGTGTTGCTGACCCCGAGCGCTTGTCTGACTTGTGCGTCCACGTAGGTCGATTTGGCCACTCTAATGGCCGCTGTATAGTTGGTGTTGACCCGGGCCATGTTGGCGGTTGAGATATATTGCTGGTAGGCCGGCAGCGCGATGGCGGCCAGTATGCCGATAATGGCGATGACAATCATCAGTTCGATAAGGGTAAAGCCGTTCTGTGATGTTCGACGCATAGCGGAGTTTCTCATGGAGTTTAAATGTTTGCCGGTGTCAGTGCTGCCAAGGTGGTGTCTGGATTATTCTCGCCGATCCTAGGTCAAAAAGGCTATCCATTGAGACTATGTCACACCCTCTATTTCGCTGCAGCTATTGGTTGATGTCTGTTATCCGGTCCAGGCCCCTAAACAAATTTGCAAATCTCATACCATCGCAGAGAAACTGTCGCCCAGTGGGTTCAAGCCTATTGTTGAAGCAGGTTATGGGCTGGATGGTAGCGGCCTGGGTGCCAATCTGGGCACTATCAGGCGGCACTTGATGTTCAGTTGATGTCAGTAAGCGACACTGCGGGTCAGCTGTTAGCAACGGCTGGTGTAGCATCTTAAGCCTTAGGATCAAACCAACCGGTGTTGAGCGGCGTTATGGCAGGTCTGTTATGGCAGGGCTGTTATGGCAGGGCTCTTATGGCAGGTCTACCATCAGCTCCAAGTAATGCCATTTTTCACTCAGTCTCTGCCAATAGTAGAAGCGCGCAGAGTCCGTTTCGATCACATCGTCGTCTTCCACATGTACTACATGACCCTCGGCTAACATCCAGGCGTATTGCTCTACAGCGTAGGATATTTCTTCGATGATGCCGTGATTGAAATTAATATCAAAGATGTCATAGCGCGTATCCTCTGCTCGCTCCTGGGGTTCCTGATCTAGCAGTTGGTTGATGGCCTGGCTCGCGATGCCGGTGGGCTCGACGCGGGCGAGGGAATCCTGCAGTTCACGCCGATTCATCAAGTTAAGGCTGGTAGTTTCCATGGCTTGCGGTATCCAATAAATAAGTGATGTGATGGTGCTCGCTGAACCATCACACCTTGATTTTGACGGTATTGGTAACGGCTTGATAAACACGGGCAAGAGCGAAGAGTAAAGGCAGTCAATCAAGCAGTCAATCAA
>DGOD01000183.1:3134-8071 GCA_002389265.1 Gammaproteobacteria bacterium UBA4475
ATCACCGGATAGCGCACCAGGCCTTTGAGTCGTTCATTTTGTAGGTATACCAAGGAATAAATGTGGGTAGGCACTATTGGCGCTGCCTCGAATAAAATTTGCTGCATGGCACCGAAGGCGTCCATGCGTGCCTGTGGATCAGTCGATGAATGGGTTATGGCTAGCAACCGATCGTATTGCGTATTCTGAAAGCCACCGTCGTTGTAGGGCCCAGTAGATTGAAAAATGCCGGCAAAAAATACCGGATCGAAAATAGGGCCACCGCAAAATGCTGCGCGAGCTATGTCAAATTCGCGATCGTGCATTTTTTTGATCGCTTGTTTGAAGGTCTGCTGGTCGACGCGAACAGTCAGGCCGAGAGACGATTGCAGTTGTGACTGAATGAATTCAGCATCGATCTGCCGAGTTTCGTTAGCCAGTAATATGAGGGGTTGAATCTCGTCTACGCCAAGCTCAGCTTTGGCTTGGCTGAGGAGTTGTCGGGCCCGGTCGATATCAAAAGGGATTGCCGGCGCAGGATATTCGGCTTGGAAACGTTGCTTGACCCCTCGGGTTGGGCCGGCAAGCACCGAGTCGATTTTCTTCACGCCGGGCATGCCAATAATATTGTTGATATAACTGTCTCGATTGATGCCGAGTCGAATGGCATGGCGTAATTTTTTATTGGCAGTGGGGTGGTCTGAATGCATATTCAAAATCAACCAAGCCATGCAATTTGTCGGAGCCTTGTTGACCCGATAGCCTGCGGCTGAGGCGTCGTCGAGGATGTCTTCGTTAAGGTCTAGCGCCGCGAGTTCGCCGCTCTTGAACAGGTTTAGCAGTGCGCGGTTGTCGGCAGTGATGTAGCCTATGTTAATGCCAGACAGAGGTACGTCAGCCTTGCGCCAGTAATGTTCATTTCGAGTCAGGGTCATGGATGCGCTGTGCACCCAGCTATCAAGCTTGAATGGGCCATTTGACAGCAGGTTATCTGAGTCAGCGCCATATTTATCTCGTTGAGAAGAAACGAATGCTGCGTTCAATGGCATGTAGGCTGTGCCACTGAGAACGTGTAAGAGATAAGGGGCTGGTCGGGATAACATAACCTGCAGTGTGTGGCTATCCAGGGCCTTGACGCCCAGGGTCTCTGGCGGCTGTTGGCCGGCGATAATGGCCTCGGCGTTGAGCAGCAGATAGGTAAAAAATGTTGAACCCGCCGCTGCGGTTTTAGGATCGACCAGGCGCCGCCAGGCGAAAACAAAGTCTTGAGCGGTCACTGGCTCGCCGTTCGCCCAGCGGGCATCTGTACGCAAGGTAAAGGTCGCGCTCGTAGGTGTGAGAACCCAGCTCTTAGCGACACCAGGTTGAATTTCCCCGCGCCGATCTACTCGAACCAGGGCTTCATTAATTAAGCCGAGAATAAATGCGCTGGTGGTATCTTCTGCCAATGACGTGTCGAGGCTGGGCGGTTCCTGGGCTAAGCTCAGGGTGATGCGCCCTGTCTCGGGTTCTATGCCCTTGGCCAAGGCCTGAGGCAGGCAGGCAATTAGCCACAAAAAGACCAGAGCCCAAGCTAGTGTTGCGTGAGCGTGATATGGGGTTTCCCCCCTAGTCAGCCTAGGCAGTACCATCAATTGGATAGACCTTTCGCCGTTAGATGTGAGTTTACGCTACCATAACCCTCATTCCGGGTGTGAGCGATTTGATATTCGACGACGGGATGGGTAATTTGTGGAGAGTCATCAAAGGATCATTAAGCGAATATGAAACATCGTATCCCGGAAGCCACCGCACCTCTTGAAATATGTTGGGATAAAATAGGTATCCCGCATATATTTGCCCAAAATGTTGAAGATGCGTTTCGCGGCATGGGCTATGCCTGTGCCAGCGAGCGGCTCTGGCAGCTGCATTTAAGCAACCTGTATGCAACGGGTACGGCAGCGAGCGCTATGGGCGAAAAATATGTCGCTCAAGATCTGATGCACCGGGCGTTCAATGTCACCGCTTATGATATTCCTGACTCGCCCGGTGACTATATCGTTGATGCCTATCTGCAGGGTGTTAACAGCTATGTAGATTCTCTTGACGAGATACCACCTGAGTTTCTCAAGGCCGGCACGCAGCCAAGACATTATACCCGCCATGATGTCGCGTCGCGGTACCGATTTACAGGTTGGTTCCAGCATAAGACCTGGTTGGAGAAAATTTATCTCGGCAAGTTAATGGCCACGCACGGCGTGGATTGGTTTCGCAATCATGTGCTGCGGTTCTCCAGCGCTGATGCCGATAATGTGGCGCTGTTGCGAGATGCCTTGTTAGACATAGACCTGAATGTTGCGAAGCTGCTGTTTCCCCATGAAACTCGTCTGAGCGGTAGTAATAATTGGGCGGTCTCGGCAGCGTTATCCAAATCGGGCATGCCGTTGCTGGCGATGGACCCCCACCAACCGCACACCATACCGAACACGTTTTTCTATTCTCATTTGAGCGCACCAGGGTGGGATACTTTTGGCGCCAGTTTTCCTGGCGTACCTTACTTCATGATGGGCTTCAATCAAGACGTGTCATGGGGTTTGACCACCGGTTTTGTCGATACCTACGATGTCTTTGTAGAGCGAGATACGCCTGACTTCAGCCGCGGTTATGAGATTGCGGTGGCGGGCCAGGCGTCGCGATCTTTTGCGGTCATGGAGTCAAAGCGGGGGCCGATCCTGGAGTCCATCACTGATAATCTAGGCATTACCGTGCCTGCCACGCGTCATCACGTCACGGCCCTGGATTGGGCCATGCGTGATCAGCCTACCTCTGCAGGTATTCTCGCCCTAATGCCGCTGGCTAAAACCAGCGCTGAGCTGGGCTCGGCATTGTTCGAAGCTGATCGATGTCCCTTGGTGAATAATATTATTGCAGTGGATCGCCACAATACTCTGCACCGCTATGTGGCGGCGACGCTTCGCAAGCGCCCCGGCCATGGCAAGCCGGGTGTAACCGGGGTTGTGCCATTGCCCGGCTGGGATGAACAGTATGCTTTCGATACAAGCCAGGCCGATGAGTTGTTGGTTGAGCAGAATCCGGCGACGGGTTATCTGTACACCGCGAACAGTGACACCATGGGAGATCGAGGCGAATACCCCATTCATAATTTTCCGACGCAGGATGCTAGAGCTCGACGCATCGAAGAGCTGCTGATCGAGCAGGGCGATGGCTTCGACACGGACTATTTTTTGTCGATGCAGCGCGATTTGTTGGATATCCGTGCTCGAGACCTGGTGCCGGCCTATATTCAAGCGCTGGCGACAGATCAGTCCAGTCCCGAGCTCCGCCTCGCCAAATCATTGCTGTCTGGCTGGGATTTTGTCGCGCATGTGGATTCTAAAGCGGCCTGTGTATTCTATCCGCTGTTGGAAAAACGAACCCACATTCGCTTTATGACCGCCGTTCTCGGTGACTCGGCGATTCTGCAGACGCTGTCGTTGGTAGCGCCAGGTTTGAATCGATTTTCGATAGACCACTTCATGTGTGAAGGTTCGCCCTGGCTGGCCTATCGTGCACAATTTGAAGCGATGGTCTGCGAGGATGTTACTGCCATCATCCAAAGTTTGAGCAGTACCTGCGGTGACGATTGGCGTTGGGGTGATATTCATAAGGTTCGCTTTGGGCATTCACTGAGGAAGTTTCCAACGTGGCAGGACATGGTTGTCGGCCCTGATCCGATTGGTGGCAGTGCGACAACGCTGGCGATGGCAACCCATGTTTCGCCAAGCCCGCTGGAGATTGTGCAGGAGGTCTATCATGGCCCGGCATTTCGTTGGGTGGTTGACCTGGCTGATGCAAAACATCTCAAATTTGTGACCGCCAGTGGCAACGGCGGGCGACCAGACAGTCAGCACATCACCGACCATTACGCTGCCTGGCTCAAGGGTGAGTATTTTGATCTGAGTCTGGTTCGAGATGAGCTGGCGGTGGAGCGCATCGATGCCTTCGATGTTGGCTGACCGCCTTGATTGCCATTTGCTCCGGCGTCTGCTTGCCGGCCGCTCACCTCACGCCTAGGCTGCCGGGTAGGCAGAGCCGCCATCGATCTTCAGAATGGCGCCGGTGGTAAAGCTTGAGGCATCACTGGCAAAGTATAAGGCCGCACCGACGATTTCCTCGGCCTGGCCACCTCGACCTAAGGGGATGGTGGTGCGGGCGCGCTCGTTGAATGCATCCATGTCCCAAGCCTTGGCGATGTCGGTCAAAAAGGGCCCTGGCATGATGCAGTTGACCCGAACTTTGGGGCTATAGGCTCGCGCCAAGCCTAAGGTAAACGCATTGATGCCAGCCTTGGCCATACCGTAGGGCAGTTCCGTCGGGGTAGGCTGCACGGCTGCGGTGCTACTCACCATAATGATTGAACCGCCATCACCGGCAGCCATGCGCTCGCCGACCAGTGTTGATAGGCGAAATGGGCCGCGCAGATTAACCTGTAGAATTTTTTCGTATAACGCTTCGGTGACGTTCGTGAGCTTGTCATACAAGGGTGACATGCCGGCGTTATTTACCAGAATGTCGACTTTGCCGAATGTTGTATAAGCAAACTCGGCAAGTCGATCGCTGGCGTCCCAGTCACCGGCGTGATAGCCGAAGCCGTGACACTCCTGGCCAGATTCGGCCTGAATGTCTTTGGCCACTGTAATGCAGGCTGCTTCTTTGCGGCTAGCGACGATGACGCGTGCGCCTGCGGCGGCAAAAGCCTTGCACATTTCGAGCCCCATGCCGCGGCTGCCACCTGTGACCACAGCCACTTTTCCTGTCAAATCAAATCGATCTGCCATGATTTTCATTCCTTTTTCGGTTGAGTCATATCAGTTGTCGTTAGCCGACTGTCAGAGCTTTCTTATATAGGATGGTGCGAGTCTGAGCAAATGCTTTGCTCGCTAGAAGATGTTGCACAAGGCTGATAGTAGGTCGACTTG
>DGOD01000377.1:0-1413 GCA_002389265.1 Gammaproteobacteria bacterium UBA4475
CATCTTTGGCCTCATCTTTGGCCTAATGCTGGCGAGCCCGAACCCGGCACAGGCTGAAGCCAACAACGTAGCGGCGCCCAGTGTGATCGAACAGCGCAGCGACTATCTGGAAGCCATATCTGCCATCAAGTCGCGCCAAAAAAATAAATATCGACGGCTGCGCGCCAACCTGACGCATTACCCCCTGTATCCGTATCTCGAATACACTGACAAAATCTATAGCCTGATCCGCCAGAACAACGACTCAATTCAGGGTTTTATCGATCAATGGGCCGATACGCCACTGGCGGATCAGTTGCGCCAGAACTGGCTTTATTATCTTGCCAAGCATCATCGCTGGAATGAGTTTCTGGCCATGTACGACCTGACCAGTGCCACCAGCATCAATGCCTGCTTCTACGGGTATGCACTCTACAAGGCTGACCGACTACCCGAGGCCTACAGTCAAGCTCAAACGCTCTGGCTTGTGAGTCGGTCGCAGCCAGAAGAATGTGACCCGCTCTTTAAAGTCTGGCGTGACGCGGACTTGCTCACCGATGATATGGCATGGCAACGATTGCAACTTGCGATGGCCGACAACAAGATTACCTTGGCCCGCTACCTGTTACGTTTTATTGGTAGGGCTGATAAAAGCCTGGCCAGAAGCTACATTGATGTTCACCGCAGACCCGAGCTAATTCGTCAGACTCGGCGCTTTAGCACTGACAATCGCCGTCAGCGGCAAATCATTCTGCATGGTATCAAGCGCCTGGCGCGGCGTGATGCCATCGCCGCGCTGGCAACCATGCAGGACTATCAGGCTAGCCACGAATTCGACACCGCAGAGATTGAAAGCACACTGACTAGCATCGGTATCCGCCTGAGCCGAGCTGGCGACCCCGATGCGCAGCTCGACAGCCTGCCGGTTACCCTCACTGACCAGACCCAACTGCTTGAGGCACGCATCCGCCTCGCCCTGCAACAACTCGATTGGGGTCAGGCGTTGGTGCTGATCAATCGCCTTGAACCCGCCAGCCAGCAGACCACACGCTGGCAGTATTGGCGAGCACGCATTCTGGCGGGCTCCAGCGACTCGCGGGACCGCGCCTCAGCGAACCAAATTTACACCCAGATCTCGAGTCAACGAGACTTCTACAGCTTTCTTGCCGCGGACATTGTCGGCAGTCCCTATGATTATGAAGACCAGCCCACACCGATCAGCGATGAGGAAGTTTCTAATCTGCAGGCCATGCCTGGAATGCGGCGCGCCGAAGAACTCTTTGCCCTGAATGAACTCAGCAGCGCTCGACGGGAATGGCGATTTACGACCCGAGAATTCTCCCCTCGCGAGCAGCAGATCGCTGCCCGAGTGACCCAGGGCTGGGGGCAGTACCACCAGGCGATTCGAGCCATGATTGATGCCAAAGCCTGGGA
>DGOD01000377.1:1447-9758 GCA_002389265.1 Gammaproteobacteria bacterium UBA4475
ATGGGTTTGATGCAACTGATGCCGGCGACAGCTAAACAAACCGCTCAACGCCATGGCGTAAAATATACATCTCGACAACAGCTCATTGATCCAGAAACCAATATCCAACTTGGTACCGCGTACCTCAGCAGTATGCTCCAGCTGTTCAACAACAACCGCATCCTGGCTTCTGCCGCCTATAACGCTGGCCCCACTCGAGTTCGAGGCTGGCTGAACCCTGAACTGCCACTGGACATCTGGATCGAGACAATACCGTTCAAGGAGACCCGCAACTATGTGCAGAATGTTCTGATGTTTACCAGTATCTATGCCCGACGCCTGAATCAGACTTTGCCGATGATTGACCCGAGTGAGTGGCGTGATTTTTACCAACCGGAAGTGTCAACACCAGCATTGGAGTCAACGCCCGGCAAGTCCTAAACCAGCGACCTCCCCAAACGTCGAGTCTCGGGTATACTGGCCCCTCCTTGATGGCCGAAGACAGGCATAGATAATCCCCATGAGCACGCTGACCCAGAACGAGACAGATCAAACGCCCCGCTCGGCACCTTTAATCGATATTGGCGCGAACCTGACTCACGAGTCTTTTGCCACAGATTTCGCCGACGTTCTGAGCCGCGCCCAACTGGCTGGCGTTAACCAGATCCTTGTCACCGGCGCATCACTGCAGGGCAGTATCGATGCCCTGGCGCTGGCTCAGCAACAGCCAGGCTATCTATGGGCCACCGCGGGCATTCACCCTCATCACGCCGACGAGGCTGATCCAGCCGCCATCGCTCAACTGCGCACTTTGGCAGCCCAACCTGAGATCAAGGCGATCGGCGAGACCGGCCTGGATTTCTTTCGCGATATTTGCCCTCGGCACCAACAAATCCATGCCTTTGAGGCCCACATTGAACTGGCTATTGATACCGGCCTGCCCATGTTCCTCCATGAACGAGAATCCAGCCAGGCGTTCCTTGAGGTATTGAGACCTTATCGGGATCAACTGAGCCAGGTGGTGGTCCATTGTTTTACGGGTGAGGCCGCAGCGCTGTATCACTATCTGGATCTGGACTGCCATATCGGTATCACCGGCTGGATCTGTGATGAACGACGTGGCGCGCACCTGATCCCATTGGTTAGCGACATCCCTGAAAATCGACTGCTGATTGAGACAGACGCGCCCTATCTGCTGCCACGTAACATCAAACCCAAGCCCAAAGGTCGCCGCAACGAACCAGTACACTTGCCTTATGTGTGCCAGGCAGTAGCCACGGCCACGGGCAAATCCTATGCAGACATCGCTCGCACCACGACCACCAACGCTCGGGAATTTTTTCGCCTATGATGCTTACCCTCTATACGACCCTCGGTTGTCATTTATGTGAGCAGGCATTAGGGTTGCTCCAGCAGGTTCAGGCCCAGGGACGCACGATGACGATTCAGGAGGTGGAGATCAGTGACTCAGAACACCTGATGACCTTGTACGGCATTCGCATCCCGGTGATTAAAACCGATCGTGCCGAAGCCGAGTTGGGCTGGCCATTTGACGCCCACGAACTGACTCAATTTCTCGACAGTGTCGACTAGGTCATCGAAATAGATCTCGAGCAACAACGTCTGATCAATCAGCCTCGACGACAGACTTGAACTAAAAACCACAGACCAAGACATTTAGACAAACACACTGCCACATAGAAATGCCTCAAGCAGCTTCGACGACCGACTCCACAAAGAACAAGAGGACCCCGCACATGATCAAAGAATATGGCACCTGGAAATCACCCATCACCTCAGACTTGATCGTCGCTGAGATGATCGGCGTCGGCAGCCCCGCATTATTTGCTGGCGCCCAATACTGGGTTGAAGCCAGACCACGAGAAGCCGGGCGCAACGTCATCGTACGACGAACCCAGGACGGCCGCACCACGGACATGACACCAGCCCCCTTTAATGTCCGCACCCGAGTTCACGAGTATGGTGGCGGCGCCTGGTGGCAACATGCCCAGACCCTCTATTTCTGCCATTTTGCTGATCAGCAAATCTATCAAATCGACAGCCTGGCTGAGACCCCAGCGCCACCCCGGCAACTCACTCATACGCCCCACCTGCGGTTTGCCGATGGCATTGTTGATGCCAGCCGACATCGCCTGATTTGTGTGGTGGAAGACCACAGTCAGGCACCAGCCGAACCCGAAAACTACCTGGCGGCGGTGGATTTAAGCAGTGGCTCAGTGACACCCTTAAGCCGTGGCCACGACTTCTATGCTGCGCCCGCATTAAGCGCCGATGGCACAAAGCTCGCCTGGATCACCTGGAATCATCCGGATATGCCCTGGGATGGCACCGAACTCTGGCAGGCAGCCGTGCCGGATCCAAGTAACGATGTGCACGGCCTACTGGTTGCGGAGAAGATCGCCGGCGGTCGGACGGAGGCGGTTCAGCAACCCCGCTATGCGGCGAATGGCCAATTACACTTTATTTCCGATCGCAGTGGTTGGTGGAACCTGTATCGCTACTCGGCTAACGGCGAGGCGACTAACCTGTGGCCCATGAGCGCCGAGTTTGGTCAGCCCCAATGGGTCTTTGGCCCCACCAATTATCAGTTCGTCGGCACTGATATACTCTGCTGCTATTCGAGCAATTGCGTCAGTCAACTGGCGCTGCTGCATGCCGACGGCAGTCATCAATTGTTGGACCAGCCCTACACCGATATCGGCGGCATTCACCTCAGCGATGACCAGCGCCTTTGCACTTTTGTTGGTGCATCAGCCACCACCTTCAGCGCTGTCATCTGCCTTGACTTGGCCAGCGGTCAAACCACTCGAGTCAAGTCGTCCTGCGACCTGGAACTAGACCCTGGCTATTACGCTCTGCCCCAGGCTATCGACTTTCCCTCAACCGACGGTGATATCGCCCACGGCTTTTACTACCCACCCACTAACAAGGATTTTCAGTCGCCAGAAGATAGCGCTCCACCACTGGTGGTTGAACTCCACGGTGGACCCACCAGCGCCACCCATTCCGGGCTCAACCTGCGCAAGCAGTATTGGACCAGTCGGGGCTTTGCGGTGCTGGATGTGAACTACCGCGGCTCTACCGGCTACGGCCGCGCCTATCGCGACAAGCTCAAACACCAATGGGGTATTGTCGACGTTGATGATACTGTCTTTGGTGCTCAGCACCTGGTAGACCAAGGCCTGGCTGATGCGCAACGGTTGGCTATCAAGGGCGGCAGCGCCGGCGGCTATACCACCTTGGCCGCTCTGGCCCTACGCAGCACCTTCAAGGCGGGCGCCAGCTACTATGGCGTCGGAGACCTGGAAGCTCTGGCTAAAGACACCCACAAATTCGAGTCTCGCTATCTGGACAGCCTGATCGGTGAGTACCCCCGTGACATCAAGATTTACCAAGACCGTTCGCCCATCAATCATATTGACCAACTAGATTGTCCGGTGATCTTCTTTCAGGGCTTGGAGGACAAGGTCGTGCCCCCTAACCAGGCGCAAGAGATGGTCGCGGCCCTTGAGAAGAAAGGGATTCCCGTCGCCTATGTGCCCTTTGAAGGCGAGCAGCACGGCTTTCGCCAAGCTGACAATATCAAGCGGGCGCTGGATCTCGAACTGTATTTCTATGGTCGGATTTTTGGTTTTGTTCCAGCAGACAGCATTACCCCCATCAATATCTTGAACCTCGACCCATGAGACCTGACAAAACCCCATGAGCACGTTGATCCAATCCAACAGCTGTTACAGGCCGAGATCATTCCCCTGAATCAACTGTTGGGTTAGGCCGCTGCAAACCCGATCCCGGCAATATTCCCAGATCACTGCTTTCGATTGGTCGCGCTTCCCATTACTATCACTCTACATTCTCCATGACCGCGCTGACCCATGAACAAACAGTTAAGAATCGCCGTTATTAACGGCGGCAGCTCCGCCGAGGCAGAGGTTTCCCGGGTATCTGCCCAGGGCGTAATCAAGGCGCTGCGAGAGAACTATCCACAAGTATTTGATATCCCTCTAGAAACCGGTCTTGAGCGCCAACTGGCAGCGTGTCAGCCCGACGTTGTCTTCCCTGTGGTTCATGGTGCGCCAGGAGAAGATGGTACCTTGCAAGGTTTTCTCGATATCCTCGGTTATGCCTATGTGGGCAGCGACGTGCAAAGCAGCGCTATCGCTATGGACAAGATTATCGCCAAACAGGTCTTTCGCGAGGCAGGACTGCCATTGATTCAGCAGATTGTTGTCGAGGGCCAGCAGGGCGTGGCCACTGCCACAGAACGCATCCTGCAGACCCTAGGCGACTACGTGGTCGTCAAGCCAGCCCGCCAAGGCAGCGCCCTGGGCGTGACCCTAGTGGACAATGCCAGTCAACTCCATGGTGCACTTGAGGCGGCGTTTCAATTGGATGCGCGTTTATTGGTGGAATTGCGCGTCGATGGTCGAGAGATCACCGTTGGCGTCATTGACCGAGGCACCCCGGACAGTCAGACCAACCCGACACGGACCGAAGCCTTTCCGGTGATTGAGATCGCCACGCCTGACAACACCTTTTATGACTATGCCCACCGCTATACGGTGGGGCTGAGCGATCACATCATGCCTGCGCAGTTGAGTCCTGAACAGACCCAGCGGCTCCAAACCATCGCCATCCAGGCCCATCAGGCCCTCGGTTGCCGAGATCTGTCACGGGCTGACTTTGTGGTTCCCAATGAGGATGAGGAATATCTACTGGAGGTGAATACCCTACCGGGCATGACGCCCACCAGCCTGTATCCCGATGGCGCCGCAGGTTACGGCCTGGGCTTCGCTGAACTGGTCAGCGATCTGGTTGAGCGCGCCGCAAACCGCGGGCCACGCCCCTGCTAGGGGATTTCCAGCGGGATTGAAAACAGCAGGCAATTGATCTGCCGTCATCAATCCCAGCCGGGAGCAATGCCCTCAGTTATAAGTCGTAGCCCCGTTCATTGTGCTGATTCAGATCCAGACCTTCGGTTTCTTCATCCGGAGACACGCGCAGGCCAATCAGGCCATCCACCAACTTGAGCAGAATCAAAGTACAAACCGCCGTATAGCCGCCCGTGGCAAGTACGCCGATCACTTGTACCTGCAGCTGAGAAATCATGGTCATGCCCTCGTTATAGCCCTGACCACTGAAAATGCCCAAACTGGCGCTGGCAAAAATGGCTGCGAGAATCGTTCCCAACGCGCCACCGACGCCGTGCACAGGAAAGACATCCAGAGAATCGTCGATTTGCAATCGCTGCTTGAGCGCCATGGTCATATTGAAGCAAATAATACCCGCCAAGATCCCAATCACCAGGCCACCAGCAGGACCGACAAAGCCGGCAGCCGGCGTGATCGTACCCAGTCCAGCCACCATGCCAGTCACGGCACCCAAAGCACTGGGCTTACCAAACTTGACCCATTCGCAGACCATCCAGGTCAGGGCGCCAGCAGAGGCGGACATATGCGTTACCATCAAGGCCATACCAGCATCGCCATTGGCGGCCAGGGCGCTACCGCCATTGAAGCCGAACCAACCCACCCAGAGCATCGCCGCCCCAGTAAATACCATGGTCATATTGTGCGGTGGCATCGGGGTCTTCGGAAAACCTCGTCGTGGCCCAAGATACAAGGCGCACACCAAGGCTGCAGTACCGGCCGTGACATGCACAACGGTACCCCCGGCAAAGTCCAACAGGCCCATCTGACCCAGCCAGCCGCCACCCCAAACCCAATGGGTGACCGGACCATAAACCACCACCAACCAGAGGGCAGAGAACAGCAGCATCGAAGAAAACCGCATGCGCTCGGCAAACGCCCCAACAATCAGCGCTGGCGTGATAATCGCGAAAGTTAATTGGAACATGGCAAACACGCTCTCCGGAATGTCTCCGGCCATGGAGTCTTCTTGCAGGTTGGCCATAAAGGCGTTACTCATACCCCCGACCAAGTCATTGCCCTCAGCGAAGGCCATCGAATAGACCCCCACCAGCCAAAGGACCGAGACCACGCAGGTAATGGCAAAACATTGCATCAAGACGCTCAAGACATTCTTACTACGCACCAGACCGCCATAGAACAAGGCCAGACCAGGGATAGTCATAAACAGCACTAACGCCGTAGATGTCAATATCCATGCGGTGTCACCACTATTAAGGCTGTCCTGGGCCAACGCCCCTTGGCTGAGCAGGGCAAGCACCAGGGTACCGCCAAATTGTTGAATCCGTTTCATTATGTGTGTGCCTCTTCGCCGTCGTGGTCGCCTTAAGGGCGCAACCCCTGTGTTTTTCAATTCTTCGGGGCTTGAGTGTACCGATTACCGAAATTACTGACAACCAACGGTTATTTTATCTTCGTTATCCGCTCAAACTTCGATCTCGCACCCTGCCAAGGCACCGATGACGGGCCTTATATCATTCGTCAATATCAGCACCTGTGTTTAGAGCTATATGTTTGTCGACAACGAAAACTGCCTACGTTAAAAAGAAGGCAGGTCAGATGTAAACCTGACCTGAAGAAATTACGTCCGTATCAAGATGTTCACTCACTGTAATTGGCATTTCTGAAAGCATGGAGTCGTTTATTTATGAGAAGGCAAAAAAGAGATAAGAGTAACCGCGCATTTACCCGTGGATACCAGTTCGGCATGCACGGCAAGTCGAAAGAATTATGTCCCCATCATGATGTAGATACACGCCAGTCCTGGCTAAGTGGTTGGCGTACAGGAAGAGAAGATAATTGGGATGGATATATAGGCACCGCGGGTGTCGCTCGCGCCCCCATTATCTGACCACTGGAATCTGACCACTGGATGCTCACGCTGTAAAACGTAAAACTTACTCATCGACACTCATACGCTCGTAGAAAAAAAGGGCCCTGATCAGGGCCCTTTTTTTCATCAATTTTAGTGATCAATCTCTTTGATGACCCATCCGCCGCTGACCGGGGGCATTAATTGACCCGCTTTTAGTTAAAGGCTTTTAGCTAAGGGCTTTTAGCTAAAGGCTTTTAGTTAAAGGCTGTCAAAGTCAAGTGTCTGGCGCCCCACTCTGACGATACTGTTGAATGGCTTTAACACTATCCACAATCAGGTCAGGACCCTCATAGATAAACCCTGTATACATTTGTACCAGGTCTGCTCCCAAACGGATTTTTTCTGCCGCATCAGCACCATTCATAATACCGCCAACGCCGATAATCGCCATGTCACCCTTAGCCTCGGCGGCCACTAACGACAACACGTGATTCGACAGTTCACGTAACGGCTCGCCACTCAAACCACCCAGTTCAGCGCCGTGCTTTTCACCAGCGACCAGGTCGCGCGTGATTGTCGTATTGGTGACGATAACACCATCAACCTCAAAGTCTTTTAGGCGCCGAGTCAGCCGGGTCGCCTCCTCGTCAGACATATCCGGTGCGATTTTGACCACCAAGGGCACAGTTTTTTGATGTTCTTGCACCAGCCGCGTGTGCTCGCTCTTCAGCCCTTCCAGCAGTCGCGCGAGTTCTGTCTCGTGCTGTAAGTGGCGTAAGCCCGGGGTGTTGGGCGACGAAATATTGATCACAACATAAGACGCCAGGGCGTACACCTCGCGGAGGCATAGCACATAGTCGGCCAGGGCATTCTCCACCGGTGTCACGGCATTTTTGCCGATATTGATCCCCAGCACCCCGCCGAAGCGGGCCTTGCGAATACGCTCGCACATGACATCAACACCATCATTATTGAAACCCATGCGATTAATCAGGGCTCGCTTTCGAGGCAGGCGAAACAACCGCGGCCCAGGATTTCCCCGTTGCGGTTTCGGGGTCACAGTCCCCACCTCAAGAAACCCGAAGCCCATAGCGGCCAGGCCATCGATACAGCGGGCGTCTTTATCAAGACCTGCCGCCAAACCCACGGCATTCGGAAATTCGATCCCCATCACCGTCACGGGTTCGCGCAAGGTTTCCCGCGCGAGCAACGGCGACAGATTGAAGCGCTCAAGCCAGGACATCGACTGCAATGACAAGTGATGGGCGGCCTCTGGTGGCAGAAGAAACAATAGATCGCGAAACAAGGCATAGTTCATAGGCGTTATCGGGTTTACCTGGCTACAGACTGCGGCAGTATAAGCCATTCTTCCTTGATTGTGGGCAGTCAAATACCAAGTCCTCCTTCGTCAGCCCACGGCACGGCAATTGGTGGCCGCAGTGCCTGCCCCTGCCCCTGCACCGGTAATGGCACCGGCAAAGGCACTGGCCTGGAATCGCGCTTGCGACTAGTACCGGGCCGATACGCCCAAACCCGACTGCGCCAAGTCCATCAACTCTCTGATGGC
>DGOD01000222.1 GCA_002389265.1 Gammaproteobacteria bacterium UBA4475
AAATCTCCGTCACTAGTGCCTCCTCAGCAGCAAACTTTTCCCATGGACACTCAATGAAATTGCATTGGCTGTAATAGTAGCGCGTCCCTAAACTAGCAGCTCGTCATCAAGGTTGGCTCCATGAAACAGCTGGAGATCCCTTTCATGCAGTTGCGCGGAGGTAGCTCGAAAGGGCTTTACTTTCTGGCCTCTGATCTACCATCTGAAGCTGATGTGCGGAACGCCATACTTGTTGATGCTGTTGGCCGAGGCTCGCGGCAAATAGACGGTTTGGGCGGTGCAGACCCCCTCACGAGCAAAGTCGCCATCGTTGGGCCCTCGACCCGTGCTGATGCTGACATCGACTTTCTTTTCGCCCAAGTGGTTGTAGGCCAAGATGTGGTCGATACCACGCCCAACTGCGGCAACATATTAGCGGGTGTGGGGCCGTTCGCTGTTGAAGCGGGGCTGGTCCGGGCTCAACCCGGAAAGACCTGCGTTACCGTGCATATGGTCAATAGCGGGAAGCTCTGTGCACTGCTTCTGGCCACACCAGATGGCGTTATGGAATACGAAGGTGATACGGCGATTGATGGTGTGCCCGGCACATCGGCTGCGGTTGTCTGTAACTATCTGGATGTGGCCGGTTCTATTTGTGGTGCCTTGCTACCCACTGGGAACGTTGTTGATTCCGTTGGTGGGGTTCGGGTCACTTGCGTGGATAACGGGATGCCGGTGGTGGCGTTACTGGCTAAAGACTTTGGTCTGACGGGGCATGAAAGCCCGGAAAAGCTCAACAGCGATCAGGCTCTGAAAACCCGACTGGAGTCCATCCGTATCGAACTGGGGCCAATGATGAACCTCGGTGATGTCGCTGACAAAGCGGTGCCAAAGATGTGTCTGATTTCCCCGGCTCTGCACGGCGGATTGATCAATACCCGAACCTTTATCCCTCACAAATGCCACAGCGCCGTAGGCGTGCTGGGAGCGGTATCGGCCGCAACGGCGGCCATCATCCCGGGCTCGGTGGCCGAAGGTCTGGTCAATGTGCCGCAAGGTGAGACCAAGCAGATTTCCGTTGAGCATCCTTCGGGAGAATTCTCTATCTCCCTTGAGGTCGACGAATCAGGTGAGCTTCCAGAGATCAAGAAAGCGGGAGTAGTGCGCACGGCACGACTGCTCAGCCGTGGCGTGCTTTTCGTTCCTGCCCCAGCCAAGCGAGGTTTATAAATGAAGACAGTGGCAGTAAGAAACATTGACCGAGCGAGTGCAGACACTGTGGATGCCCTGGCTGCGTTCGGTGTGGCAACGGTGCACGAGGCACAGGGCCGCTCAGGCCTCATGAAGCCCTACATCACCCCAATATATCCGCGCGCCCAGATCGGGGGCAGCGCTATTACGGTCCTGGCCCAACCCGGAGATAACTGGATGATCCACGTCGCGATTGAGCTATGCCAGCCGGGCGACGTCCTGGTGGTCGGTTGCACCACAGACAATACGGACGGGATGTTTGGTGACCTGCTGGCGACTTCCTGCCAAGCCCGGGGCGTCCGCGGTTTGATTATTGATGCCGGTGTTCGCGATGTGGCCGACCTTCACGAGATGAACTTTCCGGTCTGGTCCCGCGCCGTGTCCGCCAAGGGTACGGTGAAAAATACCCTGGGCGCGGTCAACGTTCCTCTGGTCTGCGCAGGACAACTCGTAACGCCGGGCGATGTGGTGGTGGCGGATGACGACGGTGTCGTTGTCGTGCCCCGTAGCAGCGCCGACGCCGCCCGAGACGCTGCGCAGGCTCGCGAAGACAACGAGGCGAGCAAACGGGAACGCCTGGCCGGCGGTGAACTCGGCCTCGATATGTACAACATGCGCCCGCGCCTAGAAGAGGCGGGTCTCGTTTATCTCGACTCGCTCTCCGATCTGGTTGAAGAATAGACAACGGCTATGAACATGGACCATGAGGTATAGAAAAAAATGAGTGACAACAAATCAGTTCTGGTAATCAGTGCCCACGCGGCGGACTTTGTTTGGCGGTGCGGTGGCGCCATCGCACTCCATCAGAAGCGCGGCTATGACGTCACGATCGCCTGCCTGTCTTTCGGCGAAAGGGGTGAATCCGCCAAGCTGTGGAAAAAAGGCAATATGAGTCTGGACGAAGTGAAAGCCGTTCGGCGTGATGAGGCCGAAGCAGCGGCAGCCGCGCTCAATGCCCACGATATTCAGTTCTTTGATTTTGGTGATTATCCGCTGGAGATAGATACAGACGGCAAATACAAAATTGTCGATCTGATCCGTAAGGTACAGCCCACCTTCATGCTGAGCCATTCCAAGTACGATCCCTATAACACCGACCATATGTATGCCACGGAGGTCGCGATGCAATGCCGCATGATTGCGCAGGCCTGGGGTCATAATCCTGAGGAACAGGTTCTTGGTGCCCCACAACTTTATCTGTTTGAGCCACACCAGACTGAACAGATGGGCTGGAAGCCCGATGTTTTCTTAGATATTTCAGAGGTCTGGGACGAAAAATGGGCCGCGATTCAATGTATGCAGGGGCAGGAACACCTTTGGCATTTCTACGAGAACGTTGCTGAAAACCGGGGCAACCACTTCCGGAGAAACTCTGGTGGCCAGGCGGGCGGCAAGAGCGTGAAGTATGCGGAGGGCTTTCAGAGCGTCTATCCGCGATGCGTCGATGAATTGTGAGGAGCGATTCGCAGGGACACACCTCTCTCATTCAGGGCATGTGGCATCGCAAATAGCAATACAAGGGCATAGGGCATGGAGAAGTGGGTGAAAGCCACGGCAAGACATGGCCGTAACCTGTCGGTCTATCTGGCGACATCTGCGGCGCGTTGCTGGTTTCACTTCGGTCTGGACGACCCGATGATTTTTGCTTCGGCTCGCGACGTGGTCAAGGATAGCGGCCGACCCACAGATCAGTGCTTCGAGTGCGAAGGGGTAGGCCATGCGTTTGCGAACGCGGTCCGGCCCAGTTTTCGAGAGCAAGCAGCCGAGCTAGCGCAGCGCAGAACATTGGATTTCTTTCAGCAAGCCTTCGTTGGCGGGGCTGCGAGGTAGTTGCTTTGAACGGTAGCTTGAAATTCCATCGAGAGGTCATCACGTGAAGCTAATAACCCGATTACTTATTCTTTGTATGCTCGCCGCTGGTGGGGTTAGTTGCCAACGTGAAGCCTTGGAAGAAACTAAACCGGCGGAGCCGTCGGCCATAGAAACTCGACCCAATTTCCTGCTGGTAGTTGTCGACGATATGGGTTTCGCCGACATCGAGCCTTTCGGCAGTGAGATCGAAACACCTACGCTCACACGGCTCGCCGAGAATGGTGTGATGTTTACGAGCTTCTATGCGGCGCCTACCTGCTCGCCAGCACGGGCCATGCTCATGTCGGGTATGGACAATCATATCGCGGGTATCGGAAATATGGCCGAGACCGTGGCTGACAACCAGATGGGGCTGCCTGGCTACGAAGGTCATTTAAGTGAGGAGGTGCCGACGATTGCCGAACGCCTGTCCGAGCACGGTTATCGCACTGTGATGGCGGGTAAGTGGCACCTGGGAATGAAGCGTGAGTTGAGCCCCGGAGCGCGGGGCTTCGATCATGCGCTGAGTTTCAGCTTTGGCGGCGGTAGCCATTACTCGGATCTTCTGGGTCCTGATCTGCATCGCCCGAAACTTCTGTATCGCAAGAACGGTGTGCTCAATCCGCAACTTGAGGATGACTTCTATTCCACGACGAGTTTTACCTCGGAAGTGATCGCGGGTCTCGAGAGCACGGCGCACACCGGTAAGCCATTCTTTGCCTATCTGGCGTTTACCGCGCCGCATTGGCCTCTCCAACTCCCCTCCAATGACGCTGATGCCTTCGCCGGCCGCTATGATCAGGGCTACGACATCCTGTGGCAGGAACGACTCACTAAGCAGCGCGAGCTGGGATTGTTTGACGAGGCGCAGAGCTCTGCGCCGCGACCGGAAGGCGTTCCCGCTTGGGATGAGTTGGATGTAGAGAGTCAGCGGCGGTCGTCGCGAGTGATGGAAATCTACGCGGGCATGATCCAGAAGCTCGACACTGAGCTCGATCGATTGCTTGCGTATCTAGAGTTCAAGGATCTCGCAAAGGATACTGTCGTTATCTTCATCTCCGACAATGGCGCTGACAGCTGGGATGCCGGTCACGCACCGCCTGCTGTCCGAGATCATGCCGTCACCTTCGACAACCGCTACGAGAACATGGGCAGGCCGGGGTCTTTCACGCTGTTTGATCGAGGTTGGGGCTGGGTCAGTAGTACGCCATTCAGAGGCTACAAGGGTTCCACGTTTGAAGGTGGCATTCGCGTGCCCGCTATTATTTCTTCAGCAGATATCTCGTCGCCGGGCAGGATATCAACGGAAACGGTCAGCATTACAGACTTCGCGCCGACGATTATGGAGTTGGCGGATATACCGTTTGAAGAAAGCCAGTTTTCGGGACGTAGCATCACTCGGCTTATGAAAAACGAATCTGACTCCGTGCGATCCGATGGGGATTATGTCGGCGTGGAAATCTGGGGCCGCCGAGCAATTAAGGTCGGCAATTGGAAGGCCGTGCGGATGCCAAAGCCTCTAAGCGATGATCGTTGGTTGCTGTTTGATCTCGATGCTGATCCTGCTGAGCAGAACAACCTCGCTGAGGACGAGCCCGAGACGCTTGCCAAGCTTGAGGCGGCGTGGGAGCGCTACGTAGCAGAGAACAATGTCGTATTGCCTGAGGGGCCTTTCCGCATCCTGCCGCCGGAACCGCTACCGACTGATTAAGGGTTTTGAAAGTAGACGGCTTGGCTGCGATCTATCTCGAGATCAGGCCGTTAGCGCGCTTGGTGTGGCACTGCAGCTCCAGCTGGAGTATAGCTTTGCGGATCTGCGGCTTGCTTTAAGGCGATCGTACCTGCTCTGGGTAACGCCCCATAGCCAGGAACATGGCGATACAGGCTACAAGCATACCCACGGCCACGCTAAGCATTGTCGCGTAGCCGCCTGTGGCCTGCGCGACAGCCCCGAACAGCGGTGGGGCAATGCCCGCACCCACTAAGAAAAAGGCAATGATGGCGCCGAAAATCTCCGGGTAATGGTCTGGTCCAAAGAACGTACTTGTCAGGTATGCCAGCAGATCCAGCTCAGCTCCGGCCGCCAGACCAATCATGATAGCGATCATCATTGCGGTTGAAGTACCCACATCCCCTCTTAAGATTATTAGCAGAGCGATGGTCGGGAGCATAAAAAAAACGGCGGCGACACCGGGCGCCCAAAACTTATCGACTAGGATCCCAACCGCAAGACGACCAATCACCACGGTAATACCCATTACCGATGCGATGCCTGCAATCGCGCTTGGCGCGAAACCTTGTTCGCCCATGATTCGCGGGAAGTTGGACAACAAGCCGGTAAGAACGATAACAGTTACGAACATTACGGCGCCAAGTAGCCAGAAATTAGTAGTTCGCATGGCCTGAGAGCGAGTAATGCCCCATGAAGTCGGCCCTGTCGCACCCGCGTCTCCGGTTTGCGCTGTGGTGTTCTCGCGAAACAGAGAGAAAACAATCGGCAGTGATATGCACATCGCTCCCAATCCGATAGTTCTGTACCCCAGACGCCAGCCATAATTTGAGATTACGAACTCCACAATGGGCGGAAGTATGAAGGCTCCCAACCCCGTTCCCATCATCGTGATCCCAATAGCCTTGCCACGGTGCTTTGTGAACCAGCCATTAAGGACGCCGGTCCACACTATTGGCAAGGAGCCTGCTCCAAGCAAACCGAGCAGCGCCCAACTTGCACACCAGACGGCCAAGGACCCCGTGTTGAATGAAAGGAGCACGTAAGCCAGGGAGTGCCCAATGAGCCCGAATATGCCGATACTGCGCAATCCATGTCGTTTGACCAGAGAACCAACAATGGGGCCAGTGATAAGGCCTAGACACATCATGACGGTGTAGCTCAGGAAAAACTGCGGCGGTGTCCAACCAAACTCTGCCGTGACGGGGCCTACAAAAAACCCCTGCGAGTAGTTCGTCAGAGTGAAAATGCCGCACATGGTGCCGATAGTGGCGGCTAGCAGAGGCCTCCAACCCTGAGAAAACTCATTCATCTTCGCGTGGCTCCGATTTGGTTTTTTGTAGGTATCCGGAATCGATAGGCCGAGCATTCATTAAAGCCACATTGCGTGGCTAATGAACATTTGTGTAAAGCGAATGAATTCGAATACGTAGACATTCAAGCTTCTGTGTCTGGCGGGTCGCGATAGTGCCTTTCCAGAGATTGTCCTTGTGACCGCCGTCAGATACCGAAGCGAGAAGGGCCTAGGATTCGGGGAGTAGCTTTAACTCCGGCATTTTCTCCATTACTCGTAGATCCCAAGGGGGTAGGTCGCCATATTTACGCCGCAGAAAATTGATGAAAATGCGCACTTTCATCGGTACATACTGTGACCGACGGTAGTAGGCGCGGAGAGATACTTCGCGGACTTTGTACTCGGCCATTATCGGCACCAGTTTCCCAGACAGAATCTCTTTTTCAATGAAGAAAATAGGCATCAACGACAGGCAATGACCGCTCGTGACCGCGGCATGAAGCATCCAGATGTTATTAGCCACGATGACGGGCTCAATAGGAATCTCAACTGGCCGGTCATCTTTCATCAGGTTCAGCTTGAGTGTAGGCGTCACGTAATTATTTAGCGCAAAAGGATGATCGGCCAGGTCCTCGGGTGAGGACGGGATGCCATGTTTTTCGAGGTAACTGGGACTCGCTACTAGCAAACGGCGCACAGGCAAAACCTCTGTAGCTTCGAGCACTCCGGTCGGCGTGTTTCCGGCTTGAATACACACATCAAAGCCTTCGTGCACCGGATCACAGAACCTATCGTGCTGCTGAAGGTCGATACTCAGGTCGGGATGATCGCGACCGAATTCACACAGGTCCTGAGCGAGGCACACTGAGGTGAAAGACGAAATACAACTGACGCGGAATGTCCCGCTCAGGCCCCACTCCATGGTGCTCACTGCGGATTTCGCATTGTCGAGATCACCGACGATCTTGACGCAGCGTTCATAAAAGTTAGCGCCCGTGTCGGTGAGCGACATTTTTCGGGTGGAGCGCTGCAGTAGTACCATTTCCATATGGGATTCAAGTTGGTTGATTCGCTTTGTGATGACGGACTTGGCGATGCCTTCCTGACGCGCCGCCTCGGCAAAACTGCCGGCCTCGACGACTTTGACGAAGGAGCGAATGGATTTGAGTTCGTCCATGTTTATTCTCGAAACGCGAATATTGAGTCAGTTAAACAGCATATTGTTTGCGAATAAAGTCATTTTTACTATCCGTGCTGAGCTAGGAGCATTTGAGCGCGCTTCTGCCTAGGGGCAGGGTGGCGATTAAACATAACTAAAAAAGGGTATCTCAGAATGACAAAAAGTCGGCTCGGAGCGTGGTTGGGAAGAGGCCTTTATCTAGGACTTATTTCTGCTAGTGCCAGCGCTAGCACCGGTGTGTTTGCGCAGGGCGCTTTGGAAGAAGTGGTGGTTTCTGCTACGCGTCGGGCAGAGAGTATTCAAGATGTTCCGATTTCCGTTGCTGCGGTGAGCGGCGACACGATTCAGGATCTTGGCATTATGGATATGGAACAGCTGTCATTGCTGATTCCAAACTTTGAAATTAACAGCGCTTCTATTCTGCCAAACCTTTATATCCGTGGGCTGGGCTCGGGTGCTAGCCACTCGATCGAGCAGTCTGTTGGCCGCTTTGTTGATGACGTCTACATCGGCCGCGCCGCGATTAATCTCCATGGGTTTATGGATCTCGCTGGTGTGGAAGTGTTACGGGGGCCTCAGGGCACTTTGTTTGGGAAAAACACCGTAGCTGGGGCCTTGATAATGCATACCGCTAAGCCGACTTCCGAATTTGAAGCAGGCTTTACGGCATCTGCCAGTACTTATGAAACGACGGGTGGCAACAACGACGTCGAGGGCTACATCTCAGGGCCTCTAACCGATAATCTTGGAGCGCGCCTTGCTGTTCGCTACCGCGACGCCGACGGGTTCTATGAGAACAGACTGGTTGGCCCTGGCGGACCTAACCGTGACGAGAGCATGTTTAGGCTGAGTTTTGCCTGGACGCCCACAGATCGAACACGAGTAGACCTAAAACTCGAGCACGCCGAGTTTGATGAAGACGGCGCAGATACCGCCGAATGGAATGATGCTGGCGGCCCGCCATTGTTTGTTTATCAAACACATTCGCCCGATTTCACTCCGGAATTAGATTGGATCTACGACGTTGATTGTACTGATGTGGTCGCTAATCGCGATACGACAGGAGATGGCGCGGCAGACACCGCGTTTAATACGGGATCATTTTGTCCAAGTCGAGATCAGGAGAGCCAGAACATAACGCTGCGGGTAGAGCATGACTTTGAAGCGGGCACTTTGACTTCCGTCACGGCGTTTCAGACCTATGATTACCAGCACAATTTCTTGGGCCTTGATATGGGTCTAGCTAGTGGCTTTCGGGCTCGAAGAAACGAAGACTACGAGGGATTCACTCAGGAATTTCGATTTGCCTCGACACCCACCGATACCATGGACTACATCTTTGGCGCGTATTTTGAAGATTCGGAGCTGAAGCGGTTCCAGAATTCGAGCCTTAATCTGTCCACGGTGTTTCTTGATCCCGGTGGTTTATACATGGATCGGTACGAGCCGTGGAATCAGGATACCCAAACCGTTGCGGGCTTTGGCCAGGTTCGTTGGCAGGTTTCTAACGACATCTCGCTTATCCTCGGCGGTCGCTACGCCCGCGAAGAAAAGGATTTTGCGTTCGAGCGCTACTTTGCCGAGTACCAGACCAACAACCGCCTAGATATTCCAGGAGGCCCTGGGGGCCCTCCCTTGGTTGCCTCGGATAGTCGCAGCGAGAGCAAGTTTACAGGTGCTGTGACGCTGCAGTGGGACGTCAGTGATAGCGCGATGCTCTATGCGAACTACTCACAAGGGCATAAGACCGGTGGCTTCAGTGATCGAATCGAGGGGCCTGAAGCAAATTTTGAGTATGACGATGAAAACGTGGACTCTTTTGAAGTCGGGGCGAAGGCCTCGCTACTTGATGGGGCTCTGGCGCTGAACGTAGCACTTTACCGAATAGATATTGAGGGGCTGCAGCTTTCCACGCAGATACCGGGTGAGATACCCGCATTTTCGGTTTCAAATGCCGCGGATTCCACCAGTCAGGGTATCGAATTTGACTCGACATGGGCCCTCAACAGCGTATGGACTCTGGGGGCGAACTTTGCCTACACCGACGCCGAGTACGACTCTTTCCCCGGTGCAGAGTGTTATCCAGGTACTCCAGTGGTTCCAGACGCTGAGACTGGGACCTGTAACCTAGCGGGTTTGCCACTCATTTTCGCACCTGAGGTGAAAGCTGCGCTGTTCGCGGATTTTCAGGTTGATGATGTCTTTGCGGGGTGGGGTGTCGGGGGGCGACTCGATATTTCTTACTCCGACGACTTTTACACGGACATCTCTTACCAAGATAACGTACTAACCGAGTCGTTCACGCTCTATAACGCCGTGCTGCGCTTGGTTTCTCCTTCCGAGAACTGGACCGTCTCCCTCATAGGAAAGAATCTTAGCAACGAGGATTATTGCGCATGGTGCATTCCCTCGGGTCCTAACATCCTAGCGGCCATGAACCCTCCCAGAGAGATTGCTATTCAGTTCCGAGCTAGATTCGACTGAGTCACGTCTGATTTTTTCTTAATGCCGGTAAGGATTAACTGATGCCTGTTATTGTGCCAACCAATGAGGAGGTCCTGAGTTACGCGGGCCTCCATCTTTTCCACAGTGGTGTTTCGAACTGCTCCATGCGTGTCCGCATGGTGCTTGAGGAGAAAGGCCTCGAGTGGGAGAGCCACCACCTCAATATTCTCAAGAAGGAACACATAACGCCTGAATACTTCGGCATCAATCCTGCCGGGCTGGTTCCAACATTGGTTAATGATGGCGTGGTTATCATCGAATCTGATGACATTATCGACCATCTCGATGATGCCTTTCCTGAGCCTCCTCTGAAACCTTCAGATCCTCAGCAGCGGGAACAGATGTACTTCTGGCTTCGCAAGGCTGTCGAGATCCATGTCAAAGCTATCAAGACCTTCATCTATGACAGAAGGGTCGGTAAGAATATGGCTCAGAATCTTGAGGAAGAGGAGAAGTACCGCAGTCTGCAGACGAATCGGGAGCTTTTGGAGTTCCATCGCCGCAGCACTACTACCGGTTTCTCCGCGGACGAGGTGAGTGCAGCAGAGGCAATCATCGATGACTGCTTTCAAACGCTGGATAGGGGTCTGGCAGAGAGTGAATGGATTGCTGGGGACGCCTTTTCTCTGGCGGACGTAGCGTGGCTGCCGCTGCAGTTTACGCTCGATCTGCTGGCAGGTTACTCATTTGACTCGTACGACAATATTGCCAAATGGGTCAAGCGTATCGAATCACGGCCCAGTTTCCAGAAGTCAGTAGTCGATTGGTTCCCACCTGAAATGCTGAGGAGTAAATAGTGCTGGAGCTTTATCATCACGGATCATCTGTGTGTGCCGCTAAGGTGCGGTTTGCGCTGGCTGAAAAGGGGGTTGGGGTCGATCAATCTCACTACATCGATATTCTTGCCGGCGAGCAGTTCACTGATGAGTATCGGGCCATCAACCCTAAAGCGGTGGTGCCATCGCTGGTTCATGACGGCAAGATTCTGAATGAGTCCACGGTAATATGTGAATATATTGACGACGAATTCTCCGGGCCAGATCTGATTCCATCTGATGCCTATGGTCGCGCACAGATGCGCATGTGGACCAAGGCTGTCGATGAGCAGCTCCATCCTGCCTGTGGCGAGCTCACCTTCGTTTGCTGCCATCGCCATATTGTTCTTCGTTTGCCGCCCGAGAAGCTGGAAGAGTTTCTAGAAAGCACCCCGGATCAGTCTGTCACCTCGAAGTGGAAGGCGCGTAAACAGGAAATCGTTCGCGAGGGTTTCAGTGCGCCCGGCATAGGCGACACCATTGGGTTGTATTACGACTATCTGGTGAAGATGAACGAAGTGTTGTTACAACAAAAATGGCTAGCCGGAGATGGCTTTTCGCTTGCCGATATCGGCTTGGCCCCCTACGTGAATCGTCTCGATATGCTAAGCATGTCGGGCATGTGGTCCGGACGCCTGCTAGGGGTTGAGCGCTGGTTCTCTGCCATCAAGGCTCGGCCTCGTTTCAAGGAGGTATTTCTCGACTGGTGTCCTGAAGAACTCACGGATGACCTTAAAGAATTTGGCACGCAGAGCTGGCCTGAAGTGAAAACAATCATCGGGCTATAGAGGTGAGGACTATTTAATTATGGATAGACTGAAGGACAAAGTTGCCGTAGTGACCGGCGCTGCTCAGGGAATCGGAGCGGCCTATGCGAAAGGGCTGGCATCACAGGGCGCACTTGTCGTCGTATGTGATCTTGCCGATACCTCATCAGTAGTTGATGAGATCAACGGAGAGGGCGGTTCAGCGATGGGTGTCAGCGCTGATGTCACTGACGACGACTCACTGAAAAACCTGGTAGCCGAGGTTGAGGGGCACTTTGGGCCCATCGAAATTTTGATCAACAACGCTGCGATCTTTGCATCCATCCAATTTAAACCGTTTACTGAGCTAAGTAACGAAGAGTGGGATGCGGTAATGAGGGTGAACGCACGTGGGCCGTTTCAGGCCACCAAGGCGATGCTTCCCAGTATGCAGAAGAACGGCCGTGGCAAGATCATTAACATCTCATCTGGCACGTTCCTGCGAGGGGCGCCTATGTTCTGCCATTACGTGGCCTCTAAAGGTGCTGTGGTGGGCCAAACACGAGCCCTATCGCGAGAGCTCGCGGCCAGTAACGTCTATGTGAACTGTATTATGGTCGGACTCACGGAGAGTGAAGGCGTGGCGGCGAGTAAGCAATATGATATGGCGCGCTCGGCGAACGAGAATATGCGTGCGTTCCAGCGCGATATGATGCCGGACGATCTGTTGGGAACTGTCTACTTTCTTGCCAGTGAAGACAGCGATTTTATTTCTGGTCAGTGCATCAATGTGGATGGTGGCGCGCTGAACTACTGAAACAGTCAGCAGTGGAGCTCAGAGCGTGACGACAGACGATCAGCAAGCCCTAGGACACTGGATCAACGGTGAGCATTGTACCTCGGCCGGAGGTGCGACTTTTACCGTATTCAATCCCAGCGATGACAGCCCATTTTCGGTGGTGGCCGAGGGATCAGCGGTAGAGATGGATCTTGCGGTCCAGGCTGCTCATGACGCCTTTCAGACATACCGACATACGTCGGTGAACGAGCGAGAACGCTGGCTGGCTAATGCGGCCGCAATGCTGGAGGAGCGAAAAGCAGAATTTGTCGATTTGTTGATAGACGAAGCGGGTTCCACTATTTCCAAAGCGCAATTTGAAACGGGCAAAGCGGTGAGCTTTATTCGTGCTGCCATTGGCATGGTAAGACAGGTAAGCGGCAAGACGTTGCCCAGTGATTATCCGGGCCGGATTAGCCTGACCTGGCGTGAGCCCCGCGGTGTGGTTGCTGTCATTACGCCCTTCAATGTTCCGCTCATCAAAGCGAGTCGCCTTTGTGCCAACGCGCTGGCAACGGGTAGTACTGTGGTAATGCTCCCTTCGGAGCACACGCCGGTGATCGCACTTAAGTTTGCGGAATTACTCTCAGAGGCTGGTTTCCCTGACGGTGCAGTCAATGTTGTAGCGGGCGACGGCTACACGATCGGCGACTCCCTGGTGACCCACCCGCTGGTGAGGTCAGTAACCTTTACTGGTTCTACAGTAGTGGGGAAACACATCCAGCAGTTGTGTGCACGCGATAACAAGCATGTGACGCTGGAGCTGGGCGGCAAGAATCCTCTGGTGATTTTGAACGATGCAACGCTATCAGATGCCGTGCAAGGCGCGGTGCGCGGTATGTTTATGCATCAGGGGCAGGCCTGCATCAGTTCAAGTCGGATCTATGTGCAGAAGGGCATATACCCCGAATTTATCAAAGCGTACACAGGCGCCGTGTCCAAGCTGGGTGTGGGTGATCTGCGTGACCCCGCGACGATTATTGGGCCGATTATCAGCGATCGGCAGCGCGAACGGATCAAGCGGCACATCAGGGATGCGCAGGACAAAGGTGCGAATATCGTGGTCGGTGGAGACTGGGAGGGCAATCGCTGCCACCCTACGGTTTTAACCAATGTGACAGAGGACATGGAATGTCACGCAGAAGAGACTTTTGGTCCTGTGGTCAGTGTCTATCAGGTCGAAGATTTGGATGAAGGTCTCGTCGCGGCCAATAACTCTCGCTACGGATTGAGTTCCGCGATTTATACGAATGACTTTAATAGCGCGCTGCGCTACGCGCGCGCTATTGAGTCGGGCATGGTCCATGTGAATGGGCCCTCTGTGACTGATGAAGCTCATGTGCCTTTCGGGGGTGTTGGTGACAGCGGCTTTGGGCGAGAGGGTACGGAAGCCGATATCGACGCACTCACGGAGCTGAAGTGGGTAACCATGCAGACGAAGACTTAGGTTACACGCATGGAGACCTGGCGCCGTACCGGAGGTGAAATTCCTGAATTCGAGGTCAACCTGCTTGCTGGCGGAGTATGGCGCAGTCGAGAGGTGGTGGCAGCAGGGCGCTTTACCTTACTGAACGTTTATCGCGGTAAGTGGTGTCACCAGTGCGCACGTCACCTGAAGGAATTGGACCTACTGGTTCCCGAGTTTGCGAATCGCGGTGTAGCCGTGGTGGCTGTAAGTGCTGACACCCGGGAGCGCGCGTTAGAATTTTACAAAAAACTAGATCTCCAAAGTCTTCGGGTGGGCTACGAAATGCCGATCGATAAAGCGCGAGAGCTCGGGGTGTTTGTGTCCTCAAAAGCGAAAGAAGAAGAGATGTCTCTTTTTTGTGAGCCTGCGCATTTTCTGATCGGTACTAATCACAAGGTGTTCGCGTCGTGGATTTCCTCTTGTGCATTCGCCCGAGCCAAGCCTCAGGGCATCCTAGAATATGTGGACTTTATCGGCGATAAGGTGAATAAGGTCCCTCGGGGCTCTGCTTGAGGCCGTTGGCACGACGGGTGACTAGCACGACCGCAAATAGCCTCGAATGGACGGAGCGCCCATGTAGCGCAGGCTCTGTGAAAAAGAATTTGACGCTCTTCTCCGCGTCAGGCTTCTGTTTTAACTACTTTGCACCGCAGTTCGGGCAGCGCCTCAACTCTTGAGTCATCGCAGTAAAAGATTGCGTCGATCTGGTAATTCTCACATAAAGCCGGAAGCTCTGAAGGGTAGCGGAGCTGCGCATGTCCGAGCTGGCTGCGGTGACTCCATGGTTCCTCGTCAATGAAGAACAGCACGTCGTATTCGCCCTCGCTCTGTAGGCGGTTATAAAGTTTGTACTCCCGTGGTTCAGCACCCAAGATAATGGCGCGCCGGGGCTTGTATCTGAGACCCGCCAGCACGCTTAAAACCCTTCCAATCTGCTTCATTGGCTCCCCCAATCGGTTGTAAACCGTCGTCCAAGCAGCATGTCAGCGTTGAAATTATGCGCTCTTGTCTGAAATAGAAAGTTCACGATTCGAGAATAGTGAGGGCTCGTGGAAGGATATTATCAACAATATGCCTAACAATTAGAGTCGTCCTGAGACTTGGCTAAACCTTTAGAAGCGAGACCTCAATCCGTTCTCTACTGATTGGAATGTTCCACGGTAGGGGATCAGGCGGGCACAACTTTTCGGCGAAAACTAAAGGCATATAGTATAAGAATAAAAGGAGACGGAGTCATGGAAGCGAGCAAACACTCAGTGTTGTCCAGAACATCAATCGCTATCGGAACGGTTTTTTTAACGTCGGGATTAGTGGTCACTCCCTCAGTCAGTGTTGCGCAAGCAACAGGCACGGCAGTGCTTGAGGAAGTGACCGTTACAGCGCGTAAAAAAGAGGAAAGTTTGTCTGACGTGCCTATTTCGATCAGCGCGGTGTCAGGCGATTTTCTTCAGGAGTCGAATCTGTCAGACCTTTTGGGGCTTGCTGACGAAATACCAAATCTATCATTTGGTGAGGCCTTTAATTCATCTGACCGTTTCGCCATTCGAGGTGTCAGTACTAACGGTAACAATATCGGATTTGAGCAAGCGGTTGGTTTCAATATAGATGGATATTATTTTGGACGTAGTCGATTCGGTCAGACAATGTTTCTGGATCTGGAGCGAGTTGAAGTCTTGAAAGGCCCCCAAAATACCCTGATCGGGAAAAATAATACGGCCGGGGCGATCAACATTACGACGCGTAAACCTGGGGATGAATTTGGCGGTTATTTGGCCACTTCTTATGACTTTGAAGCTGGGGAGGGTTTTGCTGTAGAAGGCGCAGTCGATCTGCCTCTTGGCAACAATGTTAGGAGCAGAATCGCTGCCAGGCTCGAAGACAAAGACGGCTATATGGAGCATGGGCTTACTGGGTCTGATGTCTCGGGCGCTAGAGACAACTTTACGATACGAGGCATAGTACAGTGGGATATCACCGAGCGTGTTGATGCGACCCTTCTGTATCAGTATGGCGAGATCGACAGGGGTGCACGCCCGCGAGAAGCAGGTGGTAACTGTAACGTGGCTCATCCGATTGACGACTGCTCATACAATAACGTGAAGTATGAGGCAGCATTCTGGGCGGGTGAAAATCGGGAAGACGATTTTGTCACGGAGACCGACTATTCCATGGTCGGGCTGACATTTAACTGGCAGCTCAATGACAGCTGGACACTTTCATCGTTGACCAATTTCACCTCTTATGAAGGCAACGATCTTTCGGAATCGAATTTCGATCAAACTATCGATGCCACATTGGCCCAGATTCAAGATGAGTTTGAGCAATTTAGCCAGGAGGTTCGGTTGCTCGGCTCACTATCGGAGTCCGTTGATCTGATTGCAGGGGTCTATTACAACGACAATACAGTCGATGCCGCTCACTCATTACTGTTTTGCGGCGGCCCTGTTAATTGCTCCGATGCTTCCTCGCCTACATACGGAGGTCTGATGCGCAACTTTGATTCTACTCAAGATGCGGAGACGATCTCGGTGTTCGGTCAGATTGATTTTAGTCTTGGCGACACATTAACCCTCGGCATTGGCGGCCGTTTTACAACGGAAGACAAGGAAGCTAACGGGAGAAAATGGGTTTCGGACCTTGGTGACGGCTCGAGCGGTTTTGTTGGGCACCAAATGGGTGG
>DGOD01000299.1:0-5369 GCA_002389265.1 Gammaproteobacteria bacterium UBA4475
CATTCACAATGAACATTCACAATGAGTACAAGGGCAATGATTTACACTGGCGCAGAGGGTGGCGTGAACGCAAGCGACGAGTCGCCAACTTAAACTGATATTCAGTACCGATAGACCCAACATCTACCTTTGTACTTTAATCACTCTTCCTGCGGTGGCCATAGACCCTGGTGTGTTTTGCGCTTGCGTAGTCGACATCAACGAGCGCACCGGTCATGTGGCAGCTCTTTTCGTTTTTACACCTATCAGCGTCGCAGCCAAGACTCACACAAAGGTCTCCAGGCTCATAGACTTCACGTTGTTAATTGATCGCTTGCGGATTTAGTGAAACGACCTTTACGGCAACATACTATTTGATATGTGTTCGCCCATGCCGGGTTACTTTACGGCTCTTTGTGTTTTATGCCTCACCACTTCTCCTTCCTCCATGAAGATGACCTCCTCGGCTATATTCGTCGCCAAATCAGCAATGCGTTCGAAGTTGCTGGATATAGTCAGTAATGACAGACTCGGCGCGATCAACCGAGCATCAGACTCCATGACACTTCTAAGTTTGACATACATCGCAGCATGAATAGTATCCACTTCATCGTCCAACTTGCACACTGATTTCGCCAGGGCGACCTCATGATTCACTAACGCATCCAGGCAGGATTTAACCATTGTCTTGACTAACTCCCCCATCGCACCGAACTCCAGGTTTTCTTCGATACGTGGATACTGAGCAAGAAACTCGATCCGCTCAAGCACATTGATTGCTTGATCGCCCATTCTCTCAAGGTCGTTATTGACTTTCAGCACAACAATGATAAAACGCAGGTCTACCGCCACCGGCTGATGCAAGGCCAACACCTTGAGGCACTCCTCCTCAATGGTCACCTCCATTTCGTTTATCTCTACCTCCGCCTCGCGCATCAGCGCTGTAATCGACAGATCTCTGTTCGCCTGCAAGGAGATGGCGTGATTAATATTTTCTTCGACTCTGGCGCCAAGTAGCAGAATCGACTTTCTCAAGTTATCCAGGTCACGTTGTAGATGCATAGTCATAATCGTTAGCCAAACCTCCCTGTGACGTAGTCTTCGGTTCTTTTTTGTTTTGGTCGCGTGAAAACCTGATCAGTATCTCCATACTCAATCAACGTGCCACTTTCCATAAAGGCAGTGTAGTCGGAGACTCGCGAAGCTTGCTGCATGTTGTGTGTAACAATCACGATCGTGTAGTTTTGTTTAAGTTCAAACAATAAGTCCTCAATCCGCGCCGTCGACACGGGATCAAGTGCCGAGCAGGGCTCGTCCATCAAAATGACCTCCGGCTCCATTGCCAGCGCCCGAGCAATGCAGAGTCGTTGCTGCTGGCCACCGGAAAGATTGAGGGCTGAATCATCTAGGCGATCTTTAACTTCTTCCCACAAAGCAGCCTGTTTCAAGGCCCGCTCAACTCGCAGGTTAATATCACCTGGCAAGCCGTTAATCGTTGGCCCCCATGCGACATTGCGGAATATAGATTTAGGAAACGGGTTAGGCCGTTGAAAAACCATGCCCATATGCAAACGTACCTCAACCGGATCGACACCTTCGTCATACAAATTCGTGTCCCGATAAAGAATCTCACCATCTTGGGTAACATGATCGATAAAATCATTCATCCGGTTTAATGATCTCAACAGCGTGCTTTTCCCACACCCTGACGGACCAATTATCGCTGTGATTTTCTTTTCATAGATCGACAGATTGACGTTCTTTACCGCGGCATGCCCGCCATAGCGGATCGTAACATCCCGCGCCTCCAGTACTGCGTTCTCACTGTTGATCATTTCTGTGTTCCTTTGTAGCGAATGAGCACAGCCAGTGCATTCATGGTAAGCAAAACGGCGAGCAACACGATGATACCGGCGGCCGCAAGTTCATGGAATTCCGCTTGAGGCCTCGAGGCCCAGTTAAATATTTGAATGGGTAGCGCAGTAAACTCATCCATTGGCCCTTCCGGTGTAAACGCAACGTAGGTTAGGGCACCGATCATAATCAAGGGCGCTGTCTCGCCTATCGCCCTTGACAAGGCGAGAATAACACCCGTTAAAATACCCGGAATCGCCGCCGGCAATACATGTGACCTAACAACCTGCCACTGGGTCGCACCAACTGCATAAGCCGCCAGCCGGATGGAAGAAGGTACTGCGCGAATTGCTTCTTTTGATGAGATGATAATGACTGGCAAAATCAGCAACGACATTGTCATGGCACCAGCTAGCACACTGCGCTCAAGACCGAAGAAACGCACAAAAATCGCCAACCCTAATATGCCATATACTATCGACGGAACACCGGCGAGATTGGCAATATTGATCTCAATAACTCGAGTAAGTCTCGAAGCTGGCGCATAGTCTTCAAGATAGATTGCAGCCAGCACCCCCATTGGCAGAGCAATGAGCGCGGTCAAGCTCACAACCCAAAGTGTGCCGTACAAGGCAGACTTAACACCCGCTTTTTCCGGGAACCGCGATGGAAAGTTATTCAGAAACTGTGCATCCAGCCAAGGTAGACCGTCAGCCCCAACCTGGGCGATCAACAGACCCAATACACTCACAGCAAATAGGGTAAAGCCAATACACAGCGCTTTGAACAATGAAGCAACAACATGTCGACGTCGGAGCGAGGCAGACCGATGCCCCAACGAATCGCCGTTGGTAGAAGGGCTAATCTTCATTACTCATAGACCTCTTGGTATTTCCGCATCACCTTATTCGCGAGCAGGTTCATCACCAGCGTGATGGTGAACAACACGCTAGCAACAGCAAACAAGGTTTTATAAGCCAAACCACCACTTGGGGTATCGCCCAGGCTTACCTGAACTATATAAGCCGTCATGGTTTGGATACTTTCCAGCGGATTTAGGGTCAAATTGGGTGTGGCGCCCGCAGCAAGGGTCACCGCCATGGTTTCGCCGATGGCCCGTGACACTGCCAAGACAAAGGCAGCAAAAATACCCGATAGAGCCGCTGGCACGACAACCCTGGCCGTCACTTCGTAGGATGTGGCGCCCACGGAGTAGGCCCCCTCCCGAAGGCTCGACGGCACTGACCGCAGCGCGTCGTCGCACAGTGAGGCCACCATCGGTAGCACCATGACGCCAACAACGATCGCTGCACTGGCCGCATTGAAAATTTGCACATCATCGAATACGAGCCGTAATCCCGGGGTGACGAAAGAGATCGCAAAGTAGCCATAAACAACCGTAGGAATACCGGCGAGCACTTCTAGTACCGGTTTAATAATATTCCGCGCCCGATCACTGGCATACTCACTCAGGTACACAGCACAGGCTAAACCCACTGGCAGGGCGACGATAGAAGACCCGACCACGATCAACATAGTACCCCCGAGCAGCGGCAGAATGCCGTAAGCCTTGGGCTCAAGTAATGGTCGCCACTCGGTACCAAAAAGAAAATCTGTAACCGAGACCTCCTCAAAAAAACTGCTGGTTTCAACCGCCAATATGCCGATAACAATCACAGTGGTTAGTACAGAGATAAAAGCACACACAAAGAATAGCTGACGAAGAATCGCCTCTCCCCATCGGTACTTTGAAGCAGCCAGTAATGTCATAGTGTTTTTTCGCAGCCCACCGGCTCCTTCGCTAGGGCGAAAGAGCCAGTTTCAATAAGGGACAAAAGATGAGATGTTACTGACCTACTAACTTGCTCAAGGTTGAATCTGGTAGATAGGCGCTGCCCGTGATTTTTTGCGCAACCCGATCTTTTGCGGCTTGGTAAACTGACGCTGGCAATGCAATGTAGCCCACCTCACCCGCAAGCTTGCCGGCATTTTCTAGGTAATAATCAACAAATCCGACCACTTCTGGTCGATCCAAGGCAGACTTGTTTACATAGATAAAAATCGGCCGGGAAAGTGGCGCATAGGTACCATTATTGATAGTGGCCACTGTTGGAGCAACGATACCATCTGGACCCAAAATTGGGACAGCTCGAAGCTTGTCCGCATTTTCGATGTAATAAGCGAAGCCGAAATATCCCAGAGAATATTTATCTCCAGAGATCCCCTGTACTAAAACGTTATCATCCTCACTCGCTGTGAAGTCACCGCGCGAGGCTTGCTCCTTGCCATTCACCACACCGGTAAAGTAGTCGAAGGTACCTGAGTCTGTACCAGGGCCATACAAGCGAATGGTTTCCGCAGGCCACTCAAGGCGAACGTCTTTCCAGGTCATTACTGTGCTGTCAGGCTGCCAAATTTGGTTCAGTTCAGCCACGGTCAAATAATCAACCCAGTCGTTTTCCAGGCTAACCACCAAAGAAATACCGTCATAGGCAACTGGTAATTCAATAAACTCTATTCCAGCAGCAACAGCTTTCGCCGCTTCGGAAGCTTTAATTGGCCTGGATGCGTCACTGATGTCAATTTCCTGGTTAGCAAACTTCTTGAAGCCACCACCAGTGCCGGATACGCCCACTGTCACTCTGACCTGCGGCGCAACTGCACCAAAGTCCTCGGCGACTGCTTCGCTGATAGGAAACACCGTGCTCGATCCATCAAGCTGGACCTTGCCGCTGAGACTCCCTTGTTCATCAACACTAGGCCTGATGTTGTCGACTGCAGGCTCACCGCAACCAACCATGAAAGTCGTCATAACCGCTAACAGGATCAACTTCCGCATGTAGAATCTCGCTTGTCTTAAAGTCCGCACATTTAAGTCGAGAAGCGTAAAGATTCAGCAAAGATGAAATTAAAGAAAGGTTAAGATTCTAAAGGTAGCGAATTTATTGACCTGCAAGCCTTTACTGGGCTTGATCCAACTCTCGCATTAAGCCTTCCTGAGCTACCGACGCGACCAATTCACCTGCTTGAGTGAACATCATGCCCCGATTAAAACCGCGAGAACCGGCGGCTGCAGGACTATCTTGGACGAACAAATGCCACTCAGTAACATCGATCGGCCGATGAAACCACATGGCATGGTCCAAACTGGCGGTCATCAGACCGCTCAGGAATGACTTGCCATGAGGCAAAGTTGATGTGCTCAAAATGCCCATATCAGAGGCATAAGCCAATAGACTCTGGTGCAATACCTGGTCGGCATCAACGCTGCCCCGCGCGCGCATCCATACCTGCTGATGTGGTGGGCGCTTTACCGGCTTGACAAAGCTGTAGGGCTCGACCCGACGAATTTCAATCGGCCGCATCGCCATCAGACGTTGCATTTCAGCCGGCCAAGCATCAATAGACGACCCAGAAAACATCTCCTCATCACCAGGGCAATCCTCGGGAGCCGGAACCTGTGGCATTTCTGCCTGGTGATTCAGCCCTGCTTCGGCAACTTGAAAGGATGCAGACATATTGAATATCGCTTCGCC
>DGOD01000299.1:5474-7551 GCA_002389265.1 Gammaproteobacteria bacterium UBA4475
GTTAGTCGTCAAACCGCGAAACATATTCAATTCGATGGGCTCAAGATTCAATTGTCCTATCAGCGCCCGTAGCACATCACTCATTTGTTTTACTCAATTAGATCGGATTAGAAGACTATTAATGCAGCGATGTGCACTGGGTCAATCATACCAGATTCTTCGCACTGCATTCCGGGTCCGCTGGATTTCTAAAGATTTCCCCAACCTGATGATGATGGCACCATCGTTGGCAGTGTTGAACACTTGCATTGATCGAGCCTGATATCTGGCCAAAATTTGAGCATGGGGGTGAGCAAAGCGATTCCGATAACCCGCCGAGACAATGACGGCACTCGGTTTAAGACGATTCAGGAATGCCGGGTGAGACGACGTCAGGCTACCGTGATGCGGTGCTATCAGCACGTCTACTCGGGGTAGCGCCTGGTGGGCGGTCAAATCGAGCAACGCAAGCTCGGTCTCGCTTTCAATGTCCCCTGGTATCAGGACAGAAAATCCAGCCGCCTCGACTAACAACAAGCAAGACTGGTTATTCGCCGACAGCGGCGTTGACCCGCCAACGCCCAGCAGGCTAAATCTCACACCGCCCTGCTGCCATTGCCTAGCCGCACCGCAGTTAGCATGCTGAGCACCAAGGGCTGGAATCGCCGTGCCTGGCCGTGGTGGTTCACCAAAATACGATCGCGCCACCGCAAAATTAGCCATCACCGCCGCTGCACCACCCGCATGATCTTGGTCATTATGGCTGACGATCATGGCCTCCAGCATATGGATTCCCTGTTGGCGCAGATAGGGCGTCACGATTTGTTCACCCGCATCAAACCGATCACTGAAACTTGGCCCAGCATCATAGAGCACGCTGCCGCCATGACTCCGCACGACAACACTCAAACCCTGCCCGACATCTAATACGGTAATTTCAGCTTCCCCCGGCGCCAGGGCCCTCGGCACGGGATTTATGATCATGGGTAACATCAACAGCAAGCCGGGCCAACGCGGCAGGAAGCCGGCAGGTTGCAACACGACCAAGGCGCCGACAAAACCCAACAGCAACAGTCCGAGGTTCGGCTCAGCGGCGTAATAAACCCAGTTCAGGCCAGCAATGGCCTCAAGATAAAGCCACAGATAGTGCAGCACAGCCTCGGCCGTGCCTAATATCAAGGCAGTCAAATCGAGACTCACGGGCACAGCAATCAGCGCCAGGAACAATAACGGCACAATCACCAGACTCACCAGCGGTATTGCCACCAGGTTAGCTACAAACGCCAGGCCAGCGAGCTGACCGACGAAATACAGTAGCAACGGACCCATACCAAAAAACACCAGCCACTGAGACCGCAGCAGGCTCCCAAGCCAGGCCCGCAAATTGCCGATAACTCCCGTCGAACCAGGCTGTGGCGTTCTACCGGCAAAACCATAGATAAGGATAAACACCGCACCGAAGGATAACCAGAACCCGGTCGTCAAACTTGCCAGGGGATTGATCAGACTGACCAGCAACAAAGCAACACACCAAAGGCTCAGCGGAGTGACGTGACGTCTCAGCATAAGCAGCAGCGACGCGCAAATCAGCATCATGAGCGCTCTTTGTACCGGCAAGCCCAATCCCGCAAGGCTGCCATAGCCTGTAACGACCAAAACCGTCAGGCTGAAGGCCCAAGCCCTAGAGTACGGCAGGCGGCGTAACAACCAAGAAAATAGCGTCAAACATAGTGCTGCCACCAGCCCCACATGCAGTCCAGAAATAATAAGTAAGTGATTGGTACCGGTCGCCGATAAAACCCGCCATTGGCTCGGCGTTATTTGGCCACTCTCGCCCAGGCTCAGCGCCAAGAGTAAACCATCAAGCTGGCTCTTTGGCATTGCTGTCTGCAGTCGCATTCGCAGCCATCCCCGCAGCTGATGGTGAGGCGCATCCAGACTATCACTGAGCCGCTCACCCTCGAGGACATAGCCAGTGGCATCGATACCCTGAGCCAATAACCAGGCCTGATAATCGAACAAACCAGGATTGACGGAGCCCCTGGGACGATTCAGCCGCACGACCAACCGCCAACGTTCGCCAGCTCGAATCTGCGGA
>DGOD01000299.1:7691-11523 GCA_002389265.1 Gammaproteobacteria bacterium UBA4475
GGGTTGCCCCGCCCACTCAGTTGGCAGTCGAGATGTCAGGCTCGCATCCAAATTGATTAGCCCGAAGTAAAGCCCGAGATAGAACGCAACCAAAGGTCTGGGTCGAGGATAAAAAACACCCAGCAACGCCACGGGCAACCCCCAGCCAAGCAATTCCAGGTCAGGTAGAACGGGCAGACGCACAGCGATGATCGTGCCAATGACGCACGTGAGAATAGAGAGATTCATGAACGGACCCATTTCGGTCTGTTCTATGCTGCTTATGCTCACGGCAGAAGCAGCCATGACCCGTGACTCTGTCGGTGAGCGGATAGGCTACGGGTAAGCAAACAGCCTCCTAACCTACCAGACCTTGATTTATCGACTGGATTTACTTTTAATTATGCGCATAATACCCCGCGCATAGTCACTTGGTAGACCTGTTGAAGAAGTACTTACCCACCAGAGATCATCTCCGCGGCCAGAAGTCTCTGCGCTTTCTTGGAGAGTTCATCTTTGCCAATAACTTATGGCATTTTAATCGTCATTCGGTGTCCTATGCGGTGCTTATCGGCGGATTTTGCTGTTTCCTACCAATACCGTTTCAGATGATTCCAGGCGTTCTATTGTGTGTGTGGATCGGCGCAAATATCCCGCTGGCCATTGGCTTGATCTGGATCAGCAATCCATTAACCATTCCAGCCATGTTTTACGCCACTTATCGAGTCGGCACTTTTCTGCTTGGCCACGATGAAAAGGTCAAACACATCAGCCTTTCCTGGGAATGGCTGTCCGGGCAGATTGCCACTGTTTGGCAACCGCTGTTATTGGGCTCCCTAGTCACTGGCGCGACTTTTGGGCTGTTGGGCTTTATTGGTGTCAGGCTCTACTGGCGTTGGCGGGTGTCGAAAGATTGGACCCAGCGAAACCAGCGCAAGAAAAAACCGCTATAAACTGACGGCGAGATAACCGTCCCCCATCTCACCTTCACGTTGACTTATTCGTGCCGCAGTATTTCGGCAGGCAGTAATTTCGATGCGCGATACGCGGGGTAGATCGTCGCTAAAATAGCTATCGATAACGACACGCAAGCAATCACCAGAATATCTATCCATCTGACGTCTGTCGGCACCGCACTGAAGTAAGTACCCGCCAGCACCTTGCCACCAAACAGTGCCTCGAAAAAGCCAACGACTTCTGGGACATACCACGCTAACGGAACGCCAACCAACAAGCCCAGCAACACGCCTGCGGCGCCCACCAGGCTACCCTGAATCATAAAAATCTGCATAACCTGCCGAGACGATAATCCTAAGGTTCGCAAAACCGCTATGTCACTAGATTTTTCTTTCACCATCATGCTCAGACCAGAGACAATATTGAAGGCGGCGATCGCGACGATCAGCGTCAACAACAAGAACATCATGACCTTTTCCATCTTGACGGTCTCAAAGAAGTCACCAAACTCACTGGTCCAGTCCTGGATGCGATGCTCGCCGAGTGCTGACTTGATGGCTCCAGAGATCACGCTCGTCAAAAAAACATTATCGAGTGTGACTCGCACTTGCTCCGAAGTATCCCCCGATATCACCTTCAAATCATCGAGGTGCAGGAGCACCAAACCGTAGTCTAACTCGGAATCCAGCTCAAAATAACCAGCGACTATGAGTCTCGCCAGCTTTGGTGTGATCGTATTACCTCCCGGACCAGGCTCAGGAATAATCAATGTAAATTGATCGCCAGGTAGCAAGCCCATTTGATAGGCCAACGGCCGGCCCAGTAATGCCCGGTTGGAGCCACTCGCCAAATCACTCAACGAGGCGTCAATCAGGTGACGGTCAATGACCGACACTCGAGATTCAATCGACGGCAGAATGCCATAGACCGCAACCAACTTGTTCGCTGCTCGCCCCATAATCATGCCCTGTCGCTGCTGAAATAAACCATGGGCGACAACATCAGGCTGATGATCCAGGAATTTGTTCAACGTTGCACTGTCTTGGGTATCAACGACCAAGTGCGGCACGACCCCCAGAATTCGATATCTCAACTGGGTATCAAACCCATTCATCACCGAGACAACCACCGTTAGCGCGATGACACCCAAAGCCAGACCGAACAAGGAAACCCGAGAAATAAACGACAGATAGCCCTGACCCGATCGACTGCCGTTATAACGCACGCCAATAAACCAGGGTACTTGCAGACTCAACGAACCACCTCATCCTTCAGCAGCAAACCGTTGTGTAACTGGTACACATGATCCATGCGTCGCGCAAGGTCGAGGTTATGCGTAACAACAATAAAGCTGATCCGAAGCTCATGGCTCAGCTCCACCATTAGTGCATTGACTTCAGCCGCGGTTTTTTCATCCAGATTGCCCGTCGGTTCATCCGCCAGCACACAGTCTGGCGATGTGACTAACGCCCTTGCCATGGCGACACGTTGGCGCTCACCACCGGACAATTGTGACGGCCGATGACTCGTTCGATCACTCAGCCCTACTCGTGCGAGGATACTGGTTGCTTGCTCAAGGGCAACAGCCCGGCTTGTGCCACCAATCAATAATGGCATCGCTACATTCTCGGCCGCACTGAAATCAGCCATCAGATGATGGAACTGGTAGACAAAGCCAAGGCTCTCATTACGCAGTCGACAGATCTCATCGTCAGTGGCGACGGCCAGATCAATACCGTTCAACCAGACACTGCCTGCATCAGCAGCGTCAAGACCACCGAGCAGATGCAATAGCGTACTTTTGCCGCTACCGGAAAGACCGACGATAGCGATCCGCTCGCCCCGATGGACAACCAAATCAACGCCCTTGAGGATATGTAGTTTTTCTAAGCCCTGATGATAATATTTTTGCAGGCCCTCGACCTGCAAGACAATATCCGCGGTGACTGGTGCTGCGACGACAGGAGTGGATTCATGAATGGATTTACTCATACTGGAGCGCCTCTATCGGATTAGATCGAGCCGCCATAAAAGCGGGATAAATCGTCGCGCCCAGACAGATCAACATGGAAACGCCCGCGACCAACGCGACATCACTGGTTGATACTGCTGTCGGCAGGTAATGCACGAAATACTCATCCATCAAGCCCAGCTGGAATGACGAATCAATAAACTGATAGACATCACCTATACCCAAGGCACTACCCACCCCTAACAAGATGCCAATGACAATCCCCGTTGCACCCACCAGCGCGCCATGGAATATAAAGATCGCCATCACCGAACGCTTTGATGCGCCCAGTGTGCGTAAAATGGCAATATCTCCCTGTTTGTCGTTAACCGTCATCACCAAATTCGACACGACATTAAAAGCAGCGACTGCGACCAACATCAACAGCAGCAAAAACATGGTCGTTTTTTGCACCAAAATCGCGTCATACAAGCTGCCATAGCGACGCATCCAACTTGAAGCATACAGGTCATCTCGCTGAGTGCTATGTATCAGCCGCGGCAATATCTGCGGCGCCGCAAACAAATCTACCATAGCTATTCGCAAGCCAACAATGGCCTGCGGTCCCAACAGCTTCACCGCATCCAGTTGATTTATCATCATCTGGTTCTTATCCGCATCAGTGCCGACCTCAAAGATAGCGCTCACTGTAAAACGTTTACTGCGGGGCAAGGGGCCAGCGAGAGTCAATTGAGCCGTAGGTAGCACCAGCGTCAAACGATCGCCTAATGTCACCTGCAACAGATCAGCTAAGTCACGACCAATGGCAACATTGAACGACCGGGGTGCCAGCGAGGCCAGCTCACCGCTAAGTAGAAAATCACTGATGATTGAGACTTGTCCTTCGACAGTCGGGTCGATGCCAACAAAGGTAATGCCCTCGAC
>DGOD01000323.1:0-6378 GCA_002389265.1 Gammaproteobacteria bacterium UBA4475
ACGCCTTTTTTGTATCTCCCAAGCCACCTATAGATAACGTGACCCTGTGTAGACCCTCCCCCGGGGTGTTTAGGGGTGGAATAAAGGGTGCAAATTGGTTACACAGATGTGGTACAAAGCCCAAATTCTTAACTTTATAACCTATTGATTTGAATAGATTAAATTAGATAAAAATAGAGTGGCGGAGAGTGAGTCCGCTTTTCTAGCATTTCAGCGGGTCTCATCCGATAGCACTAAAGTGTTACTTTGCAAATTAAATCAGTAACTTATTGATTCATCCTGAATCATTGGATAGCATAACAGTTCAATTCTTTGGATAGGTTTTTGGATAGGAAAACCGTTATGCCCAAAATAGCACGAGAACTGACCGCTTTGCAGGTCAAAAATCTCAAAAATCCCGGTTTACATGCGGTTGGTGGCGTACCTGGGCTGCTCATCAAGATCGGCAAACAGAGTGCATCAGGCGTTAAACCGTCTAGATCTTGGATCTACAGGGGACGGGTTAACGATCGGCGGATTCAACTAGGACTTGGCTCATGCTCATCCGTCAGTTTGGCGGAGGCTCGGCAATTAGCTCGCGAGCAAAGGATTTTGATCGATAAAGGACGTAATCCGGTTGAGTTTAGGGCTGAGCAAAAGCAGGAACAAGCTAGGGCCAGAGAAAAGCGGAAGTCATTCAAAGACTGCGCAGAGATGTATCTCAAGCATCGACTCAAGTCGTTATCGAATGACAAGCATAAGCAGCAATGGCGCAACACGCTCGAGACATATGTGTATCCGGTTATCGGTGATCGCCCAATCGCTGATATCTCCATTAACGAGATCAAAAATCTCCTTGAGCAAGAGACGCAAAAAAGGAGCGGCGAGAAGGGATCTTTTTGGGAGGTTAAGACAGAGACAGCGAGCAGAGTGCAAGGGCGCATCTACGACGTCTTCGCATTCGCCATTACCAAAGAGTTTCGGGCTACTGCGAATCCAGCTGAATGGAGAGGGCGTCTCTCGACGTTACTGCCGCCTGCAGCCAAAATAAAAGAAATAAAGCATCACGATGCATTGCCGTATTCGAAGGCCCCACATTTTCTGGCGGCGCTTTTGAAACGGAACTCAATTACACGTGCCGCGTTAGCGTTTCTCTTGGTGACAGGTGTTCGCTCAGGGTCAGTGAGAAAAGCGCACTGGGACGAATTCGATTTTGATGAAAACGTTTGGACGATTCCTCCTGCCCATGAAAAGACAGGTAATGAGCACCGTGTTCCTCTTTCCACTGCTGCATTGGCCATTTTAAAGTCTCTTAAACAGTTAGATGGATGTAATCTCGTGTTCCCGAGTTCTACCGGTAAGGTGCTGACTGATGGTGCGATCAGTAAAACCATGCGCCAGATGCGTGAGCGAGGTGAGATTGACTATAAAGGTGTGCCGCATGGTTGCCGGGCCACATTCAGGACATGGGCGGCAGATAAAACATCCTACTCCGATGAAATTAGAAAAGCTGCATCAGGTCATTCCTTTGGAGATGCAGTGAAGATGGCCTACCAACGTGGGGATTTGCTTGAAAAGAGAAGGCGTTTGATGGAGGAGTGGTCCCTGTTCTTAAGTTCTAAACAATAATTTCGAGGTAAATATTATGTTCACGAATTCATTCGACCTGAATCAACCAAAAGCTTTGTTGACACAATGTTTCTTCCGAGGTATGACGAGGGCAGCATCTGCCGAAATAAAATTTTCTGAGGGCTTTTTACTTCGCGTTCACTCCTGGCTGGTTGATTCTGAGATTTGCTTTTCTAAGCCACGTGGTTTGCTGTCTTTAATTTCTGGTGATGATGAATCAAATGAGCCATCGAGCGGGCCGTATTATCGAGGCTATCTAGATTATGTCAGAACATTACTTTCAAGTGATGCTAGGGCAACAATCCCGATGGGCATTAGGGAGTTCGAGGACGAGCAAATTGAGATGGCCGCAGCAATAGTGCAGCTGACGTGTCGTCCTCATGACACGATTGGACAAAAGTATGTTGAATATTTTTTGAACCAAGCTGAAAGCAGTGATCTGCGTCAGCAACTTAATCAGAGGCAAGAGCACGAAGACCGGTTATTAAAAAATGTTAAGCCGTATCTACTCCGCCATCTTAAGATGGTTTTGGCTCCAAAGAACAGGCACTTAAAAGAGGTATTACGAAAGCTGATCTCCGAGTTTGGATCGGATGATTACAAGACTTTGTGGTTAGCTTTAATTCAAAAACTTGATGACCGAGATCCTGAGGTCTGTGATTTATTCGATGGATTGATATCTGATGAGTCGGGCTTAAGAAATGGCGAGGCCCTTAAATGTCAGCCATACAAATTTGTATATATGGACTCTATTCAGTCAGGTGCTCGAAAAGGTGACGAGAAGTACTTGACCTATGCAAGATTTCGATACTACGTCAGAAAAATCAAAACCGAAAACGATTTAAGTTCGGTTCCTACTTAGATAGCAACCGACAGGTTTATCACTATCTCCATAACGCCACATGACGTGGCTTGTGAAACGGAGGTATTGCATGAAACAACTCAAAATTTATCGAAAAAAAGAGCTCTGCCAACTGCTTGGTATCAGCTCGGCCACGCTATATCGAATGGTAAAAGCCGGATCGTTTCCTGGCTCGATTCGCATATCGGAAAACATGGTCGGTTGGTTGGCCGGCGATGTTGATGAATGGCTGCATTCATTGCCTAAAAACAAGCTGGAGGAGCGTGAAAATGACTGATCCGCGTCTGAATAACGGGGCTAGTGCCCCTAACTTGCATGACCTTAGCAGCTTTAGCAACATTAGCAGCTCCACGGCCCAGCTAGTCTGTGATTTAAATATGGCGCAACGGTTTTTGACGCGCTTGGATGAAGATGCCGATCAGTTCACGTTCCAAACATTTGACGATAATACGACCGGTGGTGGTGAGAGACGCGCAGAGCTCAGTCAGATTAGGCATGGTGCGCTCGAAGATCTATTTAGTTGGCTGGCTAAAATGAATCGAAGTGGGGCTGGAATATTTGTCACCGTTAATGAAACGGATGGGCGAGGCCGGAAGAAGGACAACATTAAAAAGGTTCGCGCCGTGTGGCAGGAGGACGATGGATCTGGTCGAGAGTTACCGCTGGAGCCACACATCGAGATTGAGTCATCCCCACGCAAGTATCACCGTTACGTCCTCACCGATGGTACAGATGATTGGGATGCGTTTGATTCCGTTATGGCCTCGATGGTCACTGACTACGGCTCCGATCCAAATGCAAAGGATCGCTCACGCGTGATGCGTTTACCGGGCTTTTATCACTTAAAGGATCCGAGTCGACCTCACATGGTGAGTATCATCCAAGAGAGCGGCGCGCTACCTCTGCCTTGGCCTGACGTTGTTGAAGCCTTTACATCGAACGCATTGGCCCTGGATGTCACTAAAAACAATCATTCTGGCCTAGATGTCAGGAGCAAGATTGCGGCGATTACGACGACTGACAACTATCATGGCTCACTTCGTGACTTGGCGGCTCACTATGTCGCTAAAGGAAGAACAAAGAAAGAGGCAGAGATGCACCTCGAGAAGCACATGGATTCTGTGCCAATTGAATTGAGGGACGGCAGGTGGGGGCATCGCCGTCAACAGATTAGGTCGCTCGTACAATCAGCTCTGGATAAGGGATTTGGAGAGAACTATGTATGGTCAGAGCCCGTTGAATTTGGCAAGGAGGATGGCAACGAAAGTGGAACGTATCCGATAGACGCGCTACCAGAAAAAATGCGGGCTGCTGTAGAACAGGTCGTCTCACATGTTCAAGCCCCAGAAGCGTTAGTAGCGTCCACAGCCATTGCTTCACTCTCGTTAGCGTCGCAGGCGTATATCAATGTTCAGAGGGACAGTACGCTAATCGGGCCGGCTAGTTTGTTCTTGATGGTCATTGCCGACTCAGGCGAGAGGAAATCAACGTGTGAGAAGCACTTTCTGTCTCCTATTAAGGATTTTGAGGAACGGGAGAGGCGAAGGCGACAAGAAGACATTAAAAAATATGCCACCGAGATGTCCGGTTGGGATTCAAAGGTGCAGGGCGTGAAGCATAAGATCACATCCCTCATGAAAAAAGGCGTGAGTACAGCTGATGCCGAAAAGACTTTGTCGACCTTGATGAATGCGCGCCCAGAGGAGCCACTTATTCCTCGACTCCTTTACAGCGATGCGACGCCCGAGGCACTCGCAACTGGATTGGCGAAGGGTTGGCCGTCAGGAGGCGTGATGAGCTCAGAGGGCGGTGTGGTCTTTGGCTCCCACGGCATGTCATCGGACTCAGTTATGCGGACGCTCGCCATGCAGAACGAGCTATGGGACGGTGGAAGTATCCACTACGATAGGAAGACCACCGAGTCGATCACTGTCTCTAACGTGAGATTCTCTATGTTCATTCAGGTGCAGGGCGCCACGTTGACCGAGTTTCTAAATCGTTCCGGCGATCTGTTCCGCGGGATAGGTTCATTTGCTAGATTTTTAGTATCGTATCCAGAGTCAACTCAGGGGACACGCCCTTACACTGAGCCCCCTGAGGATTGGCGTGATGTGGAGGAATTTCAGTATCAAATATCGTTAATCCTCGATGGAGAACTGCCGCTAGATAAGTCTGGACAGATATCCCCACATACGCTCAAATTAGATGGTCAATCTAAGAGGGCGTGGGTGCGATTTTATAACGAGGTAGAGGCAGAATTGGCTGATTCGGGTAAGTACAGAGACATCAGAGATGTCGCGAGTAAGGCCGCTGATAACTGTGCCCGGCTAGCTGCCTTGTTTCAGTTCCTCGAGGACAAAGAGGCCGACTGTATTGACGCGGGATATGTGATGGATGCCGGGCGAATCATTCGTTGGCACCTGTCCGAGTCTCTTCGTTTCCTAGGTGGATCTGATAGGCGTAACTCGCTCCCAGTAATTTTGGACGAGTGGCTGACTGATCGGTGTCTCACAGGTCCCTCTGACAAGGTGTTGATGTCCGAGGTTATGCAGTACGGCCCCAATGTACTTAGGAAGAAGCGGGTGCTCATGGATACGCTTGAGGAGCTCGAGTGCATGGCCCGCGTTAGAGTCATCAGTGAGGGCAAAAAGAGGATTATTGAATTAAATCCAAAGTTGCTCGCTGCTACTGCTAATGTTGCTAAAGATCCTCGGCGTTAGCGATTTTAGCAACTTTAGCAGCCGCAGCGGTGATAGAACAGGAGAAAAACAGATGTCTAAATTCATTCCAGGGCAGTCTGGTAATCCAAATGGGAGGCCTCGCGGTACCGGTGTTGTCGCAAAACTCAGGGAGGCTATCCAAGGGGATATTCCGGACGTTATTCAGTCGGTCGTTGAGGCGGCTAAATCCGGAGACATGACGGCTGCAAAGATCTTGCTTGATCGTGTTGTTCCCTCGCTCAAACCGGTCGATGCGCCGGTTGTCTTGAATCAGGCAGCGGAGCTGTCGAGCTCTGGGCGAGAGGTGCTCCAACTATTGAGCGATGGGCAGCTCGGGATCGATCAGGCCCAGAGGATACTTAGGGCGTTGGGAAGTCAGCGAGATCTTATAGAGTTCGATGATCTCGTGAAACGCTTGGAGGTGCTCGAACGTGACGGCTAAAGCAAGACTATTGAAGCTCGAGAGAAAGAGAATTCCACCAAGGGATTTAGTCCGGTATCGGTGGGGCGGTGTGAGCCAGAAATCCAATGATGATGATTTGCCTCAGCCTCGGCAACACGATCTCGTTGTCGTTCGGTGGCGAGAATAGCAATGTTCGTTATTTGTGGGCCGATAAGCTTATGTTAGTGGTTTCTTCAATTGACAGAGCCCGACCACAGCGCAGACAACACACAAGGCGGCATAAGCCTTGATAACCTTGCCATGCAGGCACAGGAAGTTTTAGACGGCACATCGGATGATGTGTTAGCGGAGCTGATAGCCCTCAACGGATCTTCGGCAGGCGCAAGACCAAAAGCGCTAATTGGTGTAAACGACAAACGGGATCATATCATTCATGGTGTACATGATTTGCCCGCAGGCTACACACCATGGATGGTGAAATTCCCGAACAGTCAGGACGGCCTTGATGCCGGTGCAATCGAATATGTGTATGCCTTGATGGCAAAAGAAGCAGGCGTTTCCATGCCTGATGTTCATCTTTTCCCAGCGAAGCGCGGCACAGGGTATTTTGCGATTAAACGTTTTGATCGTGATGGCGACAAACGATACCACATGCACACAGCTTGTGGGTTGTTGCATTCAGATTTCCGTACGCCTTCATTGGATTACGAAGATTTGGTTGCGCTGACGGGCATGCTGACCCGTGATGTGCGTGAAGTTGAAAAACTCTATCAACTGGCCGTGTT
>DGOD01000323.1:6474-8736 GCA_002389265.1 Gammaproteobacteria bacterium UBA4475
GCCGTGTTCCTAGTACTCGCGGTATTCGGCAACGCGACTATGTGGATGGCCGTATTCGCGGATATGGGAGCCAGCCTACTGGTGGTGTTCAACGGCTTGCGTTTGCTACGCACGAACTCACTTCTACACGAAACGGAATCAGGCCCTTCAACCAAAACACTATAGCTGCTACAATCTTGCCCATGCGTCGCTTGTTTATGATTTTTCTGCTGGTATTGATGCCGCTGCAGCTCAGTTGGGCAGCGATGGCATCCTATTGCCAGCACGAAACTGGGGCCGCAGCCAAACACTTCGGTCACCATGACCATCAGCACAAGGCTGCTGATGGTAAAGACGCAGCACCCGATCCAGCCAAAACCGGTGGTGGTGACCCTGATTGCGCATCCTGCCACGCTGGAGGCACTTCAGTCCTAGCTGACGCTCTCACGATTCACTTGGTTGCCGACTCATCGCTTGGCACAGCTGATCACCGAGCGCGCCTCACATCCCCGCCTTTCGAACGCATTGAACGCCCTCAGTGGCGTGTCCTCGCCTGATCGGCGGGGAGCGCGTTCCTTCCCTCGTCGTCACTAGAGCAGTCGCGCTTGGCGCGTGACCGCATAAAGCCGCCTTTGCGCCGCTGACGTGACGATGTAGCAGGCGATCATTTGGATCGCTCTCCGCCGATTCCCTCGTGTCTTTGAAATCACTGGAGAATCGGATGTTGAAGAGTATTAACAAGCAAAAACGACGGGCGTCACTTGCCGTCCATAGGGCTACAAAAAAGGCAACTGCAGCGGCCCTGCTCCTTGCGCTCACTGCAGGGGTATCTTTTGCCCAATCGCTGCCTGCTGCGCAAGCCAACCGCACAGCCCAATCTGAGTCGCAGGCCGATGTGGCGACGCTTCTGACGTTGCAGAGGGCCATCGCGTTGGCGCTCGACGGCAATCCAGACCTTACCGTCGCAAAACGTGAAATTGAGGCTACTGAAGGTCAGGTGCTTCAAGGGCAAGCGCGCCCTAACCCAGAGCTTGCCTATTTACTGGAAGACCAGCGCGCACAGACCCGTACACAAAGCGTGCAGATTAACCTTCCCGTTGAAATGGGCGGCAAGCGCGCGGCCCGTATCGCGGCCGCCGAGCGAGGGCGCGACATCGCAGTGGAAGACCTGAATGTGCGGCGCATCGAAATCCGCGCCGCTGTGGTCGCCGCCTTCTTCGAAACGCTGGCAGCCCAGGAGCGTGTAGCACTGGCTCTTGACAGTGTCGATTTGGCGAGAAAAGCGACCGACGCGGTTGCCAAGCGCGTGGCAGCGGGTAAAGTTTCTCCCGTCGAAGAATCAAAGGCCCGGGTGGCTGAGGCCGGGGTGCGCGTTGAACTCGCCCAGGCGCAAAGCGAGCAGCGCAACGCTCGGGGACGTCTTGCCAGCTTGCTGGGTGCCAATCCACCTCGCTTCACCCTCGTCGCGGGCAATGTTGAAGCGCTCCCGCTCGTTCCAAGCTTAGACAGTGTCCAGCAACGCCTGTCTGTCTCGCCAACCTTGCGTCGTGCGCAGCTAGAGATGGAACGCCGCAGATTACTGGTCGATGTGGAGCGCAGCAAGCGTGTACCCGATGTCACCTTCAGCCTGGGAGTGAAGCGCCCCAATGAGCTGCAGCGTGATCAGCTGTTTTTCGGCGTCTCCGTGCCGTTGCCGTTGTTTGATCGCAATCAGGGCAACTTGCTGGAAGCGCTCAAGCGCGAAGACAAAGCCCGGGACGAACTCCAGGCGTTGAACGTGCGAGTCGGCACTGAAGTGATGCAAGCCCGCGAGCGGCTGGACGCCATTCGCGGGGAAGTCGATGTCTTGCAACGGGACGTACTCCCCGGGGCTAAGAGCGCCTACGACGCAGCCACCATCGGATTCGAGAACGGCAAGTTCAACTTTCTAGAAGTGCTAGACGCGCAGCGCACCTACTTCGCTGCCAAGTCCCAATACCTCAAGGCACTGGCCGAAGCGCATCGCGCAGCGGCGGACATTGACCGGGTGCTCGGCGACTCCACCCCGAATGCCGACAAGCCATCCAATCAGGAATGAATATGAAAATCGACACAAAAAAACTGAATATTAGCAAAAAGCAGTTGGTCGCCATCGCTGCAATTGCCGTGACTGGCGTAGTGCTTGGCACCGCCATTCTGAGCAACAAGGAAACCAAGACCGCTGAAGATGACGGTCACGGCCATGGCAGTCACGTTGAGGCCAAGACACACAGTGATGGAGAGCACCACGGCAAGAAAGATGGA
>DGOD01000260.1 GCA_002389265.1 Gammaproteobacteria bacterium UBA4475
TGAACGTGCCTGTTTTGAACGTGCTGACTAAACAGTTAACCGAAAACAATGAGTAGTCAGAATGAAAATGCCGAAAGTAGCCGTGTCAAACGACAAGCCTTCCGCCACTATCGCACTCACGCGTCCGACTCAGGAGCATGAGCATGAATCTCTGCCTAAAGTGGTTGTCTGCACTGAGACGGCCACATCAACAGCGATACTCGCACCCCATGCCATTGCGCTCTCAAATGCCCTGGGCTTCAAGCTCGAATTGATCCATGTCATAGAGCCTCGGGCCGCCTCACAGATCCCGTTCGACCCCATTGAATGGGACCTGCGTCGCCGCGAGGCCGAAGCCTTTGTTGCTAAACTGTCCAAACAGTATGAAGCCCAGAAACGGAATATCCTGACGCGAGTTTTGCAAGGTCGAACGAGTGACCAAATTTGCGCCTGTCTGGTGGATAACCTCGAGGATATAGTCGCGCTGTGTCGCTCGGATATTGAGCTGCCGGGCCATATAGGCCAAACCGCAAGGCGAGTGTTGGAGAATGCGGCGAACTCAGTGTTGATGGTGCCCGCGAGTGCCGACAAGGACGTGATCGTAAACTATCAGAGAATCCTAGTTCCCCTTGATGGATCTGCCAGAGCGGAGTGCGCATTACCCCTGGCCAAGAAAGTTGCTCAGGCATCGAATGCCAAAATCATTTTGGTCCACGCCATACCCGAACCGGTGTTGACGGAAATCGACCCCTTGAATAACGAAGATGTTGAATTACGAGACAGTCTTTTGCGCCGCAACGAGCGAGTAGCTAAAGATTATATAGGCCGTATCCAGGACAATATAAGTGCGGACGGTCTGGTGGCTAGCAGTGCCATTCTTGCCGGTGGTGATTCGCGTCGCCTACTTAATGAAGCCATAATCAATGAATCGGCAGACCTGTTGATTTTGTCATCTCACGGTTGCGGGGGGCATGCCGATGTCGCCGCTGGTGATGTGACGAGTTATTTGCTGGCTAATGCCAGTGTGCCGATCCTCATGATTCGGCGCCCAAGTCAAAACGGTTACGGGGTTAATCAGCATTTTTACCGAAGTGCAGATTCTAAGGGTGCGCGGCGACCGACCGGTGCTAATTAATGATTCCGTCAGAGGAGGAGCAGCAGACTGACAATCTGCAGGCTCTGGGGTTGTCCCTGGCAGTGGGTCATGAAGTGGTGGGTGACAAAGCGCCTAAATTTCCCATGTATCGGCAAGTCGCAAAGATGCCTCTGTGGCTGACAGAGGCTAAACGCTATTGTCAGAACCCGGCGGTCGATGCCACTCGAGTCGCTGACTGGTTGCTTGATAACGACTATCGAGTGCTGCGCGCGATTCGCCAGGTACGAAACGATTTGCCTGAGAACTTTTATCAGCGCTTACCGACCTTGCGAGGTGCCAGCGGTGAACTCGTCCCGCGACTCCTGAGTATTGCCCATGGTGCCTTGCGAGGTATGCCGAAGCAGGTCTCTTTAATTAATTTGAGGGTGTTTGTTAACGCCTATCAACAACATGCAACGCTGAACATCGCCGAACTTTGGGCATTGCCCTCCTTCTTGCGATTGGCCTGTCTCGAGAATCTGGTAGACGCCTTTGAGCAGGTCAATCCGGCGCTCAAGGCGCGTTGTGAAATAAGCGAATATGCAATCAAGAACCGGGATGTTGAGCCTGTCGATCGAATCTCTCAAGCGATCAACAGTCTCGCGGCCATACAATCCATAAAGTGGCAGGACTTTGTTGATCAAACCAGCGAAGTCGAACATATTCTCTGCACGGATCCTGTGGCTGCTTATGCATCCATGACCGTGAATACCCGGAATAAGTATCGTAGCATTATCGAAAAATTGGGTCGTGGCGCTGATGTTACCGAGTCAGAGATCGCGCGCAAAGTGGTTGACTTGGCACAAGGGGCTTTTGATGGCCAGTTAACCGCAGGCAAGAGGCGTCATGTGGGCTTCTGGCTGAGCGACAGTGGTCGGCCTGAGTTGGAGTCATCCATAGGCTACCGGCCTGCCTTTGCTGACCGCGTTCGCAAACTGCTGATCAGTCATGCTCGAGGGGGGTATGCCGCAAGCTTGGTGTTGGTGTTATTGCTCGCGCTATTACCGCCGGTGTACTTCTTAGTGGAAAGTGATGCGGGTTTGGCCGCCTGGACTGGTGGTGTTTTGTTATCGCTGCTGCCGGCGACAGTACTGAGTATTACCGTAGTCCAATGGCTGATTACCGCCTTGGTCAATCCGCGAGTACTGCCCGGTATGGACTTTAGGAAAGCCATTCCTGCTACCGCAAAGACCGCGGTTGTCGTGCCTGTCATCATCGGCCGGGCAGTGGATATTCCCCAGATGATGGAGCGACTGGAGATCAGGTATCTGTCTAATCCAGACCCTATGTTGCACTTCGGTTTGCTTTCCGACTTGCCTGATGCCTCGCAAGAGCGAGTGCCGGAAGATGATGCTATTGAGACCGCCCTGGTTGAACAAATTAATGGCTTGAATCGAAAGTACGGAGGCAACGGGAAGGGTCGATTTTTCTTGCTCCATCGCCGCCGCCATTACAATCCAGCCGAGGAGTGCTGGATGGGTCGTGAGCGTAAGCGCGGCAAGCTGGCGCAATTCAATCAGTATGTGCTTACGGGCGATCAAGGTGAATTTTCACTTCAGGCTGGCGAAATTGAACAGCTACGGCATTGTCGGTTCGTGATTACCCTCGATGCCGATACGATGCTGCCACCGGAAACCGCCGCCAGTCTCATTGGTATTATGATGCATCCGTTGAATCAAGCGGAGCTGGATCCTACTACAGGTAAGATCATCGGCGGCTACAGTATTGTCCAGCCGCGTTTGGAAGTATTGCCCCTGTCGGGCCCTGTGTCATTGTTTTGCCGGCTGTATGCTGGCGACACGGCGATAGATATCTATTCCAGGGCTGTCTCTGATCTTTATCAAGATCTGTTTGGTACAGGTATCTTTGTTGGTAAAGGCATCTATGATGTCGCGGCATTTGAACGCAGCTTGGAAAATCGGGTGCCCGATGATGCGATTCTCAGTCATGATCTCTTTGAGGGCATACAGGGTCGTACCGCTCTGGCCTCGAACGTGGTGCTCTACGAAAATTTTCCGGTAAATTATCCCGAGTATGCTTTGCGTCTGCATCGCTGGATTAGAGGCGATTGGCAGCTCATTCCTTGGCTGCGTTCCAGCGTTCCGAGTGCGACCGGAGGGAGCGTGAATAATATTTTGTCGGGCATCGATCGCTGGAAAATTATTGATAATCTGCGTCGCAGTCTGCTTGCTCCGGCGTTACTGCTGTTTTTTATCGGGGGCTGGATGGTCCTCCCCGGCAGTGCCTGGGTTTGGACTTTGTTGGCAGTGGCGACACCTGGGGTTTATCTGATTGGTGAATTAACGGGCATTTTAACGCAAGGACTAAGACATGGTCTCTATACGGACATCCTGCGTCGGGTGTCTGAGCGCAGCGGACGCTGGTTTTTATCCATTACCTTTTTAGTCAGTGACACCCAGCAGTCCCTTGACGCCATAGCCCGAACGCTTTGGCGTTTGCGGGTCAGTCGTCGCCATCTCTTGCAGTGGCGTACCGCCGCCCACGCTGAGGCGATGAGTGATCATATAGGGAGTCGCTGGTCGACCTGGCGACTCATGTGGCCGTCTTCTGCGCTTGCGGTACTGGCATCGATCGTTCTTGGTTGGTTTTTTAGTGACGCGATATTGCCAGCTGCCCCTATTCTTATTCTTTGGTTGATTGCCCCAGAGATTTCGGTCTGGGTGGGTCGGCCGCGACAACCAAGACGTGAAAAGCTTGGTGAGCATGATCAGTTATTCTTGCTCCAAGTGGCGCGCCGAACTTGGCATTTTTTCGAGACCTTTGTAGGACCTGAGGATAACTGGTTGCCGCCGGATAATTTTCAGGCCGAGCCTCGGGCGGTGGTGGGCCATCGTACATCGCCGACGAATATTGGCTTGTTGCTGACATCGTCACAGGTAGCCTGTGACCTGGGTTTTATCGTCTGCAGTGACTTCGTGATTCGAATGCGCAACACCCTAGATTCCCTGTCACGCCTTGAGTGTTATCGCGGTCACTTGTTAAATTGGTACGACACCCAATCGCTTAAGCCGCTTGAACCTCGCTATGTATCCACCGTCGATAGTGGCAATTTGGCGATGAGTCTAATTTGCCTGAAGCAGGGTTGTGAAGATCTACTGTCCGAGCCGGTTTTTAAATCGACATTATGGGATGGCCTGGCATGTACTTTTGGACTTCTGGCGAAGGTCGCTGAGCAACTCGAAGGTGCTGATCATCGGGCTTTCAATGATCAAAAAAAGCGTATCGATGAGGCCTTTGCGACAGCCAGCTCATCGCCAATAAACTGGGATTTTCTCGTTGATGAATTGACCAATCAATTGTGGCCGGCTTATGAGCAGATCATTGCAGCATCGATCGACCGGTCACCGAATGCAGGGCAACCCTTATTGTTAGAGTTGCATGTCTGGTTGGAACGGTTTCATCATGATCTTGGATCCTTGCGCCGTGAGCTAAACTACTTTTGTCCCTGGCTGCCATTGCTCAGAAGTCCACCTTCAGGCTGCGAAGAGCTTTGTCGTCAGTTAAGCGTAACAATGTCGCCGCTGGCCTTGCCCTATGAAGTACAGAATCACGCCCAGTTTGCACAGCGGTTAGTCAAGCAAAAATACACTGCTTTGATTGATAATCTGCCGACTAAAAATTGGCTGGCTAACCTTGAGTCGGCATTAGAGGCAGGCAGTACGCGACAAATCGTGCTGCGAGAAGATTTAACTGAGCTGGCGCGACGGGCTGAAGAATGGATCCAAGGTATGGATTTTACACTCCTGTATGACGAGGAGGTCCGCCTGTTTCGAATAGGTTATAACGTCAGTAGCGGTCAGCCCGATCGTCACCATTACGATCTGTTGGCCACAGAAGCTCGACTTGCAAGTTATTTCGCGATCGCCAAAGGCGACGCACCTATCGAACACTGGTTCTTTTTAGGGCGACCCATTACTCGGCTAGAGGGTCGCCCGACAATTTTGTCGTGGAATGGCTCGTTGTTTGAGTATCTGATGCCGGCATTATTTGTGCCCGGGCATAGAGACACGTTACTCGGTGAGAGCGAAGCGATCGCCGTTGAGTACCAACGTCGATATGCGCGCCAGCACAAGGTGCCCTGGGGGATTTCAGAGTCTGCCTTTGGCTTGACCGATGTAGATGATGTTTATCAATATCAGGCGTTCGGCGCGCCCGGTCTGGGAATTCGGCGCGGCCTGAGTGACGATTTAGTCGTTGCCCCTTATGCTTCTGCATTGGCGCTCAGCTGTTGGCCGCAGGCGGCGGTGGCTAATCTACAGCAACTCGATCAGCTGGGTGCGATGAGTATCTACGGCTATATCGATGCCCTTGACTATAGCCCTCAACGACGACCGCCTGGACAGCATTTTAGAGCGGTTAAGGCTTATATGGCGCATCATCAGGGCATGGTGCTCGCGGCCATTGGTAATGCCTTGATCGACGATATTCTGGTGCGCAGAACTATGGCTGAAAAGTCTTTGCTGGCCTTGGAAATATTGCTTCAGGAGCGAATCCCATGGGATGCAACAACTGAGAAAGGTCGGGCTCATGAGGTCAGCGAAATACCCACTCAGCCGTTACGTGCCGTAGCTGAACTGTGGCCCTGGGTGCCGTCGAATGCCGCGACCATACCACAAATGCATATGTTGGGTAATGGGCGGATGAATACCTGGTTGTCAGAGGCTGGTGCTGGCGGTCTAAGCTGGCAAGGACAGGCGGTGACGCGCTGGCGGCCAGACGGAACTCGTGATGCCTATGGTTACTGGATATATGTAAAAGATATTGAAACTGCAGAGGTTTGGTCGGCAGGTCGTCTCCCAACGGGTGAAATAGGGCGTGAGTCTCGAACAATATTTCATCAGCATTTGGTTGATGATTTTCGTCGTCATCGAGGAGTTGCTGTTCGTGTCGAGACCACCGTTGCTCCCGATGATGATGTGGATATCCGTCGAATCACTGTTGTCAATGAAGGCGCGCGAGCGCGAACTATTGAATTCACCAGTTACGCAGAGGTTGTTCTTGCGCCCGCAATCGATGATGAGAGGCATGAAGCATTCAGTAAGCTATTTGTGGGTAGCCAATTCAACTGGGCTCAGAATGGCTTGATCTTTGAGCGGCGCGTCCAGCGGCCAGGCACCCTGGCGCCGATACTCTTGCATAAAGCCGTTTTCAGCTCTGCCGACATTCAACTAGTTGGCTATGAGTCAGATCGAGGCAAGTTCGTTGGTCGTAATGACTCCATGCGTTGTCCCCTCGGTATGCGCGGTGAGTTGTCTCAGACCACAGGCTGGACCCTTGATCCCATTATGGCATTACGGCTGAGGGTCAGCTTAAAACCCAATGAAACCAAACATTTCGCGCTATTAAGTATCGTCGCTGAGTCTGCCAAGTCGGTGAACAGTATAGCGGCCCGATATTCCTCTGCATCTCTGGACTGGGTCTATCGGGATTCGGCACGGGTGGCCGCCCGAGAAGTCGCGGGATCACATCTGGAGCCGGGGCAGTTGCCAGCCATACAGACACTGTCGGCGTTGTTGATACATCCTCATGCTAGCCTGCGGGTGGTGCCAGCTCACGTTGGTAATCGTCGGCAAAGCCAGGCGAGTCTCTGGCATTATGGCATCTCCGGTGATCTGCCGATACTCTTGGTCAGGATCGATCGTGATGACGTTTCGGGATTGCTGGCATTGATGATTCGTGCCCAGCGCCACTGGCGTAGTGTCGGGCTACAGGTGGATCTGGTGATTATGCGTATAGGTTTTACCGGCTATGAAGACCCGCTTCGAGAAAAAATTCTAACTTTGCTGCGTGACACCTCATCGACCGAGTCTCTGGGGCGGTCAGGAGGTATCCACCTGTTGGCAGCGGATCATATGGATTCAGAGGCTCGCCAAGGGGTAGAGGTTGCGGCGCACGTGGTACTTGACGATGACGGCGTTGCCTTGCAGATTAAGCTTGATCGAATCCTTGAGCATCGCGCCACACTGCCGCCGTTAGATGCGGCTATGTTGCCATGGCCACAGACGCAATCAGACACGCTAAAACCCACCGGTTTGTTGTTCGATAATGGTATCGGTGGCTTCGAGCCCGCAAGCGGTGATTATCTGATTTATCTTGAGGCTGATGCGCAGACGCCTGCACCCTGGTCTAATGTGTTGGCGAATGAGGATTTCGGTACTATTGTCAGCGGCAGTAATCTGGGTTTTACCTGGTCGATAAACAGTGGTGAAAATCGGTTGACGCCGCTGTCGAACGATCCTTTGTTGGATTTGCCAGGTGAAGTTTTATATCTGCGCGATGAAATGACAGCCGAGGTCTGGAGCGCAACGCCCGCACCATTAGGCGCTGATGCCCCTTGCTTGATTCGTCATGCTAGTGGTCTCACAAGTTGGCAGCGGCAGAGTCATGGCTTGCAGCAGCTATTGGAAGTGTTCGTTCCCTTGAACGATCCGGTGAAACTGCTGAGGCTCAGTTTGACTAATCAGTCGGATCTATCGCGACGCCTGACGGCAACATTTTATGCAGAATGGTTGTTAGGTGCTTTGGGTAGTCGAGTAAAACCGCATGTTGTCTGTGAGTATGATCCTCGGCTCCAAGCGATCGTCGCCAGCAACGCCTGGAACTCTGATTTTAGTGAGCGAGTTGCGTTTGTCAGTGCCAGCAGTCCACCCCATAGCGTCACCGGAGATCGTTATGATTTCCTGGGTGCAGAGGGTGATCCTCAACATGTGGCTGGCTTGCGCCACACCGATTTGGGTGGCAGGTTCAACCCCGGTGGTGACGCCTGCGCAGGCTATCAGTTGCATATTGATCTGGCGGCGGGGGAGTCGGTGGAAGTGATCTTTATGTTGGGTCAGGGTGCGGATAGGGCAGAAGTGGCGCGTCTGGTTGATCATTACCGCGATCAAGCTGCTGTTAACGAGGCTTTGACGCAGGTGCGCGCCTATTGGGCGGAACAATTAGGTCAGATGCAGGTCACGACCCCTGATCCAGCTTTTGATTTAATGGTCAATCGTTGGCTGTTGTACCAAACCATGGCTTCACGTATGACAGCTCGAGCAGGATTTTATCAGGCGAGTGGTGCCTACGGATTTCGTGATCAGTTGCAGGATACGCTGGCGTTGTTGGTTGTTGACCCCGAGCGCGTGAGAGCGCAAATACTGAGAGCCGCCGCCCATCAATTCGAGACCGGTGATGTGCAACACTGGTGGCATCCCCCGTCAGACCGGGGAGTCAGGACCCGCTGCTCGGACGACTACTTGTGGCTGGTCTATGTGACTGCGCGCTATATCACGGCAACCGGCGATCAGGCCGTTCTGGAAGTTCGTGTTCCATTTTTGTCGGCGCCGGTATTACGCCGTGATGAACATGATCGATATGCAAGGTTCGACCCTGGAATGACAGCCACGTTGTTTGAACATTGTTGTCGGGCCCTTGATCGAACGCTGTCGACGGGCGCGCACGGGCTGCCGCTGATGGGTACTGGCGACTGGAACGATGGTATGGATCGAGTCGGTGTCGAAGGTCGGGGTGAGAGTGTTTGGCTCGCATGGTTTCAGATTACGGTAATCAACGGATTTTCACCGATTGCTGAAAGTTTCGGCTTTCCTGATCGAGCTCGTCGCTGGCAACAACATGGTAAGAGACTGAAGGCAGCGATCGACCAAGTGGCGTGGGACGGCGAGTGGTTTGTGCGGGCATTCGACGACGAGGGGGAGCCCTGGGGTTCGAGCCAGAATGAGGAATGCCAAATCGATTCCATTTCACAATCTTGGGGCGTGTTGGCGGGATTCGGTGTCGAACCAAATGTCAGAACTGCGATGAGTTCCGCCAAGGCGCATTTCCTGAATGAATCAGCGGGAACCATTCCATTACTGCATCCGCCATTTTATAAAACCACTCGCGATCCTGGCTATATTCGTGCCTACCCACCAGGTGTTCGTGAGAATGGGGGTCAATATAATCACGCTGCCGCCTGGTTGGGCATGGCCTTCGGCATGTTAGGTGATGGCGACACCGCATGGGAGGTATTCAATCGGATTAGCCCGATTCGCCGCTCACTGGATATCGATAGCGCCAGACACTATGCGCGTGAGCCTTATGTGGTGGCCGGTGATATCGCTACTCAAGATCGCCTGGCTGGCAAGGGTGGCTGGTCGTGGTATACCGGCGCGGCAAGTTGGTGCTGGCAATTGGGCGTTGAAAGTATTCTGGGATTGCGACCGATAGTGGGTGGTTTTAGCGTCGCGCCCGCCTTGCCACAGGCATGGGGTGGGGCGGAGCTGACGATCAAGAGTGGCCAGGGTGATTTGCATGTGACGATTACGGACCCGGCGAATCTTGGTCATGGTCAGGTGGAGCTGACCGTTGATGGGGCGTTGGTGGCAGGTAACTGTATATGGTTTCCGGGGAGCGACAAAGTGAGTCATGTGATTGTGCGTATATTGGCAGATATATTGGGAGAGGCGCCTTGAAAGAAGAGTCTTAATAGCGATATTCGTCCTTGGCTAATCTGATAGCGTACTGATACTATAAAAAAATTGATGCCTAATACAGTTGAAAAATAACAGCCCGTATTGAAAAAAATGATGTTATCTTGATAACTAGCTTAAAGATCTCACGGTTAGAAGTATGCCAATACCAATAATAAGATCAACTGAATCAACGCCAGAACTTGGAGAGAGTCACGGTGAGAAACGTACCGCTGCGCCAAGAAACGCCGTTAGAACAATGCAAGGCACCACTGTCTTTTGTCTAGACACTCAATATCGCTACCTATTTTGTAATGATGCGCATCGAGATGCTTCGCGAAAAAGCTGGGGCGCAGTGATTCACATGGGTTCGAGTATGTTGGCCATCATTCCCTCGCTAGAAGAGCGAAAGCTCGTGCAAGCCTTGTTGGATGAGGCTTTGGCAGGCAAGACCGTGGTGGCGGAAAATCGTTTTGGTGAGACAGATAATATTTGGGAAAGCGTCTGCTCGCCCATGTTTAACGACGAAGGCAAAATCAGCGGAGTGAGTGTTACTTCTGCCGATGTGACAGAGCAACGGCGGTTAGAAGATGCCTTGCTGGAACGTGAACACAAGTACCAATATCTGTTTGATAATATGACAGACGGATTCGTGATATGCAAAATCATCTGTAATGAACAAGGTGTGCCTTGTAATTATAGAATTCTCGAAGCGAATAAGGCTTATGAGGCGCTAGCGGGTATTGCCTTTAATGACATCGTCGGTAAGACCGTCCTAGAGGTTGTTCCGGATATGGAGGAATCCTGGATAAAACTATACGGTGAGGTTGCGCTCACTCATGAGTCTCGTTCATTCGAGGTCTACAACCATAGTACGAGGCGATATTATGAATCAACCGCGTTTTCCCTCCATAACGGTCAGTTTGCTCGGGTGTTTAAAGATATAACAAATCAAAAACTCAGCGAAGCCGCGCTCAAGACGAGTGAAGAGCTGCAGCGATTCGGCGAGCATGCTCGTGAACGTGAAAAAGAGATGGCCCACGTGGATCGCCTAAATACCATGGGCGAAATGGCAACCGGCTTGGCGCATGAGTTGAACCAACCTTTGGCAGCGATCACTACCTATGCCGGTGTCGCATTGAGAATCTTAAATGCTGAATCGGCGCAGCCGGAAAAACTGCGAGAGATTATAACGGAGACGCGTCAGCAGGCTCTCAGAGCCGGCGAGATTATTCGGCATTTGAGGCGCCTGGTGAGAAAGCAGACCGGTGGTCATGTAGAGACGGATATTAATCATCTCATTAGATCAGTGGTGAAATTATTGGCCGCAGATCTGCGGTTACAAGCTGTTGATCTGCGCCTGAAGCTATCAGAAAATTTACCCCGTTTGATGTTAGACGATGTCCAAATTGAGCAGGTGATTATCAATCTCTTGCGTAATGCGCTTGAGGTTACTGTTATGGATGTCGCCAACAAGCGGGAAGTAACGATTAGGAGCTACCTTTCTTCGAAGCGTTTCCTACGGGTCGAAGTAACAGATAATGGTTCCGGCATGGATTCAGAAGTCTCAAGTCGGATATTTGATGCTTTTTATTCCACCAAAGTTGAGCAAGGAATGGGTCTGGGGTTGTCGATCAGTCGTTCTATTATTGAGGCGCACGGTGGCAATCTGTGGGCTAATTCTGAACCGGGCCAGGGATCAACCCTGTCCTTCAGTTTGCCTGTTTTGAAGCGTTTATTGGCGTGCGATTAGTTCCAGTCGAATATCGAACAGACCGGTTGGCTTTCATTGTTGATCAACATCAGGGCCGATATTTTTGTAAATTCATTTGATAGCGGGCAAAGAGAGAAATATGTACTTCGATTCTATAGTCTATATTGTTGACGATAACGAAGGTGTTCGACATTCCTTGACGCTTCTAGTGGAATCAGCTGGGCTGGCCGCATTGGCTTGTGAGTCGGCGCAAGATTTTCTCGACCATTATGATCCAGCTCGCCCAGGTTGTCTGCTGCTTGATATTCGTATGCCACAGATGAGCGGGCTGGAGTTGCAAGCTAGGTTAGTCGAAGACGGCGTTCAGCTGCCGGTCATTATTATCACCGGTCATGCGGATGTTTTGCTCGCTGTTCGGGCGATGAAGGCCGGCGCACGCGACTTCTTTGAAAAGCCTTTTAATGATCAGTTATTGCTGGACAGTATTGCCTCAGCCATCGAGCTGAATGTCGAAGTCTTTTTAGAGCAGCGAGAAATAAGCGATTTTCTCGCCCGGGTCGAAAAACTATCGACTCGAGAGCGGGAGGTCATGGATTTGTTAGTGCAGGGTAAAGTGACAAAGGAAGTGGCTGCAACATTGGGGATCAGCTCGAAAACAGTGGACGCCCATCGAGGGAATATTCTTGGCAAGACTCAAATGCGGTCAGTGTACCAACTCATAATGAAGACGCTGAAGTGCAAGATCGATTCAGTCTCAACCTGAGCAAAGGACGTGGGTAGTGATGGTTGTTCGACAGGCCGAAATGGCGTTGTATAGCTTATATTAAGGGTTCAGCCTAAGATTGAGTGTAAGACAGCTAGCTGAGTTCCCGCTTGGCGTCGCAAGGAATAGTAGAACTGCATTCCAATAAGAAAAAAGCTATGGGTTTAGGTAATTGGATTATTGCCATCTACCTTCGGTATAAGGATAGTGCTTTGTAACTTATATGTAATAATATGTAAGTAACACATAGTAATGTCAGTGGTGCGTGACACCCCATTGAAGTGATCAAAATTTGGAAAGTCTGAATTGAGAGACACTTTGGTGGTGAGCGTCAGCCGTAATCGAGGGAGTTGGATATGTCGAATAGAGAAGAAGGTACTGTTAAGTGGTTCAATGATGCTAAGGGTTTTGGCTTTATTGAGCGTCCAGATGGAGAAGATGTTTTTGTTCATTTCAGATCGATTCGAGGAGATGGATACAGAACACTTAAGCAAGGTTCGAGAGTTGAGTTCAATATGACTGAAACAGACAAGGGTTATCAGGCAGAAGACGTTATTGAAGATGCCACCGAAACAGCTTAAATAAACGAAGATAGTCTCGCCTGGCGTCGTTATGGAGTATCCTGAGAGGACCACTACACTGATAGTGCTCCGGTCAAGAAATGACGACGCCTAGGTGGCTGACTATTATAAGATGCATTGAGAGGGTCTGTTTAGCAAAGCAAAATTCAGAATAGGCTGTCGAGATTGGGGGCGTCATGGGGTTGTGCAATGCGACCACCAGTTTAGCGTCATTTACCCTTTCATTTACCCTT
>DGOD01000096.1 GCA_002389265.1 Gammaproteobacteria bacterium UBA4475
TGGCGGCGCGGTATTCACATTTAAGGCGCCGCCCACCGTTGGCAAAACCGTCATGACCTCCGACAAACGACCGTAGGCCTCATCGGTCATCGTCCGGAGCAACCGAATCTCTGAGAGATCTCGCAGCGGTTGACCACTCGTTCGATACGGCCGTTCAAGCCCCAGATAATAATAATCTTCAGCGCCACCCGGCCTGACCTCGCCATCGATATCGCTGAAATCAAGCAATTCATCCATCCAACTCGGGTTCAAACCAATTTGTGACGACAGTAGCGACAACTTTTCGGCAATCAGACCATTGCCCTGGTTTGAGGATACAAAATCATTAAGATTGAACAGGCTCTGCAGGTCTTGGATCACGATATCGACTTCGCCTGATTCAAACTCAAAAGCAAGATCCGCAGCCGCCCAGGCTTCGCTTAAGTCGTCCTGCTCAGGCCGCTCTTTAAAGTCACGAGCTAATAGTTGCCGAGCGTACTCTTCGCCCCCCGTGGCATAGTAGTAGGCCTGCGCTCGATCAAAATAACGTGTGGCCGAGGAAATGGCGCGATGCTGGTTCTTAGCAATGGAGACGCTGAGCACCGTCGCAATGGTTACGACGAGCAGCACAATCATCAGCGCAACGCCCTGCTGCCTTGACCGCATCATCATAAAGTCCGCTCATCAAGTGATGGCGAAAGGGGTTGCGACGCCGGGTCAAACTCGTCATTTTGGTCTGTTTCGATGTCGTTAACGTTATTTTCCGCCTCGAGCGCGCCTGTGCCGCCCTGCATTGCAAACGGTATGTATTCCGGTAGGTTTACGCGTCGAATTAAATCGCCCCACAATTCTGTGGTGATCCTTATCTCAATGCCCACAGGCAGTTCGTCTCCATCCTCAGCGGTAATCACTTCCTGACGCGAACCATCGGCCTTGATCAAACTGACTTTAAAATCTGTCACTCCGGTCATTAGCGTTTGAACCCGGGGCGTCGCGTCTTGGGCCCGATCCAGAACCAGCCAGACCACCCGCTGCAACGCTTCACCATTGTATTGATAGGCGACTCGCTGTAACTGGCTCCTTGGCAACTTCAAAGGGTTACGCCAGCCACCCCGAGTAAATTCTAATGGGTACAAGCCTTGATTCACTGAGACAGCGGCGATGGGATCGCCAAATTCATCGCGCACCCCTCGATAAACTAAAGCCGAAATGTCCCGATCAATCATTTTAAAGACTCGGACTAAAGTCCGGTATTCATCCGTCCGTTCTTCCATCTGAGACTCAATACTGGACACACTGCGCAGCATCTGATTGGACGCCAACCCGAGTATTGAGAAGATCGTCATCGCGATCAGGACCTCAAGCAAAGTAAATCCCAATGCGCGCCGCATCAGTTACGACCAATATAGCTGTATAAGACGGCGAGCTCCTGATCAACGACGGCATCATCTCTCACGGACACTTCAAGCCGCTTTAGATCCGCGTCGCTTGTTGCCTCAACGCGAACCAAAACTTGGTACCGCCGGTTGGCCATCAAAATTTCAGTTTGCTTACGAGTCGGTAGTAAGAAAGGGTCGTCATCACCACCCCGGCTCGTGATCTCATTCATCACGTTCTGCGCGACCGTGAAAGCGAGAAGCTGCTCTTGCATCCGACTGGTCTGCACCACCGCCAAAGACGCATTTTTGGTCAGCGCAAGCGCGATGACCGCAAACACGGCGAGCGCCACCATCACCTCGATAAGGGTGAAGCCTCGCATGAAAGCGCGCTTATGACTCATCACGTTCAATGGGCGTGCTACTTAAGACGAAGTCTCCAAAGCCTTCGGTCGACAACCCCATCCACCAGCCGTCCTCAGCGACCAAGCTCAATTCAAAGATTGAGGTTTCGCCGCTCGACAACAGCAACAATTCGGGTTGAGGCGCATTGCTCATTCCTGTGTCGTTGCTCGCCTGTGTCTCCTCTGTCGGCTCAATCAATCGTAAAGGCTCGCCTTCGGTAGTGAGCGCCAAAATTAATCCTTCGGGTAACGTATGGTGTTTCAACTGCGGCGCGTCTGCCGGCATCCAGGTTTGGCTACTTTCATCAAAAATGACAAATCCGTAGCTGTCAGTTGCCAGTTCAACCCCAATCTCGACGGCATCAACTTGCGCAGTCTCAAGGCCATACTCAAAAACAAATTTCAGTCGATCAGCCTCCTCCTCAAAGTCGGCTTGAGAGACAAAAGCGGGGAGATTTGCGACCACAAGACCGGTCAACAACGAAACAATAAACAGAACAACCAGGATTTCAATCAGCGTAAAACCCTTCATAACGCGCATCGTGATGCCTATAGGTCCGATAGTTTTAAATCGGCATCCACACCCTCGCCACCTTCGCGCCGGTCAGAGCCCAAAGAATACACTTCGATTTGCCGGCCTTCACTAAAGTACAGGTAGGGCTCACCCCAAGGATCAATCGGCAGCTTTTTAAGATAACCATCAGCATTCCAGCGTCTGGGTTCCGGATAACCACTTGGCTTATCAATCAACGCTTCCAGCCCCTGATCGGTACTCGGATAGTGACCGTTATCCATCCGATATAAATCCAAGGCATTGCCGACTTGTTGCAAATCTGATCGAGCCGCGGTGACCCGTGCTTCATCGGGCCGGCCAACGATATTCGGCACAATCAAGGCCCCCAGAATTCCCAATATAACCACGACCACCATAATCTCGATGAGGGTAAAACCTGTCTGACGGTATGCGCCCGTCTTCGGTTGCTTCATTGTCTGTGTCTTCCTCTATTATTTTTCAAAATCTATTACTTTTATATTTCGATATCAGCGCGTTCAGGCCAAGCGCCGAGATCATAGACTAACCGACCAACTGATTGAGATTGATGATCGGCAGCAGAATCGCCATCACAATGGTGAACACCGCACCGCCCATAATGATGAGCATCAAGGGACCGATCAAGCTCAGTAACGTTGCGAGCAGCGACTCAACATCCTGCTGAAGATAGCGCGCAACCCGTGCCAGCATGCTATCTAACTCACCACTCGACTCGCCGCTTGCAATCATATACAGCATCATTGGCGGAAAATACCCACTTGTCTGCAGCGCAGCTTGCAGACTGCTGCCCTCGCTCACACGCAGCGTCGCGCGCACGACTTCTGTGCGAAGCCAGGTATTGGACACGACCTCTCCTGCGATTTTCATCGCTTCCACCAACGGCACGCCAGAAGCCGTCAGAATGCTCAGAGTACTCGCAAACTGCGCAATATTTCGACCCCGACTCATCTTGGCAAAGAGCGGTGCTTTCAGCAGAAATCGATCATACTTCAGGCGATTTTGTTCAACCAATAACAGTTGCCGAATCAGAAGACTGAAGCCCACCAAACCTAAACCAACTAGCCAGCCATAGCCCGCAACAAAATCACTTGCTGCAATCACAGCCTGGGTTAGGGCTGGCAGCGCTTGCCCAGTATCGGCGAAAACCGTCACAATATCGGGGACCACATAACCCAGCAATCCGGCCAGGATTAATAAGGTTAGAACAAACAAAATTACAGGGTAAACCAACGCTTGTTGTACCCGCATCGCAGATTCGTATTGGGCCTCACTAAAATCCGCAAGCTGATTCAGAACCGCGTCGAGATGCCCTGACGATTCACCCGCTGCGACCGTTGCCCGAAACAAATCTGGAAAGGCTTTAGGGTAGATTTCAAGACTCCGAGCCAAGGAATAACCTTCCAAAACGCGAGCCCGCACAGTGGCCAACATTTTTTGCGTTTTTGGCATTTCAGTTTGGCGGGAAACGGCAAGCAGTGATTCTTCGATCGGCAATCCCGCCGCGATCAAAGTCGCCAATTGACGGGTGATCAGGGCTCGCTCACTCACCGACAGCGCGGGTTGAAAGAAGCTGGACAAAAAGTCGCTGCCTGAACCTGTCTCGCCATCACCCTGCCGGGTTAAGGTGACACTTGTTGGGGCTAATCCCTGATCTCGCAGCATTTGTCGGACTTGCCGGGCCGAATCGCCTTCAAGCAGCCCTTTTTTCTGGCGTCCACGTGCATCTAAGGCTTGGTAATCGAATGCTGGCATCGTTTAAGTCAATCGGCCATCGTGACGCGGAGAATTTCATCAATGGTCGTCATACCCGAAAGCACTTTGCTTCGTCCATCGTCTCGAATGCCCATCGAATGCAGACGCGCTTGCTTTTCCATCTCCGGCTCAGATGCGCCCATATGGATCATCTCCCGAAGGCCATCATCAACCACTATGATTTCATAGATGCCTTGGCGGCCGCGATAGCCCTCATTGGCGCAGGCATCGCAGCCTACTGCTCGATAAATCACCGCTGCGGCATCTTCCTTTAAATTGAGGAAGCCTCGTTCGTAGGCATCGGGAGCATGCGCTGTTTTGCACTGATCACACAGAACCCGTACCAAGCGCTGCGCAACCAATCCAGCGATGCTGTTTGACAGCAGATACGGCTGCACGCCCATATTGGCCAAGCGCGTGATTGCCCCAATTGCCGTGTTGGTATGAAGCGTTGATAAGACTAAATGGCCCGTTAAACTCGCCTGAACGGCGATGTCGGCGGTCTCATAATCTCGAATTTCACCGACCATCACAACGTCTGGATCTTGTCTTAAGATCGCCCGCAAACCTTTTGCAAAGGTCATATTGGCCTTTGCATTCACCTGCGTTTGGCCAACGCCCTCCACATCATATTCGATCGGGTCTTCAACGGTTAAGATGTTACGGCTGCTGTCATTGAGCCGATCTAAACCGGCGTACAAGGTGGTTGATTTTCCGGAACCGGTTGGTCCGGTGACCAAAATAATGCCATGAGGCCGTGTGAGTAAGCCCTGCATCGCGCTCAAACCCGACGACTGCATTCCCAGAAACTCTAGGCTCTTGCGGCCATCCTGTTTGTCTAAGAGTCGCATGACCACGCGTTCGCCATTGCTTGCCGGAATGGTCGAGACGCGCACATCAACCTCCTTACCGCCAACTCGCACAGAAATACGGCCATCTTGGGGCAACCGTTTCTCGGCAATGTCGAGCTTCGCCATGACTTTGATACGTGACACTAAGAGCGGCGCCAGAGCGCGCCGCGGCGACACGATTTGACGCAGCACGCCGTCGACCCGAAATCGAATCACCAA
>DGOD01000284.1:0-1466 GCA_002389265.1 Gammaproteobacteria bacterium UBA4475
ATAGTGCCGCAAGAAACCACCATCTTTGGCGCCACTGCTGCAGAAAATATTCGTTTTGGTAAACCCGGAGCCAGCATGGAAGAAATCCGTGCAGCGGCCAGGGCAGCCTCGGCTGACGAGTTTATCGATAAGCTGCCCCAAGGTTATGACACTTTTCTCGGTGAGAAGGGCGCGCGCCTGTCGGGTGGCCAGAAGCAGCGCATTGCCATCGCCCGTGCGGTATTGAGAGACCCAAAGATTTTGCTGCTGGACGAAGCCACCAGTGCCTTGGACGCCGAAAGCGAGCGCCTGGTGCAAACGGCCCTTGAGCGCTTGCAGCAGAATCGAACCACCATGGTGATCGCACATCGTCTGGCGACCGTCCTTAAGGCCGATCGAATTGTGGTGCTAGATGCCGGGCAGATTCAGGATGTCGGTACTCATGGCACGTTGCTTAAGCGAAATGCGCTATATGCGCGCATGGTCCAGTTACAATTTGGTGATGCTGGCGTCTCACATCAAGCCCCGTAGCGGTATTAATCCCGCCAGAGCCAGCGCAGGGTATCCGCGAACAGCGCGCCGCCGTGGTGCAGATTATGGCCGCCATCGCCATAGGCGAATTGATAGTCATAGCCCGCCCAATCTAAGGCGCTGGCCATCATCTGATTCGCTAATGGCCAGTCACCGAAGGGCGACCTGACGTCATGTTGGCCACTTTGTAAAAACACGCGCAGGGGCTTGCGGGCATGAGTTCGAATCAATGAGGGGTAATTATGACCGCCCCAGATATCCGTGTAGGACCCACAATGGCTGATCACCCGTTGACACTGGTCGGGGAAGTGCCAGGCGGCATTGAACGCCGCAATACCACCACTGCTGATGCCACAGAGGGTTCGGTCAACCGGCTGGCGACTGCAGGCAAAGCCTAGCTGGGTCTCGGCCCAGGACAAAATTTCGTCGAATAGAAATTCACCGTAGCGCCCACTGAGCTGATCATACTCGAGGCTGCGCTGCGATTGTGTGTGATTGTAGGACGCAATAGGCCCCTGGACCGGATGATCTGGCTGGCCCGGATTAATGAATATGGCCACAGTGGCCTTGATGTGGCCAAGGCTAAACAAGCTGTCGAGTACCTGAGTGGCTCGCACCGGGCCTTGGCGGCCCAGGTACCAGGCGCCATCATTGAAAAAGATCACTTGGGGTAGGGTGGAACCATCGCAGCCTGGGGTTTGATAAAGCCATAGATCTCGAATAGTGCCGGGGTAGACGGAGGACTGATAGGCGGGTGTTTTTTGGACCAGACCGGCCATCACGTCTGCTGCGGGAAATGCTTCCGCACAGGGATGGTAGGCGGCATCCCAGGCCGGATCATTGACGACGCCATTCTGGCGGCCATTAACCTCAGCGGGGACTATCTGGTCTAATCCGAGTTGGACGAGTGTTGCAGGATTCATTGGCATGCTGGCAGTTCCGGTGTTAGTTGTCAG
>DGOD01000284.1:1537-10924 GCA_002389265.1 Gammaproteobacteria bacterium UBA4475
GGGGGTAGGCAGGTGACTTAACTTTCGCCGAGCAACTGTGGCATGATTAGTTCATTCGAACGCCACAGTGAAGCCAGCAGCCTATGCAGCAGAATGCCTCTCAGCGATATACCCCGGAACACGTTCAACAGTGGCGTGATGAGGGGTTCGCAATCATTCCCAATTTCTTTAGCGCCGCAGAAATCGCCCCTGTTTATGCCGAGTACGAGCGCATCTATGGTACTCATGCCGATCAAACCATCAGTGCAATGGTTGATGGTGATGAAGACGAGCAGGCCGCGGCATTTCGTAAACTGCAATTCAAAAATATCGATAACTTTCCCTTTGATGCGTCCCCAGAGATGAACCTGATTTCTCTGCATCCCGCGTTGATAGACTTTGCCAGCGCGGTATTGGGCGTTGATTCGGTACACTTGTACCAGTCGCATACTTGGGCTAAATATACCGGCGAAACCAATTACGAGCAGGCGCACCATTGTGATTTTGGCAACCACACGTTATTGGTTCCGTCCGAGACGGCGGCGTTGCGCACGGTAGATTTTATTCTCTACATTACCGATGTTACCGACGCGCTTGGTGCTTTGCATTACGTCCCCAAACCCGCTGCCGCACAAGTGTTAAAACCCGGAGCGGTAGCGGTTTCGGCGGAGCTACAAGGGGCGCTGTTAAGCCGCGAAAAATCCGCGGCGGGACCCGCAGGCACGCTGGTCGCTCACAGTATCGATACATTTCACCGAGGCACGAACCTGACCCTTGAAAATGGCTATCGCTACACCATGACCGCAGGCTACAAGGCGTCGGGCAATGAGCTTATTGGTTATCATGTATGGCAAGAGAGCGCTGGCAGAAACTGGTCTGGGGTTTTTGATCATGCATCACCGCAACAGTTAGCCTGTTTGGGAATACCCCTACCGGGCGATGCCTACTGGACGCTACGTACCTTGAAGCTCAGTCAGGCCCGTTGGCCCGGCTGGGATATGCGGGCTTATTTCGCCGCCCATTCATGATTGTTGTTGTCTATGGTGTCAGCGGCAGCGGTAAGACTACGGTAGGCCGATTGTTGGCTGAAGGGTTGGACTGGGTGTTTCTGGATGCTGATGATTTTCACCCCGCTGCCAATATCGATAAGCTGCGTTCAGGCACGCCCTTGACCGATGCAGATCGCTGGCCCTGGCTTAGCGTCTTAGCGCAGAAAGTAGCTGTGTTGCAGGCGCAAGGTCGCAGTGCTGTGTTGGCCTGCTCTGCGCTGAAGCAGACTTATCGGACCGAGTTAGGGATCAATGAATCCACAGTGCGATCCGTGTTGCTTAGCGGCAGCCTTGAGGTGATTCAAGGGCGACTAGCTCAACGTCAACATGCCTTTATGGCTACCAGTTTGCTGCAGAGCCAGTTAGCCACGCTGCAGCCTTCTAGTGCTAGTTTGATTGTCGATATTGCCGAGTCACCTGAGAAAATCTGTCAGCAGATCGTCGATGATCTGGGTTTGGGCTGACTAGCGTCAGCATAAGGCCGCGGATCTACAGCCGGTAACGATTCAATGTCAGGAACCGTTGGCGGCTGTCGGGGCATGACCATCCAGGATCGATACACGCTCGCCGTAACGAGAAAATCCTGCGTAGTCTCTGACAGCTTGATGCTGCAGGCACCGATTATCCCACATGGTGAGCGTGCCCGGTGTCCATTTGACCCGGCACTGAATGCGTGGATTGTTGGCGATAAATTGGTAGAGCCCGTTGAGTATCATATCGCTCTCCCACTTGGGGAGCCCTTCGATATGCGATGTGAAGCTCGAGTTAACGAACAGCAAGGGTCGACCCGTTTGCGGGTGCGCTATAATCATCGGATGAGATGCGCTCGGGTAGGTTTGGTCTTTGCGTAATTTCACCCCATAATTTCGCAGGTCAACCTCGCCATCATGGAACGCGGTCTTATCACTCAGCAGTAATTTTAATGGTTCAGATAACTCGTCGTACGCCGCATACATATTCGCAAACAAGGTGTCGCCGCCCCCATTTTCCGGAACCTTGGTGACATACAATAAAGACGCGGCGGGTGGTATGACCTCACAGGACACATCCGAGTGCCAGGCTTCACCATTGGTGAGTTTTGCATCTGGCTTGGTATCGATCAAAAAGATTTCCACGTCGATGTTCGGATCAGGCCGACTCATGCCGCCACGTTTCGAGGGGTGAATATGCACCTCACCGAACTGGCGAGCAAATGACTTGTGCTGCTCACGGCTGAGGTCCTGGTCTCTGAACACCAGTACCATATGGTCTAAAAATGCCTGTTTGATCTGTTCGATTTGATCTGGCAACAACGGTTGCGCAAGATTAACACCGCGAATCTCGGCACCTAATCCCGGTGTGATTTGATCAATCTGCAGGGTCATCAACAGGCTCCTTTATCGAGGTCGGTCGCCGATAATGGTGACGCGTTCTACCGATCTGACCTGCGGCCAGTAGTCGGAGACAGCATAGTGCTGGCAAGCGCGATTATCCCAGAAGGCGATGGAGTTGGACTGCCACTTAAATCGGCACTGGTATTCAGGCACCGCAGCGGTTCGGTACAGTTGGTCGAGGATCGCCTGCGAATCTTCGGCTGACATTCCCACAATAGACTGGGTGAAGGCACGATTCACGTATAAGGTTTTTCTACCCGTGTTCGGGTGGGTACGAACGACAGGATGTTCCTGCGCCGGATATCTTTCACGCATGGCGTTGACTTCGTCTTCCGATGCGCCTTTTTCGCGCATACGTTGACGAAAACCCACAGCATCGTGAATCGCTGTCAGACCGTCAAGTTGCTCCTTGAGAGTTTCGCTTAAATCGTCATAGGCCTGACCCATGTCGGCAAACAAGGTGTCTCCGCCCACATCGGGGATCTCGTGCGCACGCAGAATGGATCCCAACGACGGTTCTGCCCGCCAAGTCACATCGCTGTGCCAGAGATTTTCCTGGCCCTTATTTTCTTCGTTGTGGGTGATTCTGAGAAGTTCTGGAAATTCAGGGTCTTGGGCCGCAAAGGGATGAACCTCAAGGGCGCCAAAGCGCCGGCCAAAGGCCAAGTGTTGTTGAGAAGTGATGTTCTGGTCTCGAAAGAAGATGACCTTATAATCGAGCAGCGCCTGATAAATTTCGGCGATCGTGCTGTCAGGCAACGCTTGGCTTAAGTCGATACCGCTGAGTTCGGCACCAATGGTCGGGCTGAGTCGTTCGACAGTGAAGGCGGCTGAGGCTTGTTGGGCTAAAGACATATTGACGGTCCATTGCTGCAGGCTCGGGAGGCTTTATTAAACCCTCGATGGCAACAGAAAGCCAGTCACGCTATGTCGGTGGTTATCTCACGCTACTTGTTCACAGTGGCTTGATTGATGGGCTAGCTTCATCCATAGAGCGTTTCTGCGACAATCATACGTCGAGGTGATTTAGCTGTGTCGGCGAATTGACTGATGTCTTTGGCTATTGCCTCGCGGCCTGCTTCGGTGGCATAAAAGCGTTCGCGTAAATCCAGCAGAGAGTCAAAGCCACATAACGCAATACCATCAAGGTCTGGGCCATGAAACCGATGGACGATGCTCAACTGCCGGTAATGCGACATGGCCTCATGTACCTGTAACGCCAGGGGTGCATGCTGGTCACGCCAGTATCGATCTGCATCGGTGTGGCCAAGGTCCGGGTGGGCAATGAGTGGGAATAAGCCGATAAAGCCCGGCAGGTTCACCGGCGCGCCCGGGATCGAAGGGGCAGCATTTGGATCATCGGGAACGCTCCGTGGTTTGATCACTCGTTCATAGATCAGATAGGCGCCGGCGTCAGTAGCGGCCAGAAAGCCTGCCAGATCATCGGTGCTGGCAGTCACCAACGCCGCGATTGGCAGCTCTCGACTAGCGGCGCGTTCATCAACAAACAGCTGGCCGCGATACTGTTGGGCGAGGTGTTCGGCCTGAGCACAGTCTTTAAAAATAGCTGCGAATTTGAGTGTGGTCACAGGCATCTTCCATACAGTGATGAACTGAGTCTGCTGGGTCGTATGGCTGACGTCAAGGGAGTGATCTGACTTAGCGCAGCTATTTCCGTTATGATCACGATGCCAGCCTCGTTCAGAGCTGCCGCTTTGCTGTCCTGGCTCAGATGAATTCTGCCTTGCTGTTACGCGCTATTGTTGATGGGGTGCAGTGAGGACCGGCCGCCATTTTTGGCGGAATACCCGCAGATAGACCGGTTGATTGAGGGTGGGCAGGTGCTCGACGGACTAGGCCATAAGGTGAAAGCTGCTGATGTGGTGGTGGTCGGCGATAGGATTGTGTACGTTGGTGAGACCCACGTCAGTGCCGCCGACCAGCTTACTCGAATCAATCACCGTATCAATGCTGCGGGCAGGATCGTGAGTCCTGGTTTTATTGACTTGCATTCTCATGGCGATCCTATGGAAACACCAACATTCGAGAACTTTCTCGCCATGGGGGTGACGACGCTCTCGCTCGGTCAGGATGGCGATAGTCCCGAGACGGAAAACATGGCTCACTGGCTTGGGCGGGTCGCGGCTCAAGGTATAGGCACAAATCTGGCCATGTTTGTCGGCCATGGTACCTTTGCGAAAATCCCTGAAGAGTACGTGATCAAACGTCAATTGTTTTCATTAGCGGCAGCCGTTCGCAAAATGACATCCCAGCCTGCCGGGATATTGGGTCTGACGGACCCTGGTGTCGTCGCCGTCGATCACAAGACGGCGCTTCTGATCTTCGATCCTGATCGCATCAAAGCCACCGCGACCTATCCGCAGCCCTTGCAACTTGCCGAAGGGTTTGATGTGGTGATCGTAAATGGTCAAATCGCGCGCCAAGATGACCGGCTTGCTGCCGTCCGGGCCGGACTGATGGTGTAGCCCTAACATCCTGCTGATGGTGCTATTGGGATTCTGGATAGCCCGTGAGTTCCAGAAAGCCTTGGCCCGCCATTGTGCCTTCAAGGGTGACCGGACCTTCCCAATAAGGGAAGGCGGTGTTTAGCCAGTGATCCTCAGAACGAGGCGCGACGGTCCAGCTCAGACCTAGACCGGGCAGGGCAACACGCCAATGCAGGGGTAACTTGTGGTGGGTATTGGTGCCGGTCTTGAGGGTTGTATGTCGAATAGGCTGAAAGACGATATCACTCTTATTCAAGCTAGTTGTCTGGCCTTCGGGCGTGATCCAGCTACCGCTAATCCAGTCCTCGCCGTTGTCTTGGCGCAGACGATAGACCATCAGTGCATGGCCATCGTCGAGATGCACAGACAACCAGTCCCAGCCGGGTTGGTTAGGCGCCAGTGGTTGTGAGCTCCACTCTCGATCCAGCCAGCCTTGGCCTGTTAGATTCGTCGTTTGTTGGTTGCGAGTCACCTCACCGGTGATGGTGATATGCGGTTGGCTGTAATAATAGCTGGCTTGCCCCATGTTCGATTTTCGGCTGTAGCCGGCGTCACCTTGCAAGACCCAAGGCGTGGCCACGTTCAGATTCAAGCTGACTTCAAAATCCTCTACAGTGAAGCTTAACTGGCCTGGCAGCGGACTTGAACCTTGCCCCTTGAGCATCCCGTTATCTAGCCAGGCCTGAAACTGATCTGGAGAGTTGGTTGCTGTTGTTGATTCCGGGTTCGCCGTGACCTTGTTGGTCGTTGTCCATTCAACTCCTGCCTGACCAATGCCGCCGCGAGCAAACTGTTGTTTATATACGTGGCCCTCGGGCGTACTGAGCGCGGCGTGGGCCATCCAGACCTGGTTGCTAGACCAGCCGCCAGGATCAGCCAGAGGGCTCATGGACTGACGAAACAGCGTCCAATGCACATCATAGTGCGCGCCGCTGGCGTCAATCAAATTTGCGGTCAAGTACCACCACTCTATGCGATAGTCAGGGTGAGGCAGGTGGTCCTCGGGAAACTTAAGCGCTTTGCCCGGCACGACTGCAGCATAGCCGGCGGGATCCCCCCGCAGTAGTTGATAGGCCTCGCTAGCCAGCAACTGCAACGGCAGCGCCAAGCCGAAAAGTAGTATTATTTTTAAATAGCTGTGGGCGCGCAAGTCACCCATGACGTGTTTCATCCTGAGTCACCGGCTAGTTGTTGGATAGCTGTCGGTAGCGTCTGTCTGACCCGAACCACAGATACCGTGAGGGTTGTCAGGACAATTCCCAGGGTCAGGATGCCGAGTTTTGCCAAGGGCCACCAAGACCACAACAGGGGCATGGTCCAACCAAAGGCGATTACATTTAATTTGTTAATCAATAACCAACTTAAACTGAAGCCCAGGGGTAATGACAGCAACAAGGTGACTGCCAGCATGAGTAGCAGGGGCAGGGCAACAATTTGCAGCCACTGGCTGAAATTCACACCCATGGAGCGCCAGTGAGCGTATTCCGGCAAGCGTTGTTGGTGCACCGCGAGCAAGGCCGTCAATAGTGAGAGTCCAGCCACCAATAATGTCAGCGTATTCAGGGTCGCCGTAATGGCAAACGTGCGATCGAAAATTGCAAAAGATAGCCGTTTGATCTCGCCCTGTCGCACCCACTGTCCAGGTTTCACCCCTAGTGCTGATAGACGACTGCTGAGCCAGTCGGGATCAATTTGCGCTGCTGGATCAGACAACCATAAACCAGCGCCAAGCAATTCGGCCGCTGGCCAAAGCGCCATGACAGTCTCGCCAGGTAAGTAAAACGCGAGACTCGAATTTCCATAGTCGTGTACATAACCGATGATTTTGAAGCGCCGCAGGCCAGTTGGCGTTGGCAATTCGATCATGCTACCCAGTGGCGTGTGCGCGAGATACCGCACTTGTTCATTTGCCAAAATCGGTATGACTGAGCTATCACCGGCGCGCCAGGCTTGGCGTGCCTGGTCTTGGGCCTGTTGATTCTGGACTCCCTGATCTTGGGCCAACACCATACCAACCGTGTCTGGCGCGTTGAGGTCCAAGCCGCGAATTGAGGTGGGGCGATTTTGCCAACGTAGGTCCACACCGATGCGTGGGGAATAGCCGCTAAGCCAAGCCACTTGTTTAACGGCCTCAATATCTAGCGACTCACTCTGGACGTAAATATCAGCGGCTAAACGGGTTTCCAGCCAATCGCCCAATGCGGTTCGAAATGAGTCGACCAGTGTAGTCACCCCGATATTGGCGGTGAGGGTCAGTAACAGGGCCATCAAGGCGATCCGCAGGTGGGGTAGTTGCGCGAGTGCATCGGATACGGCCCAGCGCAGTAACCACTGTTGTTTGGGCAATAGCCGAGCGCAGGTCTCGATCAGGCTCAATACTAACCAGGGGAGCAAGAGCGCGCCGCCAAACATCACCAGCGCCAATATCAAAAAACCTTGTTCAATGCTGGCCATCCAAGGGTATAGGGCTGCGGCAAGTCCGAGTAAGCCCATCGCCACCAACGCCATCCAGCCGATGCCGCGCTGATCCTGCTGCCATTGAGCGGTGGTGTCCCGTTGGCGCCGAATGGACTCTCGTGCTCGCAGCCACAGGGGTAGCGTTAATGCCAACACCACGCCGGCGAGACTCAGTCCAAATGCCTGCAGCACTTGTTCCGGGCGAATGCCGATTAATGTACCCAGTTCAGCGGCGTAGAGACTCTGCAGGCTCATGGCCATGGCGGGCAATAACAGCTGGCTTAAGGCATAGCCCGAGACGAGGCCAAGGCTCGTGCCGAAGAGGGTCCAAAGTAATGACTCAGCAATGATGGCAATGCTCAGCATCCCGAGTGAGACGCCCATTTCGCGCAGCGTCGTCAAGGTCCCTTGGCGTGCCAGTAGCGAGAATCGAACCGCATTAAAGACAATAAACAGGCCAACGGCGAAGGACAATAAGCCGAGGGCCGTGAGGTGAGTGTGCAGGCTCTCAGTCACCTGGGCGAGATCCAATGCTTGGTGGTTAGTCACCAATGTCAGGGTCGCAGGTAGCAGCGCGGCGAGGCGCAATTGTTCCGACTCGCTGAGGCGCCCGACGCCCAGGTAGCTGAAGGTATCGGTGCCCAGAATGGCCATTGCGGCAGCGATATCCATAAAAACCCGTTGGCCTTGTTGAGTTTGAGTTTGAATTAAAGCCGGTGGCAGGTGCTCACCGCTGGCTAGAATCAGCCGTTGCCCGGGTTCAATACCCAACTGCGTCGCCAAGGACTGGGGATACCAGGCCTGGTAATCCGCTTGAATCAGAGCGAGCCAGCTTGAGGCGCCAAAAGGGTTGCTATATCTGGCGTTCGAACCGATGCCGCTGCCAACCGGTAACGCCAACAAATCAGTGGCAATGATCGCAACCGAGCGTCCTTGGGCGTCGCGCACTTGAGTTTCGATCACAGGATAAAGCTGCTCAAACCCGGCCCGCCGTAAGTCAACATAGTCTGCCACCGCGACACCCAGACTGTTGTCGCTGCGTATCCAGTAACGGGCTTCGGCGCCGAGTAACTGGTCGGCTTCAGCGTAGCTGCTACGGGCATGATCATTAATAAGCTGGACAGCCGCCCACAGTGCGACCCCGCTAATAAGGCCTAAGGCCATGGTCAGGGCTTGGCCCGGATGTCGGCGATAATGGCTAATGAGCGTCACAAAGACCCAAATCGTCTGTTTGAATTGGCGCTTCAAGCTAAGTGTCTCGAGCGAGTACTGGCGTGATCTGACCTGCCTGCAACAGCCACTGATGATCCAGATAGTTCGCCATCACTTGACTGTGGGTCACCATCAACAGGCTGCTACCGGTTTCTTTAACGAGGGTGGTAAATAATTCCATCACGTTGTGGCTGGTGGCTTCGTCGAGATTGCCCGTGGGTTCATCTGCAAGAATGAGGCGTGGCTGATGCATCAGAACCCGGCCGATGGCGACCCGCTGCTGCTGACCGCCCGACAGTTGGTGAGGTAGCCGCCCTAGCAGCGGGACGAGTCCTAGCCTGTCAATCAGATGTTGTTGTAGCGCGGGATTGAGCCGGTTGGCAAGCCGAGCCTGAAGGAGTAGGTTGTCGAGCACACTGAGTGTCGGTACCAAATGATATTGCTGGAACACCAGGCTCAAGGTTTCGCGGCGCAGATGATTCCACTGTCGGTCGTTGAAGTCGCTGGCGCGCTGACCATTAATTATGATCTGGCCGCTGTCGGGTTGATCGAGTCCCGCTGCGAGGTGCAACAGGGTGCTCTTGCCGCAACCACTCTCGCCGAGTAACGCGGCTGTTTGGCCTGCGGGCAGATGCAAGTCTGCCTGGCGCAGCACCTGGATATCGCCATCGGGCTGGTAATAGGTCTTGCTGATTGCTGAGAAGGTGAGCATGCCGGCACATTAACAGAACCAAAGGAAAAACGGCATCTGCTGGTTCGCCACCGGACAGAACGATGGCGTTTTCTCTGTCTGAACCTAAGCTGTCTGAA
>DGOD01000169.1:0-3738 GCA_002389265.1 Gammaproteobacteria bacterium UBA4475
CACCAAAGCCCATGCGTCGCAGGTCAAATAAAAGATAGCCAACCAGCTGACCCGGGCCATGATAGGTGACTTGACCACCCCGGTCAGTTTTGACAACCGGGATATCACCGGCCCCGAGGATATGTTCTGGCTTGCCAGCCTGGCCGAGCGTCAACACGGGCGAGTGCACCAGCCACCAAAGCTCATCGGCGGTTTCCGTATCTCGGGTATCAGTGAAATCACGCATGGCTTGCCAAGTCGTCGCGTAATCCTGCAACCCCACAGCGAGGCCATGGCGAATATTGAGGATGGTCATCGGCTAGAGCACCATATGAACCCAACTATGGGTTTTGAGTTCCGCGAACATCGCTTTTAGCTGCGGCTCACCGGTGGCAATAAATTGCACCGTAACTGCCGTATAGTTTCCCTTGCGACTCGGGCGCTCTTTGACCTTGTCCGATGACACGGTGGCGTCATAGCCCTGCAGGATCGTCACGACCCGCGCAACCAGCTCTGGGTGGCTATTGGCGACAACCTTGATCGGATAGCTGCAGGGAAATTCGATCACAGGTGCAGACGTAGATTCTTCGTTCATAGCGTTATCCGCATCAATTTTCCGGCCGATGATAGCATGCCTGACTAGACCAGTTTCAACGGGTCACCGCTGAACAACTGCAGCAGTAACAATGCCAAAGTGTCCCATAGGCGCCGGAAAAAACCTGCTTCGTCAATCTTTGACAATGCCACCAGAGGCGCCTCATAGACCGTGGCCCCATCAAGGCTAACCGTGAGCTGCCCCAGTGTTTGATCTTCGATAATCGGCGCTTGCATGACCCGATCTATATCCATGCTCGCCGTCAAGCGGTCTTTCGTACCCCGCGGTATTGTTATAGAAACCTTGTTTGCCAGACCCATGTGAATATTGGATTTCTCACCACCCCAGACACGTACCTCATTCAACGACTCACGAGCGGCGTAAAGATGCAGTGTTTCGTAGTATCGAAACCCATAGGTCAGGAGTTTTTGACTCTCTACAGCTCTCGCTTCCTCTGACTGAGCACCCATAACGACAGAAACCAGGCGCATGCCGTCGCGCACAGCAGACGCCACCAAACAATACCCCGCCGCCTCAGTATGCCCTGTCTTTACACCGTCAACAGACTTATCTCGCCACAACAACAAGTTTCGATTTGGCTGACGAATGTCGTTATAGCTGAAATATTTTTCGGAATATAAGCCATAATGTTTCGGATGATCTTTGATTAGCGCGACCGTCAGACGCGCCAAATCAGATGCCGTCGTATAGTGCTCCTCATCGGGCAGACCGGTGGCATTAACAAAGTGTGTATCCACCATACCTAGAAGTTTGGCTTGCTGATTCATAATGGCCGCAAATGCATCTTCGCTGCCGGCAATATGCTCTGCCAGCGCCACACTTGCATCGTTACCAGACTGAATAATGACACCGCTCATCAAGTCGCCCGCCTTGACCTTCGTGCCTTCCCGGATGAACATTCGCGAACCTTCCATACGCCAGGCTTTAACACTGACGTCAACCTCTTCGTCTTCCGCCAGAGTCCCCTGGTCGAGTACCTGGGCGACGATATAACTGGTCATGATCTTCGTTAGGCTTGCGGGGGGTAAGCGCTGCTGGCTATTGAACTCAACCAGAACCTCACCACTATCAGCGTCCATCAACAGATAGCCAGAAGCTGCCAATTGTGGTGGAGCAGGAATGATCTGGGGGCTCGCGACTAACAGGCTCGAGATGAGCGACAACCCAACGAACATTAAATATTTCTGAATCATGAATTTCCTATTTAACTATCTGATATTAAATTACGGCGTTTAAACTATTCCACTTTGACCTGAATCGGCGTCCCTAATTTTTGATCCTGAACTAACTGTGCGATCTCGTCTCGGCTCACTGTTGTGCCAATAGGACCGAGCCAAACTTTGTGCAAAACTGTCTCAGCAATCTCACTTTGCAATATTCGTGCGTCAACCGTAAAGCCATTTAGGACCATGAGATCATTGATCGTCGCCAAAAGTTGTTCTGCACCTGTGATTTTAGAGAAAGCACCCACTTGTAAGTAAAACGATTCGTGATGCTCCGTTAGCACCGCCTGATCGGGATAATTTTCGGCATCTATTGCTTCGACCACAACAGGGGCTGTCCCTTGCTCGGCAAAACCTAGCTGCAGTGCAGTTGCATAGGACAAATCAATGACTCGGTCTGAATGGAAGGGCCCTCGATCATTGACCCTGACGATGACCTTGCGACCATTATCGAGATTGGTAACCCTGACGATACTCGGCAGCGGCAAGGCCTTATGTGCGGCTGTCACCTGATACATGTCATAAACTTCGCCATTAGACGTCAGACGACCATGAAATTTTTTACCGTACCAGGAGGCAATACCGATTTCCACATAGCCCAAACTGCTGGGCATGACGGTATAGGTCTTGTCAAAAACCACATAAGGGCTTCTGTTGCCACGAGTATGACTCGTTAATGGCCCGGACCCTAAATCAGGCAGCGGCGCCTGAGGACGCGGCGCTACGACTGGCACCACACAACCCGACAGAAGCGCCGCGATAAGTATCGCAGTCAAGATTGATTTAGCTGAAGCCATCATGAGCAACCACTGATATCCATTAATTATTCTAACGAGTTGACCCGCTCGCCAAATCCTGTGCTTTCAGCTGCTCGCTTAACTGAAATACCGCCATAGCGTACAGCTTACTGTGATTATAACGCGTAATGACGTAGAAATTTTGAAAGCCCAGCCAAACTTCCGCGCCGTGTTTGCCATTGAGCTGCATCGGCGAAACCATAGTATTCAGATCACTTGATGCGCCAGAAAGTGACAAGCCCAGCTTGCCTAGCGCCAATAAACTCATGGTCGGCTTCAAGTCCACATTATACACATCCGCTAGACTGGATGGGGCGGAGGACTTCGCATTATCCGTGATAGCGCCGCGAACGGTGACCAACTCGCCAGCTTGCCAACCATGCATTGCCAGGTAATTCGCCACACTGCCGACAGCATCCACTGGGTTATCCCAAATATCCCGTTTGCCGTCAGCATCAAAATCAACCGCATAGTGCCGATAGCTACTGGATATAAATTGGCCATAGCCCATTGCCCCAGCATAAGACCCCAGCGGCAGCAACGGGTCGAGCTGCTCTTCTCGAGCCAGAAGTAAAAAATGCTTCAACTCAGAAAGGAAAAATTTGCTCCGTGGCGGATAATCAAATGCCAGCGTCGCCAGCGCATCAAGCACCCGATAGCTGCCCTTGTTCGAGCCGTACATGGTCTCAACACCGATAATCGCAGCGATAACTTCTGGTGGCACACCATACTGTTGCTGCGCACGGGCTAGCGCTTGACCTTGCTGAACCATGAATTCCCGACCTTCCTTGACGCGACGCGCTGTCAAGAAGATATCTTGATACTCTTTCCAGGTCAGTACTTTTTCGGCGGGCCGAGAAATGGCGTCGATGATGGTTTGTTTGTAACTTGCAGCAGCGATGATCGGCGCGAGTTCCGCCGCACTAAAGCCTTCCGTTGCCACCAAATCCTGCACGAAGGCCTGCACTTCGACACGTTCAAGGTACTCCGCCTGCGTGGCTCCAACTGACATCAGGCTCGCCAGCAAAAACACACTGATGTATTTGATGACCCTAGCCAACCTCAGTGATTGAGTTTTAATGAAACTTGATTTCATGATCCTCCGTTATCTACATAGTCAGTT
>DGOD01000169.1:3745-11188 GCA_002389265.1 Gammaproteobacteria bacterium UBA4475
TCAGTTGTATTCTTGCTCGCTCGATAAATCATCACTTCAGCAACGCGATTGTCTATCTGGACTCATAGGGTAATTCGACGATGCGAATGGATAGACATCAAGATACCAAAACCGGCAAATAGCGTCAGAATCGATGTGCCGCCAAAGCTCACCAGCGGCAATGGCACACCAACAACTGGCAAAATACCGCTCACCATGCCTATATTAACGAACACATAGACAAAAAACGTGAAGACGATGCTACCGGAAAGTAATCGCCCAAACGTGTCTTGAGCCTCAACCGCCATCACCACGCCACGGGCGGCGAGCAAAATATATAACGCCAGCAGGGCAAGAACGCCTATAAGACCTAACTCTTCAGCCAGCACCGCAATGATGAAATCTGTCTGACTCTCAGGCAGAAAATCCAGGTGGGACTGGGTCCCTTGAAACAGCCCCTTGCCGAACAATCCACCGGAACCGATTGCAGTCTTCGATTGGATGATGTTCCAGCCCGAGCCCAAGGGATCACTCTCCGGGTTAAACAACATCAAGACCCGTTGCCGCTGATAATCTCGCATCACAAACCAGAGCGCGGGCGCCGCCATCACAGCCAATGCCATCACACTGAAAACATAGCGCCAGGGCACACCTGCGAGCAATATGACGAGCAATCCCGCCGCGCAGATAAGCAGACCTGTACCTAGGTCTGGCTGCACGCCTATCAACACCACAGGCAGCGCGATCATTATCGCCGCCCAGAACAGGTGTTTGGCTTTTGGCGGCATGTGTCGTTCGTGAAAATACCAGGCAAGAATCATCGGCACAACGAGCTTCATGATTTCAGAAGGTTGGAAATTGATGACCCCTGGAATACGCAACCAGCGCGCCGAACCGTTCACCTCATAGCCGAAGAATAAGACCATGATCAGCAACGCGATACCGAGCAAATATAACCAGGGAGCAGCTCGCAAGTAGAACACTGGTGGAATTTGCGCCATCGTTATCATGACTAACGAGGCGACCCCCAGTTTAAATAATTGCGAGACGATCGGCCCACTCTCACGACCTACGGCAGAATACAGCACCACCAAACCATAGCTGCAGATCGTCACCAATAATGCGAGGATGATGACATCAATATGAAACTTGCGACTCAACCAACTATAACGAGATTGAGAGAAACTGCCTCCCGGCAATCGGCGAACAAAATCATTACTCATTGACTCATTACCTCAAGCTCGGCTGCTGCACGGATTTCGATACTAATTCGGCGCGCATCTCGAGCTCAGATGCAGACTCATAGTCGCGTAAATAGTAGTCGAGTACTTTGCGTGCTATTGGTGCCGCGAACTCACTACCACCGCCACCATTTTCAACCATCACAGCAAGCGCAATGGTTGGCTTCTCAAGTGGTGCGAAAGCAACGAACCAGGCATTTTTCCGTTGCCGCTCTTCTAACTCATCCGCGTCATAAAGTTCACCCTGAGCGATTTCAACAATTTGTGCCGTTCCCGATTTGCCGGCCATTTGATAGGAAATATCTCGCCCTATGTAAGCCCATGCAGTACCGTTTTCACCCCACTCCTGGTCGCCGCGGTGCACAACCATTCTCATGGACTCAATAATCAGATCCCAATAGGCTGCGGCTATCTGATCGATATCAGGCAATAGCTGTTCCTTGGAATCTGGCATCAGCTGACTGCTGGATTTGAGCATCCGCGGCGAGACCACCTTGCCTCGATTGGCTAGAATGGCCACCGCCGTTGCCAACTGCAGTGGCGTCACTAGAATATCACCCTGGCCAATACCAATGTTGACGGTGTCGCCGGGGAACCAGACCTCACCCCGAGCTCGCTTTTTCCATTCCCTGGAGGGTAGCAAACCGCTACGCGCTTCCGGCAAATCCACGGCGGTATTTATTCCGAAGCCAAACGGGCTGAGATGGTCGTAGACGCGATCAATCCCGAGCTTCACGGCCAGTTGATAGAAAAATACATTGCAAGACCGATAGATTGCCTTCTGCAGATTCACAAGACCATGGCCGCCACGGCCATCTATTTTCCAGTTCCAATCACGGTACAAACGAGAATTGTTGGGCAACTGGTAAGCGCCCGGGTCATCGATAACATAGTCTGGCGTGATAACGCCGGTCACTAGCCCTGCTAAGCCAATAAACGGTTTAATGGTCGAACCTGGCTCGTATTGGCCCTGGATGGCCCGATTGAACAAAGGCACATCAATGGAATCACGCAAAGCCGCATAGCTTGCATGATCAATACCAGCAACGAATAAATTAGGATCATAAGAGGGGTTGCTCACCAGCGCCAAGATGCCTCCGGTACTGGGTTCAATGGCGACTATCGCACCGCGCTGAGCACCCAGCGCAGCGCTCGCTACGCGCTGTAAACCCGCATCCACATGCAGTATCAAATCAGCGCCGGGCACCGACGGGGTGGCATCAATGACATTCATGATACGACCCCGTGCGTTGATTTCTACCTGCTGGTTCCCCACTTTGCCGAGCAACTGATCCTCATAGAATCGCTCCACGCCAACTTTACCCAGATGGTTAGTCCCTGAGTAAGCCCTGACATCGATGTTCTGCAAATCATTTTCATTGATTCTACGAACGGAACCAACAGCATGGGCCATCAACGCACTTAAGGGATAGTGCCTGACCAAGCGGGCCTCGACATCGACACCGGGTATCGCATGGCGATCAACGCTGATTTTGGCGATCTCTTCTGGCGTGAGGCGAAACAACAGAGGCACTGGCTCAAACGGCCGCTGGCGTCTTGCCAATCGGCGTCGAAACGCTTTAATGTCGTCCGCACTCACGTCGACGATGGTAGCGAGTGCCGCTAGGGTTTCCTCAAGATCTACAACTCGCTCCTTCGTAATTGTCAGACTATAGGAAGGTACATTGTCGGCGATCAGCTCACCGTGTCGGTCATAGATCAAACCGCGAATAGGCGCGACGGGTTGCAGCTGAATACGATTGCGATCCGACAGAGTTGTGTAGACATCGTGCTGGATAATCTGCAGATAAAACATACGGGCTATCAGAATGAGCGTCAAAAGGGCCAACAAGACGCATCCCACGACGATCCGATCAGAGAAGATCTGGCTCTCCCTCGAATGATCTTTTAGCGCTAGTGGTTCAGCCATGCCGCGTCCAGCTACTTGTGGTAAGGATGATTATTAATGACAGCCCAAGCCCGATAAAGTTGCTCGGCCAGTAGAACTCTGACTAAAAAGTGCGGAAATGTGAGCTTCGACAGCGACCAGCAATCATCTGCTCGCGCCAAACACGCATCGCTCAAGCCATCAGGTCCGCCCACCATCAACTGTAAGTGACTGGTGCGGCTAGTCCATTTCTGAATGTTGCTTGCCAGATCCTGAGTACTCCAACCGTCACCGCGGCTATCCAGGGCGATAACATGGGCCTCTGGCTTCAGCAAGGCGAGCATGCGTTTACCTTCTTCGTTCTTTAATTTGACCACCGACTCATTCTTACCCCGGTGGGCGACCGGAATCTCACGCAGTTGCAGCTGCCAATCTCGTGGCAGGCGCTTCTGGTACTCGAGATAACCGGTTTTTGTCCAGTCCGGCGGTCGGGTACCCGCCGCTAGCAACTCAATCAACACAGACCTGAGACCTCACTCTTCCTGGTTTCGAGCCTCACGGCTCTCGGCACTCATGCTCCAGAGTCGTTCAATTTCATAAAATTTACGAGTCTGGGAGAGCATCACATGTACCACCACATCCACAAAGTCTACCAACACCCACTCACCTTCTGCCAAACCCTCAACACCATGGGGTTTGACTCCCAGCTTGAGCATTTCCTCGATAACGTTGTTCGCGAGCGACTTGACATGCCGACTCGACGTGCCCGTGGCGACGATCATGTAGTCTGTCACGTCGGTCTGCTTGGTGACATCAATCACCGTGACCTCAAGACCTTTCAAGTCTTCCAGAGCCGCGATGGTAGCGGCTTTCAAATCAACCTTGTCTTTTGCTTGCATGGATTGTGTCTTGCTCCTGCTCTGTGCCTGCATTTTAAGTAGTTTCCGCGTATAACGCCTGCTGGCGAATATAATCAATAACACCTGCCGGCAGCAGGTATTCTATAGGTTGTCCCGCCTTGACCAATTGTCGGATCTGCGTGGCGGATATATCTAACTGAGTGAGCTGTAAATGACAGATCAGACCGGCCGGCTGCGTCAGCAGCTGATCGGCACTAGCTTGTCGTTCATTCACCCACGCTCGCACCCGAGGGTTCAGCGTGAGCTCCGTATAAGGCCGGCGCAACACCACGAGATGGGCCACATCGACAAGTTCCTGCCACCGATACCATTGGTGTATGAGTCCAAATGCATCCGCGCCCATGACCAGCGACAACGACAGGTCAGCGCCAACCTCTTCGCGGATGGATTCTAAGGTGTCCATCATATAGGAGGTGCCGCCGCGAGCGATCTCCCGGCTATCGACCTGCAGATAATCTAACCCCGCAATACCCAGCCGCAACATCTCAAGCCGTTGTTCAGGTTGACTGCCCGGGGACTCCCGGTGGGCCGGGATGCCAACGGGGATCAATTTGACCTGCTCGACACCCAAGGCTTGTCGCACTTCTACCGCCGAGCGTAAGTGGCCAAAATGCACCGGATCGAAGGTGCCACCGAATATCGCGAGCCCCATGTTAATCTCTGCCTCCCGCTCTCAGAATTCGCTTACAGGCGTACCCGACTATCACTGGATCAATATTACCTATCGTCAATTCCGCCTGAGTCCTGTCGCGCCGCGAGCAGACTGTCCGAGATCGCGTATCTGTTGTTTAATAGCGCTAAATAACCGCGGTCCTTTCGCCGCGAATAACCCTGTTATTGTAACTGATTGAGGTAGGTCTCCCTAACCCAGAATCATGCCAATCGTGAACCGTCAATTCTTCGATCAAACTGCTGAGTGTTTGGCAGTAGCGCTGCTGGGGGCCGTTTTGCGCCGCCGCGTGCAGACCAGCCATGGACCAGTCTGGCTTGCGGCACGCATCATCGAGACGGAAGCTTACTACCGCCACGAACGCGGCAGTCATTCATCGCTGGGCTACACCGAAAAGCGCCGGGCCATGTTTATGCCACCCGGCACCATCTATATGTACTATGCCCGAGGTGCTGACTCCCTGAATTTTTCCGCCGCGGGCCACGGCGATGGCGTCCTGATCAAGTCAGGCTTCCCCCATGCGGACACACTATCGCCTGCCACCAACCTTGCCATCATGCAGCAATTGAATCCGGGCAGTCAGGGCCCACGGCCACCGGCAAGGCTATGCAACGGTCAGACTTTGCTGTGTAAATCCCTAGATCTCAAGGTGCCGGACTGGAATCAGCGCTACCTAAGACGTGACGAGTTTCGCTTGGAAGCCGCCGCACCAGGTCCGCTGTCTTATATTCAATGCCCGCGTATCGGCATCCCGGTGGGCCGCGACCATGAGTTACCCTATCGGTTTGTCGAGCTGCCATACGCTTCTTATGCCACCAGTAATCCACTCACCCGGCGTGGCTGGCGCGAGGGCATCGATTACGTTACGCGGCAGCGGGGCTCAGAAGCTCTCTAGCTCTGCGAGTCCTGCATTCGAATAATCAAGGTCTCCAGATCAGCCAAGCGCGCGAGCGGATTCTTCATCTCCAGCATGCGCTGCTTAAACAGATTCGGTAACGGCAGTAGCTCCGTCAAACGACCGCCGACATCCGTCGCGTCCAAGAAGTCGATGACCAGATTCAAGCTCTGCACAGCCTCATGCTCCAGCAGTGTCTGTAATAAGCTGACGAGATGTTGCTTATCTTCGGGCACAACGGCTAACGCCTCGGTGGGCAGATATTCTATTTGCGCCATCATCAATCGATCTGTCTGCTCATACTGGTCGCGGATGACAAACTTACGGGTACCCTCAATCAGGATGTCGAGCGTGCCGGTCTTACCTTGATCAAAATCCACAAGGGTTGCGAGAGTCCCTGTAAACGCAATAGTAGGCAATTGTTCATCACGATGATTGAGCATCGGCTGTCCCTCTCTGATCATCACGACGCCAAAACCAGAGTTGCTGCGCATGCAAGCGGTGAGCATATCCAGGTAACGGGTTTCAATAATTTGCAACGGTAAGCGCCCGCCGGGAAACAGCACCAGGGGTAAAGGAAAGAGCGGTATTTCGGCCATGTTGCAAGTCTACTTTTTTCTGTCTGTATAAAATGAATGGGGTATTTCCGCGGATGTCCGCTGGTCTGAGCAGAACGCCGTTTGAGCACGACCGCGCAAGATAGATTGTCTATCCTGCCAGCGCTCGCTACACTCGCGCTTTCACCGACGCGCGGACCGCTTCATTGGACATACTACACACTATCACTCTGGCTTTGATTCAAGGCTTAACTGAATTTTTGCCTATCTCAAGCTCTGCCCATCTGATTCTGCCGTTCCAGATTCTTGGCTGGCCTGATCAGGGACTCGCCTTCGACACCGCTGTTCACCTCGGCTCACTCATCGCCGTTGTTTGGTACTTTCGAGTTGAGCTGTTCAATTTGATCAGCGCCACGTTGGCCTACCTGGTTTCGGGCAAACCCACCCAAGACAGCCGCCTGGCCATCAATCTGTTCATCGGCAGCCTGCCCATCATTCCGGTCGGGCTACTGTTGAAAGACGTGGTGGAAATTAACCTGAGATCAATTGCTGTGATTGCCATCACGACTATCGCTTTTGGGCTGCTACTCTTGCTCGCGGACATGAAGGGACGTCAGACCAGGGCCGACACAGAGCTCACCTGGCGGCAGGCTCTGCTTATTGGTTTCGCTCAGTGCTTTGCCCTGGTTCCCGGTACTTCCCGCTCTGGCGTGACAATGACCGCCGCTTTATTCTGTGGCTTCAATCGCGAAAGCGCCTCAAGAATCTCGTTTTTACTCTCGATTCCAGCCATCGCTGGCGCAGCAACACTGAAGACTATCGATCTGGTCAGCAGCGACCTCAGTGTCGACTGGCTGACGCTGGCACTGGGTTGCAGCCTTTCGGCCATCAGCGCTTATGTTTGTATCCGCTTGTTTCTCAATGTCATCAACCAGCTGGGCTTCCTGCCCTTTGTCATCTATCGCTTGGTTCTTGGCACCGCGCTGATTGCCTTGTTGTTATGATGCCAGCCTAGAACGGAATGTCATCGTTGAAATCGTCTTTCGGTGGCGCAGCGTAGTCATTATTCTGCGTATTGCCCTGATTACCGCCGCCCCCATTGTAACCACTATTGCCGTTACCCCGGCTTTGATCATAGCCACCGTCGTTACTGTTGCTACCGTATTCAGGCCGACCACCACCATTGTTGCCACCGCCGTCGCCACGACCGCCGAGCATTTGCATCTCATTGGCAATAATTTCGGTGGTATAGTGTTTCTGACCATCCTTTTCCCACTGGTTGGTTCGCAACGC
>DGOD01000184.1 GCA_002389265.1 Gammaproteobacteria bacterium UBA4475
ACAAGCCTTTCTTCATCTACATGCCATTGCCATCGCCACATACACCGATTGTTCCTTCTAATAAGTGGCAGGGGAAGAGTGGTATCGGCTCCTATGGCGACTTCATGATGCAGACCGACGACATCGTCGGACAAGTCGTTCAGGCGCTCGATTCTAAGGGCATTTCAGAAAATACCATCCTCATCGTGACCAGTGATAATGGTTGCTCGAAAGCCGCCAACTTTAAGAACCTGGAAGGCCATGGCCACTTCGCCAGTGCGCAATACCGTGGCTCCAAGGCAGACTTGTGGGAAGGTGGACACCGCGTGCCATTTCTAGTGAAATGGCCGAAAGTGATCAAGCCAGGCAGTGTCTCTGACGAGCTGACTTGTCAGACCGATTTACTCGCGACTTGTGCCGAGTTGGTAGGCAAGGAACTAACTGTAACTGCCGGCGAAGACAGTGAAAGTATTTTACCGATCTTCAAAGGAGAGACAGTTGAATTCTCTCGCAAAGGAATTGTAAACCACAGCGTGAGTGGGCACTTCGCTTATCGTCAGGGCAAGTGGAAGCTCCTCTTGGCAAAAGGCTCTGGTGGCTGGACCCTGCCGAGTGAGAAAACCATGTCTAAAGTAGCTGACGCACCCAAAGGCCAGCTCTATGATTTGGAGGCCGATCCCAGCGAACAGAATAATCTCTACCTAAAGAACCCTGAGGTCGTTGAAACACTCATGGCGCAGCTCGAGGCAGACGTCGCCAATGGTCGCAGCACGGCAGGTCCTCAGCAGGCGAACGATATTTCTGTCGATCAGATCAAACTCTGGAAAAGCGGTCAGTAACTACATCCTTAGAATTAACGAACAAACCCATAATATGATTAAGAAGACCTCTCTTCCGTTACTCGGGCATATCGTTCGAGTCGGTCACTCTGTTGTCGCTGTTGCAGCTATGTTTTCGGGGATTGCCTCGGCGGACGATAGTCGTCCAGCGAGATCAAATGTATTGTTGGTGCTCGCCGATGATCTCGGCTGGCAGGATGTGAAGTGCTATGACATCGACGAACCGTCGCCATTTGAAACACCGAACATCGACGCGTTGGCGCAGAAGGGCGTTATGTTTTGGCAGGGGTATTCGCCGGCACCGAGTTGCGCACCGAGTCGGGGTGCCATTATGACGGGTGCACATCCGGCGCGCACTCAGTTGACACATGTGGTCGGCGGCACGCCGCCCGCGGCGTATCATAAGACCGCTCATCGCATCATGCCGCCTTGGTATAGTGGACGTATGTCGACTGACTATGTCTCACTGGCTCAAGCGCTCAGGGGTAACGGATACACCACCGGGCATAGTGGTAAATGGCATTTGGCTAAGAAGCATTTCTCTTACCCTCAACCAGAGGATATTGGCTTCGATTGGACTCGCAGTCATGCGGGCACCACTCAAAAAATGACGCCACATCGTTTGACCGGATTTGCGACCAACGATCCCAAAGACCCGTATCGTCTAGATCAAAACGGTTTTGCCACGCATGAACTTAGCGAAGATGCACTGACCTTTGTTCGCGAACATAAAGACCAGCCCTTTTTTCTTTTTTATGCCACCAAGCTGGTGCATGCGCCGATTCATACACGGAGCGAGCGTTTGCTGAAGAAATATGTCGAAAAGCTCGGTGTGGAGCTGCCAGAAAACCCAAAGGAGTGGAAAGGCGAGGGCCAAACGAATCCTTTCTACGCCGCCATGGTCGAGGAGCTCGACTACTACGTGGGCCAAATGTTCGACTATTTGGATACGACCGAAGATCCGCGTTGGCCTGGACATATGTTAAGTGAGAACACTTACATTATCTTTACCTCCGACAATGGCGGCATGGAAAGAATACCAGGCGATAATATCACCGATAATTACCCATTGGATCGGGGTAAGATTTCCGCCATGGAAGGAGGAACACGTGTGCCACTGATTATCGTTGGCCCAGGCATTGATGCTGGTGTGCAAACCGATGTCATGGCGAACGGCCTCGATTTTTATCCGACGATTCTCTCCTGGACGGATACGCAGAAGCCTGCAGGTCATCAGTTTGACGGTAGCGATCTTGCTGAACTGCTAGCGGCAGATCCCACTGATCCGCAACTTGTGAAACAGGAAGACGGGCAGGTGCGTGATACTCTGTTTTGGCATTTCCCCAATAGCTTGGCTCTGGAGAGCACGATTCGAATTGGCGACTATAAGCTGGTGCGTAACTACAACCACTTGAATCCCCACAATGCTGAGTTAGAGCTGTATCAGCTTTATAAGACAGAGGACGGAATGCAGACTCGGGTGGACATCGAGGAATCCAATAATCTAGCTCAAAAGATGCCGGAGAAGGCAGAGGCAATGAATGTGAAGCTGACCGAGCAGTTGGAAGCGATGGACGCGAGCTATCCTTACTACAACCCATATTTTAGTGATGCACTTCCGAATAAAGAAACAGTTCCATCGATTCAGTCTTTTGCGAAAAACGGCGATGTTGTTGAATTTTTCTATCAAGAAAATGGAGCGAAGGTTGTCCGTGCTCAGTTGATCTATACATTGAACGGTGGAGAAAAAGTCTTCGATGAGGAGTGGTTTCGTAAGCCGGCAAGTCTGATGCCTAGTAGCAAGATTTCGGCCACGTTGCCAAAAGGAACCACCCATTATGTGATCAACCTAATCGACGAGAACAACTTCCTCGTTAGTTATCCCGATGTGGACAAAGCGACTCGCAACAAGAATGCTTCGCCTACGGCGTTGTCTGTCAAGTAATAGATGGAATGTCTGAATGCGGGATCAATCATTACGCATTAAAATGAGCCTCTAGAGCTTCTTTAATAGTATGAAAATTAAGGGATGCCTGTCAGTTTTTTTTCATGGCAACTGTCGCGATGGCTTTTTTTCGGACCTGCGTTAATCTGCGATTAGATTTTTGCCACATAAAGTCAGCTATTACCATTCGAGCAGCCCAGTGTCTTGGCCGCTCGCAAGAAACGCCTGAAAAACTGCGCTCTATCCCTTAAATGCGGGATATACGTGGACGCGATCAATTGATACTATTTAGTATAACTGGGAATCTCACTCCTTCTGACTTTTAGAAACTAAATATGATGAAATCGAAATACGTATTAGCTGCCGTGCTGGCTGTGGGACTCTTGTCTCAAGCGGCAGGGGCAGTTCAAGAATCCAACTTTGTGAAATCGCTGGTTCCAGGGCCTTTCATTCTACCTTCCGAGCCAGGCACATGGACCTGGGGGATGGCGCCGATCTATGACGAAGCGGGGCAGGTGCACATCTTTAATTCCATCATCGATAAGAAGGGGAGTTGGACGACACACAGTAAGATTGCGCATTGGGTCGCTAATCAGCCAGAGGGGCCTTACACGCTTCTAGGCGATGTGTTCGTGAGTGACGAAGCCAGCTATCATAACCCACAAATTTCTAAAGTAGGGGATACCTACGTATTAGTATTTCTGCTGAATCGTCATCAAGACGTAAATGGCTCGAAGCAAGAGGTGGGAATCGCCACCGCGAAGTCGTTAATGGGGCCGTGGACTGAGAGTCCACACAATCCGATTCTGAAAGCGACGGATCAGAATGGAGAGCATGCCTCGAACCCAACTTTCGTTGTTGCTCCGGATGGGCAATGCCGAATCTATTTCAAGACTATGACGCAGCAGAATGGTGAGATCTATCGTGAGATTTCATTGGCGACTAGCGACAACATCGAAGGCCCGTATGAGGTCTATGCAGACAATCCGCTCATTTCGTATGCGGAGCAGCAGATCGACATCGAAGATCCCTATGCATTTTACTACAGCGGTATGTATTACATGATCCTTGAGGATCGGATGAATGTTAAAGGCATGTTGGAAGGCACCCATACTGGCAAGCCACGGCATGGCGGCATGCGCCCCGGCTTGATCTATCAATCGAAGGACGGCATCGATTGGGGCATCCCGAAAGTCGGCTATCTGACCAATAAGATTTACTTCGGCCACGAACTGGCGCGCAGTGAGCGCCCCAGTATTCTGTGGAAAGACGGCAAGCCCGATTACCTCTACCTCGCGTGTCATGATGAGGATTCAACCGCTGGCTACATCCTCAAGATTGATGGATGGGAAGGCGAGTGATACTAAAATATTTAAATACTATGATTAAAAAAATAATTAAACTCGGCAGTATTCTGTTTGCTGCATCTCTGGCACAGGTGGTGCATGCTGAACCTGAACGTCCAAATATTGTCGTCTTTTTGGCGGATGATATGGGATGGGGGGATGCCAGTTGCTACGGAAGTGACAAAATAGTTAGTCCGAACATCGACATGCTGGCATCACAAGGCGTGCGCTTCACACAAGCCTATGCGGCCTGTGGCGTTTGCTCTCCATCGCGCTCAGCAATTCTCACGGGACGCACACCGTATCGGAATGGAGTGTGGGAGCACTTGTCTGGTAAAGGCCCTGCTCATTTACGAGCCTCTGAGATTACCTATCCAAAGCTACTTCAGCAGGCGGGTTATACGACCTGCCATGTCGGCAAGTGGCATCTCAACTCCAAGCAGCAATTCAACAACCCAGACTATCCTCAGCCGAGCGATCATGGTTATGACTATTGGATGAGCACGCATAATAATGCCAGCCCGAGCCACAAGAATCCTGATAACTTCATCCGCAACGGTGAGCCAGTTGGCCCCGTGAATGCCTATTCAGCACCATTCGTTGCCGAAGAGGCGATTCATTGGCTGAAGGATATTCGTGATCCCGCGAAGCCATTCGTGCTCTCCATTTGGGTGCATGAGCCGCATCTGCCAATTGCGACGGATGAGCCATTCTTAGCGCATTACGGTAAAGATCCTAAGGCGAAGTATTACGGAAATATCACTCAATTAGACTTTGCGCTTGGGCAAGTCATGGATGAGTTGGAGGAGCAGGGGCTCGCAGATAATACACTCTTCATCTTTACTTCAGACAATGGCCCTGAAGGGAGGAATGATTCTCGCGGAGGTTCGACTGGCGGCCTGAGTGGTCGCAAGCGCGATGACCTTGAAGGCGGTATCCGTGTCCCAGGTATTGTGCGTTGGCCAGGGCATATCGAGCCTGGAACAGTCAGTTCGATTCCAGTGATCGGTTCAGATGTTTTCACGACGGTGTTGGAGGCGGCGGGCGTGCCGATCCCCACAGACCGCACGATTGATGGTGCGAGTATGATGCCTGCGTTTTCTGGTCAGCCAGTGATACGCACAGTGCCGCTATTTTGGCGGACGCATGTTTCTGATCCAGCTTGCCGAGTCGCGGTGCGCGTGGGAGATTGGAAGTTAGTTGCCAACGATGCGATGGATCAATTTCAACTTTTTAATATCGAGCAAGACCCAACGGAGGCCAACAACTTGGCTGGAACGATGCCAGAGAAGCTTGACGAATTAAAGAAGACCATGTTCGAAGTTTGGGAAGATGTGCAATCTGAAGGCCCGAGCGAGTGGTGGCTTGAGGTTAAAAGAAAGCCCAAAGGGCCGAACGGCACCTTACCTTACTAAAGGTATTCGAATACTATGATTAAGCATCTAATTAAACTTGGCAGTATCTTGACTGCTGCATCTCTGGCACTGGGTGGTGCATGCTGAACTAATATAGTCGTTATGCTCGCCGACTACATGAGCTCGAGGCGACTCCGCTACCTTTGGGTATACCGAGCATCCAGTCGCCAAACCTCGGCAAGCTTAAGAGATACTCGTCGCCACTGGTTGCCGATCAGGCAATGCAGTGCTAGAAAGACTTGCGTGACCCTAAGTAGCTCTTTGTGTTTCCGTTTGGTTTAACAAACCGCACAAACCGATTGCCACCGACAATAAGTTTTCCTTACTCTATCCAAATGAAAATGAGAGAGATGCAACTTACTTTGGTAATATCAGTCAGCTCGATTTAGCCTTGGACAAAAGACAAACCCCTCGACCTCAAAGTCAGGAGGAGGGGCTTGTAGCACTACTGATACTGGGTTGTGCCAGTAGGTAATTGGGTTAACCTTTCAGGCTAATGAATGGGGACTTGCGGATGATGCGACTTATTCAGCAGTTTTGATGCTGAT
>DGOD01000046.1 GCA_002389265.1 Gammaproteobacteria bacterium UBA4475
ACAAGGCAGTAACTTCAGACCTTAAGCTGATCTACCAGTCTGCGACAGAGGAAGAAGCCCTGCTGGCCCTGGAACAGTTTGCTGCACGCTGGGATGAAAAATATCCACAGATCAGTCGTTCCTGGCAGGCCCATTGGCACAACCTCAATACCCTGTTCAGCTACCCGGAGGATATCCGCAAGGCGATCTACACCACCAATGCCATAGAGTCGCTCAACAGCGTCATAAGCAAGGCTATTAAGAAGAGAAAGCTGTTCCCGACCGATGAATCTGCCAAAAAAGTGATTTATCTGGCGATCCAAGCGGCATCAAAAAAGTGGACAATGCCCATCCGAAATTGGAAGCTTGCCCTGAATAGATTTATGATCATGTTCGAAGAACGTCTGACAGATCATATTTAGCCACTGCAGTTACACAGAAATATTTACAGGGTCCGCTGGAGGCGATTCACAATATACTTGGTCAGGTGTGCATTCGTCGAATCTAGGGAGCCCCCGCCCCTGATCATTTTGGTATTATTAGAAAAGCTCGTGCATTTCACGATTCAAACCCATCTTTGCACCGGCTCCGGCCACAATCTTAAACAACATCCATCAAACTCATCCGCCAGTTCTGCTCATCCCTGAGCGCCTTAATGGCCTTAAATAGCTGATTATCGAGGGTCGTCTGGTATTTCGAGAGCACATTCAGTTTCTGCCAGGGCACGGCAAGCTTGTCCTTGGCCTGCGCCGCAAGCTTGAGGACGGTGGGTTGGCGTGCCTCTTGGGTTTCGAGCTTATGGACGTGACCGTAACACCAGTCCATTAGGTCCTGTATGTACTGCTCAAGACCAGTCTCTGCCAGGTGCTCCTTGATGGTTTCGCTATCCGCCTCGGCATCTTGAGTCAACTGGTCGTAAATTAACGGGGCGGCCTTGCTCAGGTTGCGCAGGGTCAGTGAGTCGGACTCGTCATATTCACTTATCATGGCCCTGCATTGATCTAACAGCTCAGATTGCTCTTGCGTGAACGGTTGTAGGTCTTCAGGTTCGATCTTGTCACCAATGAACCCCGACAAGCCCATGCAAGAGCTCACCTCGCTGGCAATTCGTTGGGGGGTCATCACCAGCTCGACAACGGCAGTTTCAGCACCAACCAGACGGCGCTGGCGCCACAGGATGACCGCGACCTTCTCGACTAGGCTCAGCTCCAGAACACCTACGGGCCGTAACTGCACCTGCAGGTCACCCAGCAAGGCTTGGTAGTCCTGGATATCCTCACCCGCCAGCAGCAACTTGGTTGATAGGATGCCGTGGGTGATGCGGTTGCTACCGACTTTCTGTTTACCATCAAGACTCTTAGGGCCGGTTGATTTCTGAGCGTTCTGCTGGTTGGCGAGTACTTGTGCTTTAGAGGTCATGTTATTCCCGTGACGTGTAGAAAACATACCGTAATTATACCCCGCTAGCACCGGAAGACATACTTATCTCGTTGATATATAACGTTTTTATCTCCATCGCGCGCTCTGATTCTTCCAGGAGCAATATTGCCTCCTCTGACCCCGCCTCTTCCCAGGTCTTTCCTACGCCAATCTCAACCAGATTCCAGTCAGGAGCACCCGGGAAACAGGTGCGAAATCCGTGGTAGAAGGCATCCCGCAGCAGATGTGCAGCCTCGATTGCCTTGGGTTCCGGTGCCAATAACGTCAGTTCATCGTAGACATGGTGACTGATGTGGATACCCTCTCCGGCATGTTTGTCGACATACAGAATCGCTAGTGCGAGCACCTCCCAGGCAGACGATTGGATCGGGTAGTTCATCGCGTGCGTGTAGACATCCTCGTCGTAATGACGGGTGAGCTTGATCAGATTGCTTTTAGATGACTCGTGCAAGTTGGTAGTTTTAACAATATCCTGCTGCCACTCACGGAACTGAGGATATGTTTCGAAGAATAGCTGACGGTAGTCCTCAGCCTCTTCCAGCGACATAGCGACGCCGTAACTGCTGACCGCTTGCCGCTGCAATGTGGCTGCACCCGCGCCGAACAGCAGTCCGAAGTTGACGGCCTTTGCTGCCGTCCGTTCAGCCTTGGTGACGTCTCCAGGTGCCTTACCTGACATCCGGGCAGCCATGCTGCGATGCAGATCCTCACCATTACTATAAGCAGCATTGATCACATCATCTCCTGACAGGATTCCCGCAACCCGCAACTCAACCTGTGACAAGTCACCCGTGACGAAGACGAAGCCCTCTGGCGCACTGAAACAGCGTTTGAAGCCCGACCGAGGCATGTTCTGCATGTTGGGGTTCCGACAGCCGAATCTGCCCGTCACCATGCCCGCGATCTGGTACCCGGGGTAAAGGCGCCCGTCAATCAACTGCGCTTGCACCTTCAGTCCAAAGTTACTCAGGCGACTGGTGATCCTCGTGTACTCTGCCAAAGGTTTGGCGGCAGGGATATGGCTCGCGTTCTCCAGCGCCTCACGCGCAGTCGACAGGTTGCCGTTGTCAGTCAACGGCCAGTCCAGCAACTCGTCGTCACTAAGGGCCTGCGCGAGCCATGCCTGCTTCTGCTGGGCGCTGTTAGGGTTGTCGATGTTAATCTGCCCGAGGGCGTCGTCCCGCGCCTGCTCCCAGTCAGTAATGATTCTGTTGTGGCACTCAACGTCAAACGGCACCCCTTTGCTGATCTGACGGGACAACGGGTATATCAGACTGCAGAGAAACGTATATGCTCCTCTGTAGTGGGGTACATTCTCAGCGAACCACTGATCAAAAACATTAGCCAACTCGAAGGCCACTACGGCATCAGCCGCTGCGTATTCAAGTTGTTCCCGCAATAGCTTAGGGCGCGCCCAGTCTGACACCTGCAAGGTCTTGTCCAGACCCAAGTCAAGGCACTCTTCGGCCAAGTCCTTGAGCGCCCTGTTTTCGTTGAAGAATACACGCCCCATCAACATGCTGTCGTGCAGATTACTAAAAACCATGCCCTGCTGCATGAAGTGCCCGGCCTCAAACAGCGCGTTATGGGCCACGGTCTTGACCGACAGCAGCGGCTGAATCCAATCCAGACTATTGATCTTAAACTGATCAAAAATGTAACAGTCGGTCCCGTCGCAGTATTGAATCAAGCGTATGCGACTCAGCTTTGGATTCAGACCGCTCTGGGGGTGACAGGGGTCTGTCTTGGCGGTCTCTATGTCCAGCCCCAGCATGTCGCAAGCGGCAAGCTTGATGGCCACCGGACGGGCAAGCTCGAGGTTATCGACCGTGTGCAGCGTCACACGATCCGCCAGCCACTCACGCAGGTTTCGAGCCTTGCCCTCCGCCTGCCAAATATTTTTGAGTTTGCTGACGCGCATGACCTCTTCGTTGTTCGGATCAAGGCGCCGCTGTTCCAACCAATCCTCATAGCTCATCATGGCCATGCCCTCCCTGGTTGGCAGATTGCGCATAACTATGTGTCACCGCTTCTGTTTCAGCCGCTACCTCGCTACCATCGGTAATCGCTTGATTTGTAGGGCCTCCAACCGATTGGACGGGTAGCGGTAGCGTCTCGTCATCCGCTACCTCCCCAGTGACACCGACCGCAGAGTGCTTTGTTGATACTGTGGTTGTCGCCGAATCGACGTTAACAGCCGCTACCGCTACCTCACCCGCTACCATCACAGGCCGCGGTAGATCTAGGTTTCCGGCCTCAGGTAGCGGTTTAGCGGTTGATTCAGGGGGAGTGTTCGCAAATTCTTTTCTAAGGTACCTTTCAAAAAGGGGCCTGAGATCCGCAAGAAAGTAGTGCTTCAAGTTCTTGGCGCCCACCTTGGATTGGTGGGTGTAAACATCAAAGTCCTTGAGCAGTTGAGCGAGTCTGTTCTGGGAGAGAGGTTTATCTCGGTTGTATTCTGACCATGGACGCTCCTCCATGGCAGTCAACATCTTCACCAGAACCTTCGACGGCAATTTGTCTTTGCCCTCATCGCGGAAGAGCTGCTGGATGTCCGCCAATAGCTCCACCGTCAGGCTATCATCCTCCTTGATGGTCAGCTGTCGGCAGGCGGCTTGCGCGTCGTCAAGCAGTCCACAGCGCAGCGCGATTGCGGCCAAAGGTATCCAGTTGTCCCGTGCCCGGTCGTTGCTGATTTCCTCCGGCGTCAGATCTCGGTCACCTTTTAAATCTGCCACGTTATCCTCGGCCCAGCGGAGGCACTTTTGACGAATGTCCGAATATTCATTTTCTGCCTCGAGCGGCAGTGGTGTGACCTGATCGGCGCCCAACTTGCGTTGCATGCGAACAACTACCGATCGATCCAACAGCGTGTCCGGCGGTCGCTTAATCATCCCTATAGCGATCGGTGCAAACGTTGGAAACAACTTCGGCTCGTGTTCATCGCCCACCGTTCGAATGACAAATGCAGTAGATTTTGTGTGACCTGAGTTGAGAATTCCACGCAGCTCATCATTACCCTGCAGGAATGTGTCGGCTTCATCTATCAACAAAGTGGGTGACCAGGCCTCTAGCCCCCGATACAGCGACGCAGCTGAAATATTTGCAGCCGCAAGCCCCCTAAAACACATTGCCTGAATCGTTTCCAATAACGTCGTCTTGCCGCAGCGCTTCTCGGGCGACGAAACCAGCAGCCTGGGACAGATTCGGAACGCCCTGAAGACATAGGTCAGCACGATCCAAAGCGCCACAGCCATGGACTCCTGCGCCGAAAGGATAACGTGATTTCGGATGATGGATTGGATCTCAGTCACCAGCACCCTACCATCAACCGCTTCCGGCCACGGTTCCTCGCCGCTAAACAGACCTCCTTGCTCAGGCCCATCATCGCGGGCTTGATCTAAAGCCTTACGGGCTTTATTGACCCCGCTGTCCACAGTACGTTTACTCACTCCCCCCAGTAAATCGACGAGCCTGCCTTTGCATCGATCGTAATCCAAGGGCGACAGGCGGGCTGCGGCCTCGATGATCAGATCGTCCATGCCATTCATCCCAGCCCACTCACGGACTGGGATGCGCTGCTCTGTCAACCATTCCTGCGTCAGATCAGCCTGGTCTGCAACGTCCTCACCGTCAGTCCAGCCTAATGCCAGTGTGTCGATGATGAACACCTCTGACCCGTTGACCAATAATTCAGCCGCGATTGTCATCGCGTACTTGGTGCCTGGCTCATCAGCGTCAGGTATCAACGTCGTAACTCGCCCATAGAGCGGTGACCAATCTGATTTCAGCGCGTTACTGCTGCCGCTTGCCGAGGTAGTGCAGATAGAGCCTGAAAAATGTTTGCTGGCAGCGTCTACAGCCTTCTCGCCCTCGACGACAACTATCGCAGCGCTCTTGTCGCGTAAGATCTGGTCAAGGTGATATACCGGCAGCGGTGAACCTGGCAGCCGCCACTGCCAGTCCTGTGCTTCAGGGTTGTAAGACACAGAGCGTGTTTCCTTCCCTTGGTGGGTGTCGAAACGATAGACGATGAAAGCAACCCGGCCATCAGCAGTCAGGTATTCCCATGACATGGCAGGAACACCGAGCTCAGGGTGAATATCGGGTGGTAGGTGACAGTCGTTCGGCGCCGGAGTCGACAGAACATCCGGTTTGACGGTCTTGCTTACCGACTTTGTTGATGTATGTGTGGTTATAGGTCTCGACTGGCGAAGCGTTTCCTCCAGCGCGGTCACTGCAGCATGTTCGTCCAGCTCATTTAGCACCATATACAGGCTAACCAAATCAGGTCCTGAAAAACCCTCGACTGCGTAGTCCTTCCAAAAGCCCGTGGCCAGAGTTACCTTGAATGACCCAAGGTTTTTGTCATCTCGACACGGGTTAATCGCAACGAAATGCTCGCCCTGTCTCTCGCCTTCCAACCAAGCCCTAAGAACAGCCTCGCCGTTAGATAGCAGTTGACTATTAACGCGAGACCTTCCTTTATTAAAAGTTTTGCTCTTCATGATGTATTCCTTTTGTGTGCAGGGGCTGATTCCAAACCACGCCCCCAAATGTTTAGGAGTGGCGGACCCGTTTTGAAACCCAGCCCTTGATGTCGCGGTGCAACTTGAGATAGACATCACGATCCATCTCGTCGGCATCAAATTCCAACATCTCGGTCATCGGTTTAATCGGTTCAAACCCATTCTCTAAACACAATATCCCGGTGACGCGCGGCCACTTGGCGTCATGTACTTCCACCTCGATCAATACCGACTTACCGAGCAAATCGGTCAGCCCTAACGCTTCATTGGCTGATTCGTCGTGAATAGGGAACGCTGAATTGAACAGAGCGAAGCAGCCACTGGATGGGTGGTCCGAGAACTTCATGCGCTTAGCTATCAGTTCACCTGAAGCAACCTCAAAGGCTACGGCCATTTGGCCCTCAGGCTCTTTGTTTCTGTCGAACGCCAACTGCAGGCCGATATGGGCTACCTGAACCACTACAGCGACATGGAGACCGTCCTGAATGGTGATCGGTGACTGAGTGGTCGATGAAGACTTGCCAAAGGTGAATTTGCTCATTGAGAAACCTCCCGGGGTATAGTGTGCCCTGGGCGGCTGGAATCGATCTGCTGAGCTAGCCAATCGTCGATCTCCGATTCGACCCAGCCGACGGCACGACCGCCTAAAGACACCGGTTTCGGGAAAAGGTTTTCAGAGATGCGTAAGTAAATTGTGGAACGGGAAAGACCCGTGCGCGCTTTTACTGTGGGAAGTCTTAAGATTATTGTAGCCATGTTTGAGCCTCCTCAGGCGTCGTTGAACATGGCTATAGATTTGAGCAGGGACCTACGGGGTGTTTACCAACTTTGGAAAGATATCCTGAAAGTTGGTAAATCTATGTTT
>DGOD01000152.1:0-8490 GCA_002389265.1 Gammaproteobacteria bacterium UBA4475
GCTGTCTCGCCCTCACCGAAGATATTACGCGCGCCCTTTTCGTCACCCACCTTTCCAGGGTATTCAGTATCATCCCAAAGAAAACGTACCAGATAATTATCTTCAGACTCAGCGGCGACAGCAGTATTGGCGAGTAAAACGGTGACACAAACTAATACAGCAAACCATTTACAACTAAACATCATCAACCCCATGGTAACTACATCGAAACCCAACAACTGACAAGCTAACCTGAAAGTTGCAAACCGATTACCGCCGTTCCTCAAGGCATGACGATGGTGTATCTGATGCAGAAGTCATGCCAAAACATCCCTCGCGCCTATGTGATTGTATTCGCTGAACTTTAATATTTCTTAATGCCCCACTGAAGAATATGGCGAACGGTTTCTGATTATTTAGAAAAATATGGGCGTCATATTTTTTATTTTGCCGTCTCTGGCGGACTGTGGACGAGGATTTATTAGCGCACTGATGACGGCATCCTATGGAGCAAGCCAGGTCATTGAGTACCTTGCAAAGACTCGTCTACCGCTATAACTCAGTGGCTAGTGCTAAGTGGCTATAACTTAAGCGATGATACCTGAGCTGCTCTACGGAATTTATTAGGAAGAATTGGCTAAATACAGCGAGGCTAAAACAATAGGGCTAATACAATGGGGCTAATACAATGGGGGCTAGGATAAATCTGCTCGCAAGCGCCGATAAGTCGGCAATGACACCCCGAACAGTCGGGCCGCATCTTGATGATGGATAGGCTGAGATTCCAATTCTTTTATGAGTGCCTGCGAGACCATTTCCAGCAAAGGCTGCCGCCGACTCGCAGCAAGCTGCAGCAAACAATCGATAGTCGGCATGGTGGAATACCAGTTCGCTGGACGTTGAACAATGCCGTCACTGTACTTCTTCCGCATGCGGGCGACTTTACGCCGCAGCGTCGACTCGGGCATGTCTAAAGCCTGCGCTGCTCGAATCAGGACCTCCTGATTGAATGTCATACAGGCGAGTATTAAATCCTCTTCCAACCAGGGTCCCAATGACGGTATAGCCTTTGGATCCGCGAGCGCCAAAGTAACCTGGCTCTTCATCCAACTCGACAGTCTATCAACAGTTTGGGCCTCTTCACTAACGAACTGATGGTGCTGTGGCTCAATGGCTTTCGATCCGTGGCTTTCTGGAAACAAGCCCAGATGAATCGAATTTAGCTGGGAATCTTTACACAAGATCACCGCGCGGTTGATCACATTGATAAGCTCTCTAATATTACCCGGCCACCCATAGTCGCTCAAAGCCTGTTCTGCATCGCGAGTAAAGCCCGCGACAGACTTACCATAACGCCGTTCAAACACCTTTAGGTAGTGTTTAGCCAACAGGATAATGTCATCGGGGCGGTCACGTAAGGCCGGTGATTCGATGGCGAACACATTCAAACGATAGTACAGGTCTTCGCGGAAATCGCCAATCTCAATCAGAGCCTTAAGATTTTTGTTAGTCGCGGCTAATATTCGCGTGTCTACCTTATTGTAAACACTACTCCCCACGGCGACTATTTGTCGATTTTGAACATAGCGCAGTAGCTTGACCTGAATATCGAGAGGCAACTCGCCGATCTCATCCAGCAATATTGTGCCACCATCGGCCTCCTTCAATCGCCCAGAAAAATGTTTATCCGCGCCGGTGAATGCGCCCTTAACGTGGCCAAACAATTCACTCTCGATCAAGTTACCAACCACAGCACCACAATCAACAATGACAAAGGGCTTGTCCGCTCGTGAACTCATGTCATGGATAGCCCTGGCGAGTAATTCCTTACCCGTGCCTGACTCGCCAGTGATCAATACCGTAGCGTCCGTTGGTGCCACCAGCCGGCAGCTATCCAGGACACTGCGCATCTGCGCGGACTGATAAACCAAGGTCTCGGCATCGTCCCCCCCTCTGACCTCGACAATGCGATCAAAATTCGTCAGTCCCGTCGCAAAATAACGGAGTAATGTCCGCAAAAAATCTATTCCTGCCGTATCTAAGGGTAACTTGGCTTGCAGATACAAGCTAAAACCTGCCGCAACTGGCAACACATAGCTGTTATTGAAATTGACGACGATTGCTTTCGACCACGCATTGTTAATGCGCTCAAAATCCTTAGCCGTTAACTCAAGATCTTTGATGCCAGTAAACTCGCCACCTGACAAGGCGCCACCTAGGGCCTCCAGACTCTCAGCCTGTTGCATCAAGACCGATGCATGAACCAAGTCAAAGGATTCCAGAAGGTGTCGACAGAGCATATCGCTCATCTCTTTCGCGCTGCCCGCTTTCATCACCAGACTCATGACATTCCAGAGCAATACGACATTGTCATATTCCCGGCGCCTGAGACTCTGACTCCCATGGGTCGACGCCTTGTTATCAGAGGCATCGTTCCAGACAATAACACGGTCGCCACCAGATTCCTGGGCGACATTAAGCGCCCAATTGGCCCGTCGAAACAACTCGAAGGGCTGCTGCTCCCCCGCATCGGTCTGCGCCAGACCAATCGAGAATTGCAAATTATCATGATCCAAAGGTATCCCCTTAAGCGCTTTCAACACCATCTGGGCAATTTTTTTTCCGGCTTCCAGGCTGGTATGAGGCAAGCTTACAGACAATTGATCATCGCCTAAGGCACTTACCAGATCAGTGGCCCGCAAGACTCGGTCCAAGCGTTGCGCTAAGACCTGCAATAGCTTCCCATCAACGGCAGAACTCTGACCGCCTTGCCCGGACGATCTGCGAACCCCGATAGCCAACTGACACATGGCCGATTCAGCCACCCCGAGAGACTCGGAACCCAGCTTGGATCGCAACGGCTGGTTGGTCGGCAAGGACTCTAAGGGATGGGCCAACCCCGACAACTCACGCAAAATCAGCACAGCACCAGGCAACATCGGGCCGACAACGCCATCCACCAAATGCGAGAGACCGGTGGCTGAGTTCAGAATAAAGGCAGAGAGCTTGCTAACCTCACTGCTCTTCAAGGCAGATTCTATCCGCAGAAACACTGACGAGCCGGTTTTGAGCGCAAGCACATCGTGCCAGCGCTGGCCAATGACCTGTTCGTGCTCGGTTCCAAGCAGCCGCTGGGCATCGGAATTCAGATTGCTGACCAAACCGGTCTCATCCAAAAACACCAAGGCATTGCCAATGCAGGCCAGCGCATTTTGGAGTAATTGTTGAGTTTCACGGAGTTCTTGTTCGATATTGAAGTTGTACAGCGCCAGGTCAATGGCTATTTGTAGCTCACGATAATCAACAGGCTTAATAATAAAGCCATAGGGCGTCACTGCTTTTGCCCGAGATACGGTTTCCTCATCAGAGTACGCCGTCAGAAACACGACGGGGACTCGCCGCTCACGCTGGATGGCCAGCGCCACATCAATACCGTCTGCCGCATTTTTTAAGTGAATATCAGTCAGCAGCAAATCAGGCAGTGTCTCACGGGCCAGCGCTACGGCTTCGCTACCGCTCGCCACCCCAACCACATCGAAACCCATACGATCTAGGCGCCCCCGCAGTTCGTGGACCACCAAGGCTTCGTCCTCAATGATCAGTATTCTGTACTTGGGTTGAGACATGAGTTTAGGCATGAGTTTAGACATGGGCATTAGACATGGGCATTAGACATGAACCCATCCTTTCTGCTGCGGACTAAACATCCTGCGAGCAGACATTGATACCACACATCCCGCACGCTTTACGGCATTTTCAGCTTGCCGCCTTGGCAATTTATCCCTTTGCTTGTAACGCAACGTCACCACAACAGAGTGCGGGCTCCTGCCACATAGCCTATAACAAGAGTCGCGCTCAAATCTAGCAGACATTAGATCAGACGATATTAAATGCATATCACATGATCTAACGCCTCACTCAGGCATTTTCAACCATGTAATCGTTTCGCCTCACGGCGCCGCGCATGCAAGACGGGTTCGGTATAACCATTGGGCTGTGCAACGCCTTTGAATACCAAATCGCAAGCCGCCTGGAAGGCAACACTCTGATCAAACGCTGGGGCCATAGGCCGATATAGGCTGTCACCGGCATTCTGGCCATCCACCACCGCCGCCATGCGTTTTAGGGTCTCCGTCACTTGGGCTTCACTGCAGACACCATGACGCAGCCAATTCGCGATATGCTGGCTTGAAATGCGCAAAGTCGCCCGGTCTTCCATCAGACCCACGTTATTGATATCCGGGACCTTCGAACAGCCCACGCCCTGGTCGATCCAGCGGACCACATAGCCCAGAATACCCTGTGCATTGTTATCGAGCTCTGCTTGAACTTCCTGGCTCGAGAGATTGGTACCCGCCAGCACCGGAATCGTTAACAAATTTTCCAGACTGGCCTTCGCCCTGGCCTTGAGTTCGTCCTGACGAGACCAGACATTCACCATATGGTAGTGCATGACATGCAGCGATGCGGCTGTGGGTGACGGCACCCAAGCTGTATTAGCGCCTGCCAGTGGGTGACCGATTTTTGCGGTCATCATCTCGGCCATCTCATCGGGCATTGCCCACATGCCCTTACCGATCTGCGCCTTGCCCTGCAGGCCCGCTTGCAGGCCCACATCGACGTTCCAGTCTTCATAGGCTTGAATCCAGGGCTGCTGCTTCATCAGTGTTTTCTTGACCATCGCGCCGGCTTCCATACTGGTGTGGATTTCATCGCCGGTCCGATCCAAAAAGCCGGTGTTGATGAAGATCACGCGCTCTTTGGCGGCACGAATACAGGCTTTCAGATTCAAGGTTGTGCGTCGTTCTTCATCCATGATGCCGACTTTCAAGGTGTTATGGGGCAATCCAAGCACCCCCTCGATCTGACTAAACAGATCGACGGTAAACGCCACCTCAGCAGGTCCGTGCATTTTGGGTTTAACTATGTAAACGCTGCCACAACGCGAGTTCCTTAGCGACCCAGTTCCCAGCACATCATGCATGGCAGCGAGGCTCGTCACCAGACCGTCCATAATACCCTCTGGTATTTCTTCGCCCTGGTAAAGCACGGCATCGGTCGTCATCAGGTGACCGACATTGCGCACCAGCAATAAGCTTCGACCGTGTAGCACGAGCTCGCCACCCATAGGCGCGGCATAGACTCGGTCTGGGTTCAATTCGCGACGGACTACGGTATCGCCCTTGGCAAACTCTTCGGCCAAATCACCTTTCATCAAACCCAGCCAATTACGGTATACCAAACACTTGTCTTCGGCATCTACGGCGGCAACTGAGTCCTCACAGTCCTGGATGGTCGAGATCGCAGACTCCATCAGGATATCTTTAACACCTGCCTTGTCGGTCTTGCCAATGGTGTCATTGCGATCGACCTGTATCTCGAGATGCAAACCATGGTGCTTCAGCAGAATGCCGCTAGGATCCGTCGGCTCGCCGAGATAACCGGCGAACTGCGAGGGCTCCGCCAGACCCGAAGTCGTGCCATCCTCGAGCGTGATGACCAGGTCACCTGACACCACCTGGTATTGGCTCACGTCTTGATATCGACCCGCCGCCAACGGCAAGTGGTCATTAAGGAAATTAGCGGCATATTCAATGACCTGGGCGCCACGTACCGGATTATAGCCGCGACCCTTCTCGGCCCCCGCGGCTTCCGGAATCACATCAGTCCCGTAGAGCGCATCATACAGGCTACCCCAACGAGCATTGGCCGCATTCAGGGCGTAGCGGGCATTCATAACGGGCACTACCAGTTGCGGTCCGGCCAACAGGGCGATTTCTGCATCGACGTTGTCAGTCTCAATGGCAAAATCATCGCCTTCCTCCAGCAGATAACCGATCTCTTTCAGAAATTGTAGATAGGCAGCCGCATCATGGGGCCTGGCGCTATTGGCTTGATGCCATTGGTCGATCCTGGCCTGAAAGTCATCTCGCACCGCCAAGAGCTCGCGGTTACGGGGCACGAGCGTCGCCAGAATCTGCTCGAATCCTAGCCAGAACGTGGCCGGATCAACACCGGTACCCGGTATGATTTCCTCATTTACCAGGTCATGTAAGACCTTTTCAATGGCCAGATTTCCAATCGAGATTCGTTCACCCATGATGTCGTATGCTCTTGCTGTGTTTTATGACGAGCCGCCATGCTACTAGAAATTGTCGTTTCCGTCATGCTCGGCGGCCTCTCGACCTGCGGATCAATGCCAATGGTTAGATTTCCTGACATCGGCTGCATAGCCAAAACTGGCAAATGCCGCCATACTCAGGAACATCTATCATTTTCAGGAATTAGGGCCACCCATGATTGAAACACACGCGGACATCGAGACCTCCGACGGCGCAATGAATACCTTTATCGTCTGTCCCGACGAGCAGGGACCTCACCCGATAGTCCTGTTTCTGATGGATGCACCAGGCAAACGTGAAGAACTACATGATATGGCTCGGCGGATTGCCACAGCTGGCTACTATGTCATGTTACCCAACCTGTACTATCGCCGCGTGCGCGAGTTCGTCATCGATGGAACCCCGAATAGTCGAGAAGTCATGTTCGGCCATATGAACAGTCTCAGCAACGCCATGGTCGTTGATGATTGTCGCGCGCTGCTGTCCCATGCCGATTGCGACCAGCATGCACGACCTGGCTATTGTGCTGTGATCGGCTACTGCATGAGCGGCTCGTTCGTGTTTGCCGCCGCGGCCCAACTCTCGGCTCGCGTGCGGGCCAGCGCCTCGATTCATGGCGTTCGATTGATGACCGACGCAGCTGATTCCCCCCACCTCACCGCCGACCAGATCCAAGGCGAAATTTATTTCGGCTGCGCCGAGACCGATGACTGGGCACCCCCGGCGATGATAGCAGCACTTGATGCCCACCTTGCGACCAAGAGCATTAACTATCGAATTGAATGGTACCCGGGAACCCATCATGGCTTTGTCTTTCCTCAGCGAGGCGATATTTATGCCAAGCCCGCAGCCGAGCGCCATTGGGAACGGTTGTTCAGCCTCTTCAAGCGCAATTTGTAATCGGTCTGTTCATCACGGACACAGCCTCGAACGAGTAGCTCACATGAATCGTTATGCCCTGCTATTTATCTTTATTACTGCGCTCCTGGATGCTATCGGGTTCGGCATTATCATGCCGGTTCTGCCGGGGCTATTGATGGAAGTCTCAGGTGGCGACTTGTCGTCTTCGGCCCGCTACGGCGGCCTACTGATGTTCTGTTTTGCCGTCACTCAGTTTTTCTTCTCACCGATCATTGGCAACCTGTCGGACCATTTCGGCCGCCGGCCAGTATTATTGTTCTCTTTGTTTGTGATGTGCGTCAACTATTTGATTATGGGTATCGCCGGGTCCCTGACGGTGCTGTTTATTGGCCGGGTTATCTCCGGTATCGGTGCCTCAACCATGAGCACCTGTAATGCCTATATCGCTGACGTCACCCCTGAGGATCAGCGGGCTCAGAATTTCGGTTTGATGGGCGCGGCATTTGGCATGGGCTTTGTTATTGGTCCAGTGATCGGCGGCTTTCTCGGCGAGTACGGCCCACGCATGCCGTTTATCGCGGCTGCCGTCTTGTCATTTGCGAACATGCTATTCGGCTATCTGGTCCTCAAAGAATCACTGCAACCGGAAAACCGCCGCCGGTTTGACATCACTCGAGCCAATCCACTCGGCACTCTGGCACAGATGCGCCATTTCCCGGTGGTGATTGGCATTATCGGCGTGATGTTTCTTTACAACATGGGGCACCATGTTTTGCCCGCCACTTGGAGCTTTTTCACCATTGAGAAATTCAACTGGTCACCGAAAGAAATCGGCTACTCCCTGGGTTTTATCGGCATTTGTATGGTCGCCGTGCAGGGATTTTTAATTCGCTGGGTGCTACCGCGGACGGGCCTGCGATTCGCCGGCATCATCGGCATGTTGTTTACTATCGCGGCCTTTATGGGTTATGCGGCCGTTAACTCACCTTGGATGATTTATATGGTCATGTTGACTGGGGCCCTCGGGGCTCTGGCAGGGCCTGCCATGCAGGGTATTGCCTCAAGCCAGGTGGGGGCATCTCAGCAAGGAGAATTGCAGGGCGGCCTGTCTAGCATGATGAGCCTGACCTCCATTATCAGTCCCATCTTAATGACCCAGACATTTGGCTTGTTTACCTCGGACCAAGCGCCGGTTTACTTTCCCGGCGCGGCCTTTTTGCTGGCTGGCGTATTGACGATTGGCAGCCTTGGGCTGTTTATTCGAGTGACCCGCGATCTCGGGGCGGCCACGGCGCAACAACCCCGGCGCTGACTCTATCGGCCTCGCCGAATGTTTGGCTCGCCTGGATCTGCGCCTCTGGTTTAGTGCTATGCTTGAGCATCATGATTGAAGCGACAAGTGAGTATGGAAACCCGGCAACCCTCTGTAACAGATAGCGACGCTGACGGGGGCTCGGAGCTCCATTCCTACAGTGCGGTGACACTGCGTAGCCTGCTAGCCCAGAAACATATTTCGGCGCTGGAGTTG
>DGOD01000152.1:8566-21447 GCA_002389265.1 Gammaproteobacteria bacterium UBA4475
GCAAATTGCCCGGCGGATCGACCAGCAAATCGCCCGCGGTCAAGATCCCGGCCTACTGGCTGGTCTGCCGGTGGCGCACAAGGATCTCGCCGAGACTCAGGGCATTCGTACGACCTTTGGCTCGCGGTTATTTGCCGACAATATCCCCAAGCACAACGCCTTGATTGTGCAGCGCATGCTGAATGCCGGCGCAGTCACCCTCGGCAAAACCAATACGCCGGAATTTGGCGCTGGCTCGCAGACCTTTAATGAAGTCTTCGGCACCACCTTGAATCCTTATGATCTCACCAAGACCCCAGGCGGCAGCTCAGGCGGCGCCGCCGCGGCATTGGCCGCACGCCTCGTCGCCCTCGCCGACGGCAGTGACATGGGGGGATCGCTGCGTAACCCTGCAAGCTTTTGTAATGTGGTCGGGTTCCGTCCCTCTCCGGGTCGAGTACCCACTTACCCCAGCGATATGGCCTGGTTCAACGTCCCTGTCGTTGGTCCCATGGCGCGCACGGTGGAAGACTGCGCCTTGTTTATGGCGGCGATCGCCGGACCAGACTCGCGGGTACCTATTGCCTTGAACGCCCCTGGCACAGATTTTTTAGAGCCCCTAAAACGGGATTTTACGGGCGCAAGGATCGGCTTCAGCCCTGATTTTGCCGGCCAGATACCCATAGCTCGCGAGGTCAGCGAGGTCATCAACAACAGCGCCGGTGTATTTGAGTCTCTGGGCTGTCGCTTGGATGAGACCTGCCCGGATTTCGCCGATGCGGATAACATCTTCAAAACCTTGCGCGCCTGGTCCATGGCCGCCGCTCACGGCCCGCGCCTCAAACAGCATCGCGATCTGTATAAGGCCAGCTTGATCTGGAATATCGAGCAGGGACTCGCCTTAACTGGCGCCAACATCGCCACCGCCGAACAAATGCGGACGCGTCTGTTCCAGCGGGTTAGCACCTTAATGCACGAGGTTGAATTTTTGGTTTTACCCGTGTGCCAGGTCACGCCTTTCAGTGCCGCCGTTGAATACCCCACTGATATTGAAGGTGTGCCGATGGAGACTTATATCGACTGGATGAAGTCTTGTTACTATCTGTCTTCAATCGGCCTGCCCTGTATCTCGGTTCCCTGCGGTTTTACGCCACAAGGCCTACCCGTGGGTGTGCAAATTGTCGGTCGTCCACATGCCGATTTCAGCGTGCTGCAGCTGGCTTACGCCTATCAACAAGCCACGCTGCACTGGCAAGCACTACCCAAGCTAGCATGAGCCATGAGCCGCACTCATTCAGCCATGCGCGCCGCTATGTACTCGGCTATGCACAGGTCCGCTCATCAGACGTCAATAATTAACTAAGCACCCCGGCCGTTCTGGCCTGTGGCCTTGACCCGCTTGACCTGACATGTCGAGTTAACTCATGACGCCAATTAACGCTGACTCAGTCACAAAATCTGCGTATACTGCTTACGTCCTTAGGGGTGGCATTGCCTGAGAATCCGCTTTAGCGGTAAACCCTAGAACCTGATCCGGTTAATACCGGCGTAGGAAAAGGTGCGCAATACATCTCATCACACGTCTTATTGATACCGGGTCTCTTACTTTACGACGAGAGAGACTCATGCCAAACACAACTAACAACACCCCAATACCCATCGGGTCCTATGGACCACGCCTGCTCAGCGGTCTGTTGCTGCTCGGTTGTTGCAGCATCGTTGCGGCGCCTGCGCTCAGCGCTGAGCTTGAGGAAGTCGTGGTTATGGCTGACTATCGGGACCTCAATGACGCTCAGTTAGCCACCAGCATCACCGTCATATCAAGCGCCGTGGTCAGCCAAAGGGCCGCCCAACATTTCGAAGAGATCATCAATAGCATTCCCAACTTCAATGTCTCTGGGGGTACGGGGCGCAGCCGTTTTTTCCAAATCCGTGGTATCGGCGAGCGCAGCCAATTCATTGAGCCCATCAATCCATCGGTAGGCTTGCTGATAGATAACGTCGACTACAGCGGCGCAGGCTCTATCGCGACCATGATGGACGTTGACCAGATCGAGGTGCTGCGTGGCCCCCAGGGCACGCGATATGGCGCCAATGCCTTAGCTGGCTTAATCAACATTACAACCCGAAACCCGGAACCGGAATACGCCACTAGCCTGAAAGCCAATGTCGGCGACTACGGCCATCGCACCCTGGGCTTGACGACCACAGGGCCCATCACTGCACTCAGCAGTTTTCGCCTGGCTGCAGAGACCCATCAGAGCGATGGCTACTATACCAACAGCTTTCTCAACCGCGACGATGTTAATCAGCGAGACGAAACCAGTTTGCGCGGCAAATTGCAGCTGATCTCCGCGCCGGGTGCAGATCTCATCTGGGAGGCCCTCCTGACTCTGGCGAACACCAACGTCGACAATGGCTATGACGCCTTCACATTGGACAACTCTCGCACCACCTTGTCTGATCAGCCGGGCCATGATCGTCAGGAATCCACGTCGCTGGCACTAGACAGCACCCTGCACCTGGCGTCTGTGGACCTGCAATTACTCGCCAGCCTGGGGAATACCGACAGCGAGTATGGTTATGACGAAGACTGGACCTTTGCTGGCATCCATCCTGACGGCTACAGCGCCTTCGACGATTATCTTCGTCAGCGGGACACGTTGAACCTTGAGGCGCGAGTCATCTCGAATCAGCCGATCAAAACCGGTTCATTAAGCACTGACTGGCTGGTGGGTATCTACGCCTTGCAAACCCGTGAAGATCTGACTCGGATCTATACCTACGACTCAGACTTCAACAGTGAATTTGACTTCACTAACCTGGCTATATTTACCCAATTGGATACCACCATCACCGACCAGTGGCAATTCAGTACGGGTTTGAGATTGGAACAACGAGACGCCAGCTATAATGATTCTCAAGCGGTGGCGTTTAACCCGAAGGAAAACTTTTGGGGCGGGCGCATAGCCCTGCAATACTTTCCGAATGATGGCAAAATGCTCTATGCGAGTTTGTCTCGAGGCTACAAGGCCGGTGGTTTCAATACTGACGGCTCCCTTGATGCAGATCTGCGCCAGTTCGATGCAGAATATTTGGTTGAGCTGGAACTGGGCGCGAAACTGAGTCTTGCAGACGACACCCTGCAACTCAAAGCGGCGGTCTTCTATGATCAACGTCGAGACCAGCAGGTCAAAAGCTCGCAACTACGAGTCCGAGCTAACAATAGCACTGAGTTTGTCGAATATCTGGGGAATGCCGCACGCGGCACGAACCGCGGCTTCGAGCTGGAAAGCCGCTGGCTAACCCACGAAAACCTCACCCTGTTCGCGAATATCGGTCTATTGCAAGCCCGCTTCGATGAGTTCGTTAACGAGGCAGGAGAAAATCTGGCGGGACGCGATCAGGCTCAGGCGCCAGCCTATACCTATAACCTCGGCGCCAATATCGACATAGGTCACTGGCACACCAGTGTTTCTATTGATGGCAAAGACGAATTCTATTTTTCTGATAGACACAGTTTAACAAGCACAGCTTACACCCTGTTAAATACCAATATCAGCTACGTTCAAGCGCGCTGGAAATTGAGTTTTTGGGGCCGCAACCTAACCAACAAAGATTACACAATTCGTGGCTTTGGCAGCTTTGGTAACGATCCACGTAAGGGGTATATCACCGAATCCTATGTCCAATACGGCGAACCCCGAATGATTGGTGTCAGCGCTGAGTACGAATTATGACTGATTCAGCACACCTGTTGACGTCCGTCGATATCAGCCTATACCCGCTTACCGATGACTACATTCCTGCCGTCGCAGACTTTATTCAGCGAATCAGTGCCTATCCTGACATCACTGTTAGGCGTAATGATTTGAGCACTCAGTTGTTTGGTGAGTTCGATGCCATCATGGATCTACTGAAAATTGAAATTCGTCATAGCTGGCAACAGTGGGGTAAGGGCGTGTTAGTGATCAAGTTTCTGGCTGGCGATTTGCAGGGTTTAAAGGATCTATAAATGCTTCAAACCCTGTTAGATCAATTTCTGCAAAACAGTGGCCTTGAACTCCTGGCAGTGGTTCTGGCTGTGGCTTATTTGCTGCTGGCGGTTAAGGAGAATGATTACTGTTGGCATGCCGCGTTTTTCTCAACGCTGATATTTCTCTATCTGTTTTGGCAGGTCCGACTTTATATGGAATCAGCACTGCAGATATTCTATCTGGCAATGGCGGTCTACGGCTGGCAGCAGTGGCGCCAGGAGACTGACAACAAACCACGACTGGCGATCCAACGTTGGTCATGGCTGCGTCATGGCCTGGTAGTTTCCTGCGTATTGCTGCTGAGCGGTATTTCCGGGTTGCTCTTGAGTCACTACACCGACGCTCAACTACCTTACCTCGACGCTTTCACTACCTGGGCCAGCATTGTCACCACCTACATGGTGACCCAAAAGGTTCTCGAGAACTGGGCCTACTGGCTGCTGATTGATAGCGTCTCGATTTATCTGTATCTGGACCGCGCCTTGTATTTCACGGCGTTGCTATTTTTGATTTATATTCTGATCATCGCTTATGGTTGGTCTACCTGGCGGCAGCGATACAGCCAGCAGTCAGTGGCTGACTCCGCGCGGCGCTGAGAAAAACCTAATAACCACCGTCAAATATCCCACATTGACTGTGCCTTTGGAGCCTGCCATTTGGTTTAATAGGTCTTTTGTTTCAATCAACAGGTATCGGCTTATGCAGGATTTATTTTCTATCAAGGGCAAGGTTGCCTTAGTCACCGGCGGTTCACGGGGCATCGGCGAGATGATCGCCGCAGGATTTTTAGCCCATGGTGCTAAGGTTTATATCAGCTCACGCAAGGCTGATGTCTGCGATGCCACGGCTAAACGCCTGATGGCGCAGTTTGGTGGTGAGTGCATTTCAATGCCCGCGAATCTGGCAGAGGTCGACAGTATTCAAGCCTTCGCTAATGATCTTGCCAGCCGCGAATCACAACTCGATATTCTGGTGAATAACGCCGGTGTCTCCTGGGGCGCAAGCCTGGACGACTTTCCTGAGGTTGGCTGGGACAAGGTGATGGACACGAACGTCAAGGGGGTATTTTTCCTGACTCAAAAGTTGCTGCCCCTGCTGCGCACGTCAGGCAATGCTGAGGACCCCGCCCGAGTCATCAATATTGGCTCTGTTGACGGCCTGAAAACCCCAGCCTTCGAGACCTTTTCTTACGGCCCATCCAAGGCCGCAGTACATCACCTGACTCGGGTTCTGGCGGCGCATCTAACGAAAGAACATATCATCTGTAATGCCATCGCTCCCGGCCCCTTCCCTACCTGGATGCTCAGCACCGGTGTTGGCGGCGGCGGCGATACGGATATCGACTGGCGTACTGTCGGCAGAAGCAATCCCCGTGGCCGAGTAGGCACCATGGAAGATATCGCCGGGTTAGCCATTTTTCTGAGCTCCCGTGCTGGAGCCTATACCGTCGGCGAGGTTATTACCTGTGACGGCGGCGCCACCTACGCTCGCTAAAGCCTGAGGTATTCGAGCCCCGCGATCTGATAAATGCCTAGCCACTATCCTGGCAACTATCTGGTAATAAAATGGGCTGGCACGCTGCAGTAGTGGCTACTGATTGCGCGGAAACGGATATTCGGCGCCTGCAGGTAAATCCACCTCAAAGGTATTCAGTGACATACAGACCATGGTGTAGAAACCCGCGACGTTAATAATTTCGGCGACCCCTCGCTCACCAAAAAATTCCACCGCTGCAGCAAAGGTGGCGGCACTCACTTGGCGCTGAGTCAGCAATTCATGGCATACCGCATAGGTCAATCGATCACCCCTGTCATCAAACGCCGGCATCTGCCCAGCCTTTATAGACGCAATGACATTATCCGGAAGACCCGCCTGACGAGCCATGGGTTCGTGTGCATACCATTCAAACTGAGCTTGCCAATCCGCTCCGATCATGAGAATCGCCAGCTCGATATAGCGGCGGTCCACGGCTGTTCGAAACCGAAACATACCGCCCAAACCATTCAACCGGTCACCCATCTCCGGGCTCAACACCCAGATATCAAACGGCCCGCCGATATGACCATCGGTCACACCTTGACGACCTTTTGCAATTTTATCGAAAAGTACTTTTTCTTCATCGCTGAAGTCGGCATAACTGCGTCGAGTAAGGCGTGACATGATTGATTTCTTTGTTGAGGCCAACCACCAACATGACAGACCAGCGGCATCAACGTCAATACGACATCCTCGTTTTGCCTAGCTAATCAGCCACATCATACAGCGCAGAGGTTTTTCGCCAGTCGGCCAACCACAAGCCGGCCTTATCATCAAGGCGAGCTTGTAGTTGGCCGATTTACAGTTCAGCAGGTCAGATGAAAATCTTTAGTCGATTTTGATCTGATGACGTTTTTCCTGTTCCGACTTCTTAACGACGACTTCCAGCAAACCATTCTTGAATTTAGCAGACACGACTTCTGCACCGGCCGCTGCAGGTAGTGAAATCGTTCGCGAAAATTTGCCTTCGACAATTTCCTTGCGGTAATAGTCATCCCTATCATCCACTTCAACCTTGCTCTTCTCACCCTTGATCGTCAGGGAATGGTTCGACATGGTGACCTCAAGATCTTTTTTATCGACACCCGGAATTTCAGCCCGCACAATAATTTGATCATCGCGCTCGACCACATCAACGGTTGGCAACTTGTTTTCGAACTGCATCAGCTCGCGAAAGGGCAGCAATTTTCTCGACCATAAAGTCGGAAAATCTTCATCAAATAAACGGTCAAACATATCCAGAGAGGCTGGATAACGACGAGTTGACTGCGGCTCTACAGCTTTTTTAGACACGGACTTTTGTATGCTATTAGCCATGAAACATTCTCCTTGAGATGATTTTTATGCGCTTTTTGGGAACGCCTATTATCAAGCTTATGAGTCTCACGCCCCTGATTCAGATCAAAAAAAAACCCCGCTGAAGCGGGGTTCGAAAAAGTCAGAATCAACTTATTGCGGCGGGAAACCGACAATGATTTTATCTACCATACGGATGACATTTTCCTCTGAAAAATTCTTCTGGGTCAGGGCCACCGAACGCCAACCACGCCATATCAATCGATCCTGAGTTCTGTCGACAAGATCAATGATCAGCACGGCTTCCTCATAGGTTTCCACATCGGGCGTCGCGAATTGGATCGAGCGACGCCAGTATGAATCATAATTGCGATAGCCGAGACCGATCCCATAACCTATTGCACGAATTCTATCCTTGCTGGTGGTGTGATAGGTCACCAACATATCCGGATTATCGTTATCCTCGACGTAGCCGCGACCCACCAATGCGCTGAGTACCGCTGCCTTAACACGCTCGTCCATAATGGCGCTATCGAGTATGGGGTCCTCAACCTCTTGCACCTCTTTCGGAGCCCAGGCGAAGGATTGGTATTGCGAAAAATCAACATCTTTCGCCGATTCACTCCGAGGCGATATTGCGCAGGCATTCAGCATCAGCAAGCCCACTAACAGGCAGACGCGCTGCAGCGCTGTTGTGCCGGTCATAGGGGTTTTAAAGAACACCAGATTAATGTGCGACATTGAGTTAATCCTCTTATCCTGTATTTGACTTGATACGAATTGGTAGCATCACGGGCTGTCGTACTTCGCATCTTGACCTGAGTCAACTCGAAGTTTTATTCTGATTTTCAGCGGAAACTATCGACCAACTTAGCAAAATGTTCTGTCGATCATTCATCAGCCTCCGCAGGGACTCATGACGTTATGCGCTACCATCGCGGCTGGAATTGGCAAAACCGTTACGCTCATTGCAAGCCAGTAGACTACAATCTCTGAGCCCCATTTGACGACTTACCTGCATGGTAAATCAGCACTGGGTGGTTAGCAAGGACTGCACCTCTGTCGAACGACTCTCTGGTGTTGATGCCTAGGTTGTTATTGCTGACCGACGACGCTCAGCCCATCGGGGCTGGCGTCCCCAATGCAATTCGGCGGATGTTTCGACTGACTCACTGTCGTGACTCACCCGACCCAAAAGAACCGTAACCTTGGAGCAACAGCATGGCGATGACGGACAATCTCGAAAAGTTATTGAAGGACGGCGCCGACAGCGCAAGACTGCGTTTTGGCCTTGGCAGCGCTTACTTCAACCAGCGCCAATTTATTGAAGCGATTCCCCACTTACAAGCTTGCATTGATATGGACCCGAACTACACCGCTGCCTATAAGCTGCTGGGCAAAGCTTTGATAAAAACCGATGATAGAGCGGCGGCAAGGGTCATATTTGAACTCGGATTACCCATCGCTATCGCGAGCGGCGACAAGCAGACCGAGCGAGAGATCAGCGCTTTTAGCCTGAAACTGTCTCAAGACGGGACCCAACCCTGACACCACCAACATCACCGGCCCACACCCGCCCATGCTCAGCCAGATCAGTACTGGCAATAACCTAGGGTTTAGGGGCATCGCATTGCTGTGGTACCACCGGCCGCATCAATATTAGCTTGACGCACCCGAACGTCAGTTTTAACTTCAGTTTTCGGGCTTTCGACAATGAGTCAGGCCAGTCAATAACAGGATTTAAAATATGACGCAGCAACTATTTAACCTGGCAGGTAAAGTCGCACTGATTACCGGCGGCAATGGCGGCATTGGTCTCGGCATGGCTGAAGGTCTTGCCGCGGCTGGTTGTGACGTTTGTATCTGGGGCACTAATGCCACCAAGAATGCCAGCGCACTCGATCGCTTGAAGTCTTTTGGCACTCAGGTTTCTGCGCTTCAATGTGACGTGGCTGATGCAGCCGCGGTGGAAGCCAGTTTCGCGCAGACCATTGCAACCCACGGGCGCGTCGATGGTTGTTTTGCTAATGCAGGCATCGGCGGCCGGGGCACCGCTTTCGAAGACATGACGGATGCAGAGTGGCACCGAATTATCGACGTCAACCTGCATGGCGTCTTCCACACGTTTAGGGCAGCCGCTCGCCACATGCGAGAACGCGCAGAACAGGGTGATGCATTTGGACGCCTGATCGGTACCGCAAGCCTGGCCGCAATTTCAGGCCAGGCCAGGGGCGAGCATTACGCGGCAACCAAAGGTGGCCTGGTCTCGATGATGAAAGCTTTGGCCGTGGAATACGCCCGCTACGGGGTGACGGCCAACTCAATTCTACCCGGCTGGATTGAAACAGACATGACCCAAGGTGCCATGAGCAATCCAAAATTTGTCAGCAATGTGATGCAACGCATACCGACCAGACGATGGGGCAAAGCCGAAGATTTTGCCGGCATCGCCGTTTATATTATGAGCCATGCCAGCAGCTATCACTCAGCGGACACCTTTCTGATCGATGGCGGCTACGCCGTTTTTTAAACCCGGCGGCAAACCCCATGCTCAGTAACTGGCGCCCATGCCCGCACGCACGTCGTTGTTGACCCCATACTGAGGTATGGGATAGCGCAGACCATTTTTAGACAACGCCTCCAAACCGGCAATTACCTTCGGCAAGTAAGATGGCGGGATTGCCATGAGCAATTCATCTTCCATGACGCCGCCATACCGGCGTTCCGCAAAACAGGGAATTGACAGGCTTGGCTCACCGGTCTTCAACGCTCGCCCCCATGAATCGGCACATGACGACTCACCCACACAGCCCCAATCGAGCTTCTTATAACCGGTCCACTGCAAGCCATTGATAAACAGAATCATCTGCGCCGGTGTTGCGTAAATCAAACAAATATCCGGTGGGTTGAGTCGGCCAGCGGCTAGCGGGCTGACCGCCATAGCCTCATATTGGCCGTATGTCAGGACGCTCATCTCAGCCTGATGCGCCGCCGCATCTTCAGCCGTGGCATACCAGACGCCCTGCATACGATCACCCGACAGCCATTGCTCATCTCGCGGATGCAAACCGATGACGGTACCGCACTGAGCACCCACCAGGTCGTCCATGGTAATCCCTACCGTCCAACCATTACGACTCGCCTGACCGACTATCTGGTCCGTTGTATGGATATCCTTCGGCCGTCTAATCCGTGGCACAGCTTCCATCTCAGCCCGCGTTTTGAACATCTTCATGCCAATGGGTGTCGTCCGCAGCCTCAGCAGTCGGTTTAAGTCATTCACCAACATGGGCAGGTCCAGCACTGATTGATCTGTCGCGATCATCGTCTCGGTCATCAGTTTCTCCTTTTTAACGGCTACTAAATATTTTTGGCACTGGTCTTATCTGCCAGTCGCGCCTGCTTGCGGTGCACCAACTTCTCGACTCGCGAATGCATCTTCGCATTCAAAGGCCAGGTCACGCTCAAATACAGCGCAACGATAAAGAGTACGGTCGGCACGATGGCATACAGTATGCCGAGCCACATCAGTTCGCTCGGGCCATTATCCACCCGCGCCACTGCAGAGTATCCCACCAGTCCCAGAATCGGCAAAGATAAGCCTCCCACAGAGGCTGCACATTTGGTCATAAATCCGAGTATGGCAAAATAGCTTGCCGGGCGTGAGCTGCCCGACCTGATAGTATCAAGATCAACCACATCGGCGAGCATAGCCCGCGGAATATAGGCGAAGGCACCGAAACAAAAACCCTTGGCAGCAAACAACACATAAAAGAAGGTGATATCGCCATAGTCGAGCATAAAGCACGCGATGGATATCAGACTCACCAACACCATCGCCCCCGCCAGCGCCTGATGCTTACCCATACGGGTCGCGATACGATCCCATATGGGAATCGCGGCAAGGCCAACCCCAAAATAGATGACATACAGACGTCCCACACTCGCGGCACCGATATAGTCTTGAATAAAGAACAGGGACAGCGTGTTGCGAAAATTTTCGCCGCTGGCAATCAGCAATTCAATGACCAGCAAGCGGAAAAATAGCTTGTTCTTGTACATATTCTTCAATGAATTCACCAAAGAAACCTTTGGCGCATTGAAGTCCTGCACTTCTGGCACACGCCAGATGACCAGCATTGCGGTTACCGGTAATAATGTGACAATCACCCATGAAAAGTTACTGAGAACAAAACTCGCGCTGTTATCGTGCCACAGCTCTTCCGATAGCAAGACGATGCCGGAGGCCATCATCAGCCCGATCATTACATACTTTTCTCGCGCCGACTGGATCATGGTGCGTGTATGGTAATCCGCCGACAGTTCCATCCCCCACGCAGCATAAGGCAGGCCGAAGATCGTGGTGGACGCCCTCAACAGCAGGTAATAGAACCCCAGGTAATACACAGTCGCCCCAGGAGAGGGATTTAGCAGCATCCAGACCGCAACGGCATAGATGGGCACCCCTACTAACAACCATGGTCGACGGCGACCCCAGCGGGTCTGGAAACGATCACTTAGAAAACCCATCAATGGATCAGTGACGGCATCAAAAATCGCAGCAGAAAAAATAACCAAGCCAATCAAGCTCAGCGACAAGCCAACCTCGGTAGAATACAGGCGTGGAATCCAGACGCTTAGGGGATAACCTATGATAGCGAGGGGCAGACTGACGGAGCCGTAGATCCAGGCGGTGGATCGGCTTAACTTCGGTTTATTGGTCGTCTTATCGGCAACGGCTTCAGACACGGGTGATCGCCCCTAACTCTTGATTGGTGACTATAGCCCAACGCTAAGACCCAACCCTTAAGGCTTGCTCGTCGACGCAGGTACCAGAACGGACAATATCAAAAATCCGAACACGCAAATCAAGTATTAGTTTGACTGATAGGACAATAGCGCAGAAATAGGCTGCAGCAATTCAGGGATTTAGGCCTTAGATTTTGATAGGCGGTTTAAAACGCCCGTCTAGCATTGAACTTTGCGGAACAGCCTCGGTAACACTCGATAGCACCCGCTAACGCCCAGTAACAAAAAAGGCAGCCCTTAGAGCTGCCTTTATGTTCGATCAAAACATCTCGGCGGTCAATAACGCCAGGTCATGCAGCCCGAATCAGGTAGCGATCAGATGCGTTTGCATCTTCTCGAAAGCACGCACTTCAATCTGTCGAATTCGTTCCATTGAAACACCGTATTTTTCTGCCAGCTCTTTCAGGCCGGCCTTATTATCAGCCAACCAGCGACTTTCCACGATATCTCTCGAGCGCTCATCCAACGCGTGCAGCGCATGGGTTAGCCCTGCTGTATTGAGGCTTTTTAGCTCATCATCCTCAGCCACCCAGGCGGGATCCATACTTTCGCCATGACTGAGGTAGGTGACCGGCCCCGCGGGCATGTCATCATCGCCGCTGACTGACATCTCAAAGCTCTCATCGAAACTGCCGAGACGATTCTCCATCTCCAGCACTTCCTCGGGTTTCACGCCAAGATCTGCTGCAACCTGTTGTACTTCGGCAGGGTTGAACCAACCCAGACGATTTTTCGCTTTGCGAAGGTTAAAGAACAACTTGCGCTGGGCCTTGGTGGTTGCCACCTTGACAATTTTCCAGTTCTTCAGGATATATTCATGAATCTCAGCCTTGATCCAATGAACCGCGAATGACACCAGACGTACGTCGTGATCGAGACTGAATTTCTTCACCGATTTCATCAAACCCACATTACCTTGCTGAATCAGGTCTTCCAGGGGCAGGCCGTAACCCGTATACGAACGCGCAATGTAAGCCACGTAGCGCAGATGCGAGAGCACCAAGGTGCGAGCAGCCTGGAGGTCATCATTTTGCTGGAAATCGGCGAACAGCGACCGCTCTTCTTCCTTGCTCAGGACAGGAATACGCTGAACTGAATCCAAATAGCCTTGCAAACTACCAGAACTCAGTGTCGGCAGCTGTTGTTCGTAACTCATTATACTCATCTAGGCCTCCTGGACGATTCTATAAGATGCGATTGAAGTGGTAGATCCCTTACCCCTGT
>DGOD01000191.1:0-12254 GCA_002389265.1 Gammaproteobacteria bacterium UBA4475
CAAGATATACAGCGCTCGCAGTGAAAGTAGAGCTCGAGCTGATTTCTGATGGTATATCCCCAGTGTTGATAAAGCCTGGTGGTAGATTAGGTGAGTTCAAAAATTTGGTGTTGAGGGTTTATCCTGGAAACTATCGATTGTCTGTAAGATGTGTTGGCAGACAAGAGCTAGTGACTAAAATAGAAGTGCCCGCGGGTGCCGCAAGGCGGTTAGTTGATTTAACTTGTGGAATTTAACACGCAATGAGCGATGGACTGTTATCTGAAATAAAAGCCCAGAGGCGTAAAAATACGCGCCTGCTTTTCGTGACACTTTTGATCTCTCTACCGTTATTTTTAATTTTGGTCGGTAAACCCGTTGAGATTCAAGTTTATCCGGTAGAGGCCAGGGCGGAAGCCAACATTGAATTCATAACGGGTTTCGGCATCCCTTTGCAGACTCAATACCTCGTTTTTTCCGATGCTACGGAATTCATGATAAGCAGTCCCGGATTTACTGCCGAAAAAGCCCTTTACGAAAAGAGCGCAGAAACCTCAGTAATTGAAGTGAGTTTAAAGCCATTGCCAGGCCTTGTTATTGTCGAAGTTGATGGTTCAGCAAACTTTGAAATCCATGTCCCTTCTTTGGGTCTTCGATCCAAAACAAGGTCCTTCCAGTTTGAGGCGCCTGCTGGCGCACTGGCTGTTGAAATAGACGGCCCCAATATACAGAAACTGGTGAAAAACATTGAGGTGCTAGGCCGCGGACTCGAGCAAATAGTAGCTGTTGAGCTTAAAGAAGTGCGAGGCTCGATAGCATTGACGGTAGTGCCCAGTCACGCGACTGTGAGCCTGGATAGTGTCCAAGTAAACGGAGAAGACGGGCGTTATCAATTCAAGGCTGCGGTTGGTGATCATACAATTAACATTGCTGCCGATGGCTACGTTAGCAATGTGCTAGAGGTCTATGCTGATGAAAGCAGTGAGGTCCGCCTAGACACGATTACGCTGAAACCTAAAAGTGTTCAAGTAACATTAGCCTCACGGCCAGCTAAAGCAACGGTCCTGATTGATGGCAAGTACTTGGGTGAAACCCCACTGAGTTTGAGTTTAATGCCCCTCAGGGACTATCGGTACCAAGTGAGAAAGAGCGGGTTTGAACCCGTTTTAGGTAACCTGGAGGTTGAGTTAGGTAAAGACATTGCGCGGGAAATTGTCCTCGCTAAGGAACGTTATACTGTCAATGTCGAGGTGTTTCCGGCCTCAAAGGTCATCCTTAACGGCGTTGAGAAAGGTGTTTCATCGATCGATTTGATGGTGTCAGCCGGTGACATCATTTCGGCTGAAAAAGCCGGTTATGCAACAGAAGAATTTCTCATACCTGCTGTAAAGCTAGAAGATCGAAATATAAGATTTCGCCTGATCGAGGCAGATAGAAAATTGTTTGTGGAGTCGCCTGATATTGAGGAGGTAGAGGGCGTCACTCTGCTTAAGCTTGAAGGTAGGACATTCGGCGTTCCGGATAACTTGAGGCTTTTGATGCAGTCTTATGTCCCAGACCTATACGTTAGTGACACCGTGATAACAGCTGAAGCGTACGCTAGGTTTAGTGGTGGTGATGTCGACGGGGATGTAGGTCAGTTGCCGCAGAATAAGATCAATTGGCAAGATGCGGCGCTATACTGCAATTGGCTTAGCGAGAAGTTGGCGTTACGCCCATTTTACATATTTGGAGAAGTTCGGGGTGTTAACACTATTTCCTTCGATCAAAATTCAAATGGGTTCAGGATGCCAACGTTGGGTGAGTGGGTTGTGTTGATGTCGGCAGGATCGCCAGAAAAAATTCAAATGTATCCTTGGGGTGAAAAATATTTAGACATACCTCGAGGGATTGGTAATCTCGCAGGGCGCGAGTTAGGACAGTATTCTTCGGCTACCATGCAGCATTATGTGGATAACTATGCAGGCTTGTCCCCCGTAAAGTCATTCAGGCCGAATGCGCTAAATCTTTATGATCTGGTGGGTAACGTGCGAGAGTGGCTCCATGACGCGGCTGTCGAAAATACAGAATATTTTGGCGCAGCTTACGGTATTCAACATCGTACTCTTGGATCCAGCTACCTAGGCGCTTCTCCCGAAGCGTTAGAGTCTATAGCTGTGGGTTCTGCTATCTACGGTGCAGATGACTTGGGTTTCAGGGTGGTGAGGACAATAAGATGAGGTGGCAGTGTCTATGTTTCGTCGTTTTGTTCGTCGGTGGTTTTTCGTGCTGCAAAGCTGCAGCTCAATCAACCCATGTTGATGTGGACTGTAAGGGCTCGGCGCTGTCCGCAACCCAGAAGATACATTGCGAAAGTAAGGGTACCAACCCGAAAGAGCAAGGCTCAAGCAATGAGCCAGGTAGTGCTGCAAAAAATGCGGAAACTTATTCAGAGTTGTTGCTGAGGCAAAAACTGTCGTCAATGGCACAAGTCGCCTTGCCGGATGATATTTAGGAGTTGAGAAATTGAGTCTGAAAAAAGCGGGAAAGTTATTCCGGGATCATCCAATATTTGTCGATGTTGTGTTCCTAATCGTCGCGAGTTTTGTTGTACATACCGCATACGTTTTTATTGTTGACCCAATCGCCGCGGCTGAAATCGCTAAGGCGTTAATGTTAGGTGAAGTACCGCAAAGAACGGTTTGGCTGATTTTGAAAGATCTTGAGCAGGAATTATGTTTGATTTTGGCGTTATGGTGTACGTTGCTATTGCTTAATCGTTACAGGGTTCTTAATGAGGATATCAAGCTGATCAATATTGATTTTTTGGGCCTTAGGAAACCTGGAGTGACGAAAGCGGAAATTGATCAAAGGCTAGTAGAAGCTGAGCAGCTGGACCTAAATACTTACATTCTGCCAGGTGTTCGAATATTTTTAGATAGGTATGAGAAAACTGCGTCGGTTGAAGATGCAAAAAACGTGGTATTTGAATTCTATGATCTGCGAGAGGAGATACTGGATTCACGGCTTCAGTTAGTAAATTTTGTGCTTTGGGCTATTCCATCAATCGGCTTCTTAGGTACTGTTCGCGGCATTGGCCAGGCATTAGCAGATGCTGATCAGGCTTTGTCAGGAAATATAGCAGGAGTTGCACTAAATTTAGGCGTCGCTTTCAACTCTACATTCGTCGCTCTTCTGTTGAGTCTGATTCTGACGTTCCTGTCTACCAGTCTCAGGGGCAGGGATTACGACCGGCTGGTGAGGTCGAAACAATTTATTAGTGAAGCATTAGGTGGTTATCTTACGCGCATTAGAGTCGCCGGTTAAATGTCCAAAAGAAAAGTTGCTGTCAGCGAAGATGGTGTCGGTCTTTCGTTCCTCGACGTTCTCTGCTGCGGTCTCGGAGCGGCAATACTACTCTTGCTCATTGTTAAACATGAGCAGCCGGCAGTGAATAGTGAAGTTCTTGATTTGATGGCGTCGTCTGAAGTCGGCAAGCTGCAATCGGAGGTTGAGAGGTTGTCTTCTGATCGGGCCAATCTCGAGGTTGAGCTCGAGGCGTTGGCGGCGGATAAAATTCAATTGATTGAAGCGGCTCGCGTCAGAGGTCAGTACCTGACAGATAAAGAGGCTAATATTCAAAAGGTCAAGGCTGCGTTGAATACCGAGTTGGCCAGAATGAAAGGGCTGAAGGAGTTCGACGTTCAGTTAGCCAGACAGTTGACGCAAGAACAGGAATCAAGAAGTGAACCTGATTTAAAGGCGGCGGGTGCCTTAGATGGGATCAACTATAGCGGGCTGGATAAGGTCGTTATTTTATTGGATGTGTCGGCGAGCATGCTGCATTGGTCGTTGGTCGAGATCTTTAGGATTCAGGTTTCCGGCGCAGCTGCCATAAATTCGGCGCCTAAGTGGAATCAGGCAAGGCTCTCTGCACAGTTTGCGTACAAGACTATCGATCGAAATGCTAGGTTCAAGTTGTTGATGTATTCCGAAGAGGTTTATAACTTGGAGGGCAATTCGATTGATCAAGAAGTTCTCAGTTGGGATAAGAAAGATGGTCGTCACGATGCGCTTGTTGAGGACCTTGTGTCACACGGTCCGAAGCGCGGTACTAATCTGAAAAAAGCGATTGACGCGGCCAATAGCTTGATTCCGAAGCCCGCTAGAATCTTACTGATAACCGATGGTCTGCCCGGCAAAGTTGACGGTCGTGGAAAATTAAAAGGCTGTCCCAGGGAGCAACAAAAAGTTTCAACGCTGACTAGCGAATGCAGGGTCTCAGTGGCGATGAAGTCCGTAGAAGCTATGGCGGAAGGTTTGTCTGAAGTGCCTGTCGATGTGGTTCTATTGCCGTTAGATGGCGATAGTGAAGCGATAAGATTCTACTCGATAGTTTCTGGTGTAACAGCTGGAAAATTACTCACGCCAGCTGTTGATTGGTTATTGAAGTGAAGAAGAAGTTCACTACCCCTGTTTCAATTGTCGCGTTCTTAGATGTCATCGCCTGTGGGTTTGGCGCGATTGTCCTGCTAGTACTGATTCTTCCAGTCGGCGAGTACGAAGCAAAAGGCGACAGTGAGGTTTATCAAAAAATTGGCGAGATGAGAAATCAAGTCAAAAGTTTAAACTCTGGTAATAGCTTGTTGGAATTAGATTTCGTATCGATGCGAGCCGCGCTCAGCGTACTCGTCACGAGTCAAGATAGTGCTAGTCGTAAAGAGGGTGCCGCTGATACGTCCATAGCAGTGTTAAAAAAAGAGTTGCTATTGGTCAGTGCGGCGGCAGATTCCCTTGAGCTCGAGTTAAAACAAAAATTACTCGATACAGGCGTTGAAAACGAGGGCCCGCCGAGTCGAAGCTACGGGATACCGGTTGATTCGGATTATCTGGTTTTCGTGATCGATACTTCCGGCAGTATGAAAAAAATATGGCCACGAGTAATGAGTAAAGTCTTGGAGATACTGCGGAACTATCCCCGGCTAAAGGGTTTTCAGATCCTCAGCGATCAGGGTGAGTTTTTGTATGCCGGCAAACAGAATTGGTTGCCGGCGGATAAGCGTAGCTTTGATGCAGTGCAAGCCAAGCTTTCAAACTGGAATGCGTACTCCAATAGTAGCCCTGTTGAAGGGATTAGAGTGGCTATTGATAGGCTCTATAGGCCTGGACTGAAAATAGGCTTGTTCGTTGCAGGCGATGACTACACGGGTAACGATTTCGACTCATTTTTGGCAGAAATTGAGTCGATACGACAGAAAGCAGGAGCGTCAGCACAGTTGAGAATTCATGCTTTGGGCTTTTTCAATGAAGCATTCTCGCAGTACCCAGAGAGATTCAGCCGGCTCATGCAAATACTGACCTTTGATCACGGAGGAGCGTTTCTTTATATCGGCAATCAAACGCCTCAACAGTTGACGATTTCACGGGGACGGCCGACGCCGGCAAGTGATTAAGCGAAAGTAAAATCTGAATGGTGGGGGTAGCTTTGCCTAAAGGCCTGTAGCGCGCTGAATTCATTGAAGGCGAGTAGTGTGTAATGTGGCGAGGGATCGACTCTCAGTGAGTTTCATCCCAGGGTTAGCATCCTGATGAAGATGGGATTTCTATTGACGCTTAGGGTTCACGCAAAACAGATTGTGGCCGAGAACCAAGCCTCTAACGCCTAACCAAAACCGAACTATTATTGACCGGATATTGTGGTGCGATTACTTTTGTGCTTCAAAATTTATCTGGATAGTGCTATGAAGAAAATTCTTTCGTCCTTGCTGCTAATCGTCGGGCTACAGACTACTTCGGCTTATAGTCAAGAGGCTACAGTCCCTGCCTTCGCTACGATATTTCAATTTTCCACGGCGGAGCAAGCTAGTGTCGTGGCTGCGATGTCTGCTTTTGCCCAGTCTGAATGTCGAAAATCGATGCCTACTGCTATCCGTGTAATGGCAGAAAGTTGGAATGGAACTGAAGCTCCTACCCACTCTGTTATTTTCAATTTCACCGACGCAAAATCGATAACCGAGACCTTCGGCAAGATGCAGCAGTGCAGAGCTGCTGGGAATCTCATGGCTGTCCTGAAGGAGCATACGCAACCGGTATCACAGCTACTACTGCGTACCTTGCACACCGGCGGTGATTACACGAAAGATACGACTTACGTTGTTTGGCAAACCAACGTTACTGATGAGGCGACTTACGTTGCAGCGTATAAAAAATTGATGGAAGCTCAGGAAAAAGCCGGTCTAGTTAAAGGCGCTTATGGTCTATGGCGAATTCAAGGTGGTGCCGATAGCAATGTTACACACATGGCTTTTTCGGGAGCCAAAGATCTAGAAACACTTTTGGAAAACGGAACTCCATCTAAAGCGTTTGCTGAATTCCAGAAGAAAGTTGGCGGAATTAGAACGGTCTACCGCACTAATGTTAACTTCGTGGTTGCGGATCTTTAAAGCGACTACGGTAGGGCGTTAGAGAATAAGATTGTTAGTTTTGGTCGCGCCACTGATGCTGCTACCGCTTTCGCTATCAGTGGCTGCCGAGGGTCATACCTTCATCTAATTACCTGCCGATACCCACAGGGTTAAAGGCAAGTTGTGTTGTGCAAATCGGTTCTCGATATTGCATCTGGTGAATGCGAGATGACGTTTTTCCCGATGTAGATTGAGCGAGGCGACTTAGATCATCTAAGTCGCCTTGTCAGCGGATCCACCCATCACACTCTAATAGGCTTGGGGTCGAATAGAGGTTCGCAAAATGCGTACAGTAGATTATTGGCTATTCAGACCTTGGCCGTCCCCTACCAAACACGGTCCAACACAATTAGGGTAGTAAAAACGTCAATCGAGATGCTTTTTCAAACCGAATGAGTGTGGGTCAGATTCACTATCGTCTTCGGCAAATCGACTGATCATTGACCACTCGATTTGCCATAACATGGCTTTAAACACCACCGAAGCTTTAAACGACACCGAACGCGATCATTGCATCGGCAACCTTGACGAAACCGGCGATATTGGCGCCCTTTACGTAATCGACTGTGCCATCTGGCTTTTGGCCATACTCAAGACAACTATCATGGATGCCTTTCATAATGTCGCGCAGTTGTTGTTGAAGGTCTGCTTCAGTCCAGCTCAGACGGGCTGAGTTCTGGCTCATTTCGAGGCCGGAAACCGCAACGCCACCCGCATTGGACGCTTTACCTGGTGCGTAACAGATACCTGCTTCCTTGAAGATTTTTATGCCAGCAAGGTCGGTTGGCATGTTCGCGCCTTCGCAAACACCAGTACAGCCGTTTTTAATGAGTAAGGCCGCGTGATGACCAAGCAGTTCGTTCTGCGTTGCACAAGGAAGTGCAAGGTCGCAAACAACCCCCCAAGGTTTCTCGCCTTCGTGGTAGGTAGCACCTTTGTACTCAATAATGTAATCAGAGATGGGGCCGCGACGTACGTTCTTCAGTTCTTTGATCCAGTCTAGCTTACTTTGATCAATCCCATCGGGGTCATGGATATAACCTTTGGAGTCAGACAGCGTTAACACCTTGCCGCCAAAATCAATAATCTTCTCTGCTGCGTGAGTTGCGACATTACCCGAACCGGAGATAACGGCAGTTTTGCCCAGGATGCTTGTACCCTGGTGCTCTAACATGTTTTGCAAGAAGTAAACCGCGCCATATCCGGTTGCCTCTGTTCTTACCAGACTGCCGCCAAACTCGAGTCCCTTACCTGTCAATATACCTGTGAACCTGTTGGTTATGCGTTTGTACTGACCAAACATGTAACCAATTTCGCGAGCACCTACACCAATATCACCTGCGGGAACGTCTGTGTCTTCTCCTACGTGACGATACAGTTCAGTCATAAAAGACTGGCAAAATCGCATGATTTCATTATCAGACTTACCCTTTGGATTAAAGTTCGAACCACCCTTGCCGCCACCCATGGGCAGGCCAGTGAGGGAATTTTTGAAGGTTTGTTCAAATGCCAGAAACTTCAAGACACTCTCAGTCACGCTGGGGTGGAAGCGCAGTCCGCCTTTATAGGGACCAATCGAGTTGTTGTTCTGTACTCGCCATCCGCGTTGAACGCGAACGTGGCCGTTGTCGTCTTCCCAGCAAACTCGGAAGCTTACAACTCTGTCTGGTTCTGCCATTCGTCTAAGAATCTGTGCGGTATGATATTTTTCTTTATCTTCGATGAACTCGAAAACGTCTTCGGCAACTTCTCTAACGGCTTGAATGAACTCAGTCTGATGCGGATTGCGTCGTTCTACCCCGGCCATAAATTCTTCGAGGTTTACGTGATCAGATACAGCCATTATTATTCTCCTGTTGATTTATCGAGATAGACCATTGAACGTTGGCTCAGTCTGGATCGACTGCTTTCAATTCAGTGGATTGTGACGTTAGAGTGAGTTTGTTACGTTGAAGTTTATGGTAGCTTAAAGACGGGGATTTGTACGATAAATATCAACCCATTTCAAGCTCAATCTCTAATGACGCCATTGCTTGCATAAAAGAAAGGTAGTGGCAAGTCCTAGCTACTATGGAGGCGCAACCACCACCGGTTAAATCTGCGCCAACGAGCCGATGCTAACTAAGTTAATGTCTGATTAATTTAGCTAAGAAACATTATTAATTCTACAGGTCTTTAGTTAAGGTGTGCCTATAAAAAACCAAGGGTTTATTTATGCCCACAAGCAGTGACAGAGGTAACTATGACGAAAGCATCAGATCTATTTATTGAATGTCTCGAAGCCGAAGGATGCGAATATGTCTTCGGCATCCCCGGAGAAGAGAACCTTGATTTCCTCGACAGTCTCAGTCGTTCGAAAAAAATCAAGCTAGTACTGACCCGCCACGAGCAGGGCGCTGGATTTATGGCCTCTGTATACGGTCGTCTGACCGGCAAGACCGGCGTTTGTGTTTCAACACTTGGCCCAGGTGCAACAAATTTCACTACTGCAGCAGCTTATGCTCAGCTGGGTGGCATGCCAATGATGATGATCACCGGTCAAAAACCTGTGAAAAAATCCAAGCAAGGGCGCTTCCAAATCCTCGACGTTGTCGAGATGATGAAACCGATCACTAAATACGCGGTCACGTTGGTTGCTGGCGATAACATTCCGTCGCGTATCCGCGAAGCATACCGGCTTGCTGAGGAAGAAAAGCCAGGTGCTGTTCATATTGAGTTTCCGGAAGATATCGCTGACGAACAAACAGACGAACGTCCGATTCCAAAGTCAGCAGCACGTCGGCCTGTGCCCGAGGCTAAGTCCATCGCGGTGGCGTTGGCTAAGTTGCACGCCGCAAAATCGCCGATCATTATTATCGGCGCTGGCGGTAACCGCAAAATGACGTCGAAGATGCTGACGGAATTTATCGACAAAACCGGAATCCCATTTGTGACGACCCAGCTTGGTAAAGGCGTGGTCGACGAACGTCACCCGTTGTTCATGGGTTGTGCCGCGCTGTCTGCAGACGACTATGTTCACCGTGCAATTGAGGCCGCCGATTTGATTCTCAATATCGGCCATGACGTGATCGAAAAGCCGCCGTTCTTCATGAAGAGAGGTAGCACCGAGGTCATTCATATTTCATACAATACTGCTGAGGTTGATCCTGTCTACTTCCCTCAAATCGAGGTTATTGGCGACGTTGGCAACGCCATTTGGGAGATGAAAAACGGTGTTAAGACGAGCGCGGAAGCCGGCTGGGACTTTACCCGTATGATGGCAGTTCGCGAACATCACGACGCTAACATTCTGGCAGGTTCAGACGACGCGCGTTTCCCTTGCTATCCACAGCATGTCGTTAAATTGGTCCGCGACGCTCTGCCAGATGACGGTATGGTTTGTCTAGATAACGGCGTCTATAAAATTTGGTTTGCCCGGAACTACCGCGCCCATCAGCCCAACACGGTGCTATTGGATAACGCGTTGGCTACCATGGGCGCAGGCCTGCCATCAGCGATGGCAGCACATATGGTCTATCCAGATCGCAAGGTGCTGGCGATCTGTGGCGATGGTGGATTCATGATGAACTCGCAGGAGCTGGAGACAGCCGTGCGTGAGAAGATGAATATCGCTGTATTGATTCTGAACGATAACTCCTTCGGCATGATTCGTTGGAAGCAAGCCAATATGGGCTTTGATGATTGGGGCCTGCAGTACGGTAACCCTGATTTCGTCAAGTATGTGGAAGCCTATGGTGGTATCGGTCATCGAGTAGAGTCGGCCGAGGCGCTGCCTGGGATCCTAAAGACTGCGCTTTCCACGCCGGGTGTGCATCTGATCGATTGTCCCGTGGATTATGCAGACAACGACCAGATCCTCAACATCGATATCAAGAAGCACTCAGCGTCGATATAGTCCTGCTGAGAACCACGAGGGGCTCGCGGGCCCCTTGTCATTTCTAACATCTGATACTCAGGAGACCGTCAATGTCGACGCTTCAGGCCAAATATCCCTACTATCTGAACAACAAAGCGGTTTACGCCAACGAGGACCTTGAGGTCACCGACAAGTATACCGGAGAAGTTGCCACGCGCTGTGCGCTGGCTGACCCCAAGGCTATTGACGAAGGTATCGCAGGTGCGGTTCGCGCCGCCGAACCCATGGCGAAAATGCCATCCTACGAAAAAAAAGCGGTGTTAGAGCATTGTGTCAGCCGCTTTAAGGAGCGATTCGACGAGCTGGCTATGGCGTTATGCATTGAAGCCGGCAAGCCGATCAATGATGCCGAGGGTGAGGTGACCCGTCTGATCGACACCTTTCAGATCGCCGCCGAGGAATCTACGCGCATGCACGGTGAATTACAGGCGTTGGATATCTCGCCCCGTGCGAAAGGCTACCAGGGCATGTGGAAGCGTGTGCCAATAGGCCCTTGTTCATTTATTTCGCCGTTTAATTTCCCGCTCAATCTTGCGGCACACAAGATAGCGCCTGCACTGGCTGTCGGCTGCCCATTTGTGATGAAACCTGCATCTCGCACCCCGCTGGGCGCGATCATCATGGGTGAAATTTTGGCCGAGACGAACCTGCCGGAAGGCGCATTCTCAATCCTCGCCTGCTCGCGCGACGGTGCTGATTTGTTTACCGTCGATGACCGACTTAAACTGCTATCGTTTACTGGTTCACCCGATGTTGGCTGGGATTTAAAGGCACGTTGTGGCAAGAAGAAGGTTGTGCTGGAGCTGGGCGGCAACGCCGCCGTTGTTGTCGATGCGGATACAAAAAACCTCGATGATGCCGTCAACCGGATAATCTTTGGTGCCTTCTACCAGTCCGGCCAATCGTGCATCGGTGTTCAGCGTATCATGATCCATGAAGATATTTATGATGTCATGAAAGCGAAGTTGGTTGCTAAAACCGCGACTTTGATCAAAGGCGATCCGAAATTACGCGAGACTTTTATTGGGCCGATGATCTCCGAAAAAGAGGCTGCTCGCCTCCATGGCTGGATAGAATCTGCAGCCGCGGCTGGTGGTAAGATCCTCTGTGGTGGCACGCGCAACGGCGCGATGCTAGATGCCACCTTAATGGAAAATGTCCCGTTGGATCAGGCGCTATGTGTGGAAGAGGCATTTGGTCCTGCTGCGGTTCTGCAAAAGTTCTCGACGTGGAATGATGCTATCGCGATGGTAAATGATAGTAAATTTGGTTTGCAGGCTGGCATCTTTACCCGCGACTTCTACAAAGTGCAGCAGGCATGGGATGAAATGGAAGTTGGCGGCGTCGTAGTTGGTGATGTGCCATCCTACCGTGTTGACAACATGCCTTATGGCGGCGTGAAAGATTCAGGGATTGGCAGAGAAGGTATTCGCTTTGCGATGGAAGACATGACTGAAATTCGTAATTTGGTTATACGTACACTGCCAGAATAATCTGTTGGGACCATGAAGCTTTTGCACGTTCTATTAAAAAATACCGGGCCATGCTCGGTATTTTTTTAATCTCAATTTGCGATTCGAGCACAAGCAAGTATTCAGCTGCGGCACAACGACCTGGCGATACGCAGGCTAATCATTACCCGATGCTGTTTCGTCAGCAGATGGCTGGATGCAGACAAGCTGACAGCAACTTGATGTCCTTGGCCGAGGGCGTGACAAGCTTTTTGTAGATGTACATGTTTTGCTGTGTTCATTACATGCCGGTCGCGATCAGGTTGCGCATTAGCCGCACAGCATCTTTGCCAGGGCGTCGAGGCCAGGGCGTCGAGTCCGCGTTGGGTTGTTCAGTGAGCATGGATGCGGCGGCTCCATGCGGGTTATTGCCGACGTCACAATCCAGACATAATCCAGACATAA
>DGOD01000191.1:12310-12472 GCA_002389265.1 Gammaproteobacteria bacterium UBA4475
CGACAGCTAGCGTTGCCGGAATGGCAACGTCGCTCGTGTGAATGGATTTGGGTTGGTGGTTGTTTAATAGTGGGTGTTAGCCAAGCCGTGACGCTTGATTTAAGCAGGACCAAAGCCCAAGGACACCATGACTGCAGCATTGAGGTCTTGCTAGAGAGGTGA
>DGOD01000378.1 GCA_002389265.1 Gammaproteobacteria bacterium UBA4475
GGCCCGACCTGCGCGGCCCGACCTCCCTACTCGCCGCGGCGGGGGAAGAAGTAGGTTCGTAGCCAGTTCAGCAGTGAATTTTTCGTCAAAACATAGCGGTCAATCTGATCATTCTGGTGTGCCAGTGCGGCGGGGTCGGTAAAGAGGCTGGCGCGGGTGACCAAGGTGCGTGCCGGATCCAGGTGTTTGACCACTCGGGCTGGATTGCCGGCGGCAATGACATTAGCAGGAATATCATGGGTGACGACGGCGCCGGCACCAATCACGCTGTTCTCGCCAATCGTCACACCTTTACAAATGATGGCGCCATCCCCGACCCAGACATTACTGTTGAGTCGGACCTTTGCCGTTGTGCCTACCGCTCGTGTGCGATCGTAAATATCATGCCAGTCTGCATCAGTGATGTAACTGCCCGCGGCGAGCATGCAATTATCATTGATCTGAACTTCGGACGCGGAATCGATTCGAACGCCCGGACACAGCAGGCAGTTGTCACCAATTCGGATATGCCCGCTGTTGTCTTCAAATTGCCAGGTAGATAGAGACACCTTGCGGTCATCGGCTGTGACGATATGAATGTTCTTGCCAACACTGATGTGCGCGCCATGCAGACGAATATTCCAGGGTTTCATCAGATGGAAGCCCGGGCCCAGGCTCGCGAGCTGAGGCGCGATAAACTGTTGGGCGTAACGCTGCTCAATCCAGAGGTAGAGTTTCTTTAAACGGTAGGGTCGCTGATCGTGAATCATGGCATCACAGGGCTTAGTATTCGGTGCCAGTGTAGCAGATTTCAATTTGCTGCAGCCTAATCGTCGACCCAGATAACCCGCCAAAAAAATCCAGGGTTTGCCTGTCGCTCGCATTCACGTATCGTACAGGCGTGGACGTTGAAGAATAGCCCATAACCTAGTCAAGCAAAGTACCCAATTTTTTTATGAAAGGCGATTGAGCAATAAATGGATGCATTAGAGGCGTTACAGCAGCGAGTATCTGCGGCCAGATTAGTGGGTGAAGTGCCAGCCCCCGAGGTGCTGGACAACTTGTTTAAAGCCGCGTTACGGGCCCCGGATCACGGCATGTTGAGGCCTTGGCGGTTCCTGACCATCAGTGGTGATGCGCGCCTGGCCCTTGGCGAGCTGTTCCTTAAGGCCCAGCGAGCGGATGTGCCTGAGATGACCGAAATACAGTGTCAGCGGGCCCAAGCAAAACCGTTGCGGGCGCCGTTGGTCATTGTAGTCGTGGCGACATTGACGGAGCACCCCAAGGTACCAGAGCTAGAACAGCTGCTATCTGCCGGTGCCGCCGCCCAGAACTTGTTGGTGGCGGCCCACGCCATGGGTCTGGGTGCCATGTGGCGCACCGGTGCGATGGCTTATCATGACGTGGTTCGTCAGGGGCTGGGGTTGCAGGCTCATGAACGCCTTATTGGTTATCTCTACATCGGTGAAGTGCAGAGCAAGTCACGTGTGTTACCGAACCTTGCGGTGGCGGATTTCGTCACTGCGTGGCCAAGCAACGGTTAATATTATTCTAGCGCCGCGTGTCCGCGCGCGGTGCGAATGACTGAAGAGAATAGCGTGGCAAGAAAGCTGACGCCAGAACCACCAAACGCGGCCAGTGAAATGAGTGGTGCGATTGATCAGTCATCCACTCGAGAGACCAACGACTTGGTCATCGGTGAGTGGTCTAGTCCTGAATGGATTCATGCGACTTTCGGTCGTAGCATTGAACGGGCGATTGAACTTCGAGACCCGGGCCATGGGATTCAGATCCTGTCTGAAGAGTGCTGGGTGAATAGCCTGCGTGAGTCGAAGCCTGGGGCAGGCCAGATGCGATTATAATCTTGGTTTGAGCGCCCGTCGATATAGGCACAATCCGGTGAAAGTGGTATCGATATCAATGTTCGATGACCAGTCAGGAGTGCTAAGATAATAAAACTTTCCACCAAAAATTAGCCTGAAATTTATGATATTTCGCCAATTATTTGATGCCGTTTCGTCGACGTATACCTACATATTAGGCTGCGAGGCCAGCCGCGAAGCCGTTGTCATTGACTCTGTGTTTGAGCAACATGGCCGCGATACCGCATTGCTGCGGGAGCTAAATCTGAAGGTTAAGTATAGCCTTGATACCCACGTGCACGCCGACCACGTGACGGGCGCATGGCGACTCAAGGAGGCCTTCAACGCGCCTATCGTTTTGTCTGGCGAGTATCATGCACAGGGCGTCGACATTGAGGCGACTGATGGCATGGTCCTGAGTTTCGGTAACTACGCGCTAACGGTTAGGACCACCCCGGGTCATACCAATGGTTGTCTGACCTATGTCACGAGTGACAAGGCTATGGCATTTACTGGTGATTGCCTGATGATTCGCGGGGCTGGCAGAACAGACTTCCAGTCCGGTGACGTACACACCATGTGGCACAGTATTCGCGAAAAAATATTCTCCTTGCCCGATGCTTGTCTGATCTACCCGGGACATGACTATCTGGGTCGCACTGTCTCCACGGTGGCGGAAGAAAAGCGCTACAACCCCAGAATTGGTGGCGACGCTCGGGAAGAAGATTTCGTCGGCTATATGCAAAACCTCGGTCTGCCGCATCCGAAATTGCTGGAGATCGCACTGCCCGCTAACCTGAAGTGTGGTGAGCCTGGCGAAGATTTTGTTCAGGGCCAGGTATCTTGGGGGCCGGTGACGGTGACCTTTGCCGGCATTCCTGAATTAGAACCGGATTGGGTGGCGCGTCATCTGCAGGACCTGTATGTGTTGGATGTCAGGTCAAAGCCGGAATACGTTGGCGAGCTCGGACACATTGACGGGGCGACATTGATCCCGCTGGACGAATTGCGTGCGCGAATCAAGGAAATTAATACGGATAAGCCCATAGTCACTGTTTGCCAGTCAGGTAAACGATCGGCGATGGCGACACAGATATTATTAGCCGCGGGCTTTGATCGCGTCGCTAACATTCCCGGTGGTCTGATCCACTGGTCAAGGCTCGCCCTGCCGGCGCTGGTAGGTGGCTTATCGTGATCGTGGCGGTGGGTCAAAAATCTGATGGGTGATCTTAGTGGTATTACCGTCGTCAGTCTCGAGCAGGCAGTCGCCGCACCCTATGTGTCTGGCCGGTTAGCTGAGGCCGGCGCCAGGGTCATCAAGATTGAGCGGCCTGAGGGGGATTTCGCCCGTGGCTATGACCAATTCGTGCTCGGTCAAAGTGCTTACTTCGTCTGGCTCAATGCCGGTAAGGAAAGTGTTACGCTCGATCTGCGTGATGATAACGACAAAGCCCTACTGCGCAACATGCTGGCGACTGCCGATGTGTTTATTCAAAACCTGGCCCCAGGAGCGCTGGCGCGGCTAGGGTTTGATCCGGAATTATTGCGGGTTCAGCACCCTGCGTTAGTGATCTGTTCGATTTCAGGTTATGGCGAAGAAGGACCGTACCAGCTGCAAAAAGCCTACGATCTGCTGATTCAAGCAGAAACCGGCCTTTGCTCGATTACAGGTATCGGTGAGGAGTTAACTCGGGTAGGGGTATCAGTCTCGGATATTTCCGCGGGCATGACCGCCTACCAATCGATTCTGCAGGCGCTGTTTGCCCGCGAGCGCGATCCGGATCGCGCCGGACGCCTGATCAATGTTTCATTGTTTCATTCGACCGCTGACTGGATGAATGTACCTTATCTGCAGCATCGCTATGGTCACTTCACGCCAGCGAATCATGGGCTCAAACATCCCAGTATCGCACCTTATGGCGCCTTTACTTGTAGTGACGGCAAAGCGGTATTGATCAGTATTCAAAATGAGCGAGAATGGCAGGCCTTGTGTGAGCAGGTGTTCCAAAACGCTGGATTGGCAACTGATTCAAGATTCCAGGATAACGCCGCGCGGGTTGCCCATCGTCAGGCACTTGATGAACTTGTAGGCCAATATTTTATCGGTTTTACTCGGGACCATATGATCAAGTTGCTGGATGATGCCCGTATCGCCTTCGGCCGCCTGTCAGATCTTGATGATCTGCAGCACCACCCACAGAATCGCTATCGAAAGATTGAGACCCCTGCTGGTGTTGTCGAGGCGCTTGGCCGTGGCGCCGTGACTTCCAGCGATGTACCTGTGACCCTCAAGCTCGCCGCCTTGGGTGAACATAATCACCCGCTTCGCGTCGAGTTCCACAAGCCTCAGGAGGATTGACCCTATAGCCACTGATGAGTTGCCAGGCATCCGCCCCAAAACAAGCGAATTTGTGTGGCCTGTAGGGTAAGACTCGAAGCTTCACTATCGTCGGTAAGGCGAGGTCAATGCATGAACTCGTGACTTTACCCCTCCCGTATTTGGCAGGCGAAACATGAGCCCGTTTTGTTTGAAATCTGAAATGCTAATGACCTCGCGGGCAATGCCCCTTGCTTGACTCCATGCCTAGACGAAGTGGGTCCAGGCCGCCTTGGGTGTCTAAGGACGTCCAGTATAGATTTTGACTGTTTCCTGAGGTGCGCTAGTCGCTGCTCAGCAACGTCTCCGCAATGTCGAGATAGGCTTGGCCGAGCAATTCATAGTTGAGTTCAGCCAAATGCAGGCCCGTCGATGCTATTTCAATAACGCCCCATTGCCAAATGGCAACTGCATCGACCCCAGTGATAGACGCCAGTAACTCACAGCGTTTTTGGGCGATGGTAGCTGCCTGCGGGTGCTGGTATTGTTCATGCCAGTTACGCATCAGGATACCAAGATCATAGGCGGGCTCGAAGAGTAGGCCGTCGGGATCTACCAATTTGCATTTCCGCATAGCTTTGTCGTTAGTTAGCAGTAGGGCATTGTGTTCATGCGCATCGCCATGGACAAGGCAGAATGTTTCGGGTCGCCAGGCTTGACGGCGTTGGTGCAGATAGTCGAGGCAGCCGTTGATGAGTTCTGGCCTCGGTGAAATCGTTAGTCTCTTTGGTGTGTTGCTGAAATGTGCTTCTAGCCAGTCGGCTTTATTGATGCCGCTCGATAGTCCTGGGTCGACCGGTGCATCCCAGCTCTCGGCGAGTGCGCTGCAAATCAGTGGCAGTTGCTGGTCAATGGATAAATCCAGCTCTCCGATGGGTTGACCAAGTTGTTCCAGCAGTAAAGCATCATGTTCATCGGCAGACTCCAGCAGCTGTGCGTAGCCGTGGCCGCCGGCTAGCTTTAAGGCGAGCGTCTCGGGGCGTACTGGATCTGTGGTGGGCAGCATCAGCTTCAATACCGCTTTTTTGCCACTGTCACAAATCACGGAAAAAACCAGGCTTTCTGAACCTCCTGGCAGTTGTTCCAGCGAAGCCAGGTTCCAGCGTGCGCTCAGAGTGGCAAGACTGGCATCAAGACCGTTCAGCCAAGTCTCGCCGGTTTTTCCAAGCAACTGAGCTCGTTTCCGCACAATACTTGAGATCGAATAAACCATTAGCCCTTCGAATCACTCATGCAGAGATCGCAGCCTGTTGTGGCGCTAGCCCGCCCAGCGTCGCCGCGCAAGCATGTGCAGCCTCTGCACCCTTGGTCTTGAAATGCTGCTTGAAGAATTCAGGCTGGCCTTCGCTGAGGAAATCATGAGGCGTTAATACCGCTGAAAAGATCGGTACGCCCGTATCCAGCTGGACTCGCATTAAGCCATCAATCACCGCACTGGCGACAAATTCATGCCGATAAATGCCGCCATCAACGACCAGGCCGGCCGTGACAATGCCAGCATAATTATTAGATTCCGCCAGTAGTTTGGCGCGTAGAGGAATTTCAAAGGCGCCAGGGACTTCAAAAAAGTCTACTTGGCGAGTATCGATTTGCGCAAATTCCTGACGAAACGCATCACGTAATTCGTCAACGATATCGCGGTGCCAACAGGACTGAATGAATGCGACACGATCACGTTTGGTCGTGTCTGAAAAGTCAGAATTGAAGGTGGTCATCTGTTGCTTGCCTCTCATGTTAAGTTAAACAACAGGGCAAACGAGGACGTCTATCTCACACGATCTGCAGGGTTAACCGCAGCGTTCAATTGACCTCACTCTCATAACCAGACTTTAACTGTCGGCCCCGGAATCACACCAGGTCTGCTTGTCCCCTCGTAACACGTTATAGTCTGTTACAAGGGCGCCCGCGGGCTACGCTTTCACGATTACCGCCGGTGGGGACTTTCACCCCGCCCTGAGAATCACCATCTCGGATGGCGATAAGACCGAGTATACGGAAAGTGAATTTTGTTGTACACAGATGATGAATACAGATGATGAGGGCAGATCCGCGCCATCGATGTGTCTGTCCGGTCAGCTACGCACAAGATTGACGATTTAGGTGAGTAGATAGGCAGCTGGGCTGCTTGATCTTGGGTCATGACCGGACTAGGCTATCGGATTGATCTTTAGCTGGTAAGGATTCGAGATTGAAAAGGCGACAAGTGTGAGTCTGGAAGTTGAGCGCGTTGACGAGCTCCATCTATTGTTAAAAGAAAAGCGTCATTTACAAGCCACCATCGAATCTTTACGCACTAAATTAGAGCGTTCGAGCGAGCTGGGCGAAGAGGCTATTCAGCAGCATCAGGTTGCAGTCAGTCAGGAGGTGTCGCAACTCAAGGCCACCATCCAGGCTTTACGATTGCAGTTAGAGTTAGCGGGCAATGAAAAAACTGAGGCCGTCCAGGCTGAGATGCTGAATGCCCAACGGGAACTTGCCGAACTTCGCGGCACCGTGCAAAGCCTGCGCGAGCAGCTGGAAGCAAGGCTCCATGGCGAGGAACAAACGCTCCAGAAAGTACGTGCAGAATCTCACCTCGAGCTCCAGCAGCTCAAGGCCACTGCCCAGGCCTTGCGCGTAGAGCTAGAACTCGCGGGCATTAAAACAACCGCTGCGGTGCAGCGAATCGCGGCGGAGTCGCAGCAAGAAATTCTCACGCTGAGATCAACGGTCCAAACATTAAGAGAACAACTCGAGACACAACAACACCAAATGAGCGAGGCTGTTCAGGCTGCACATGCTGCGTCCAGTATGGAAATAAAAGTCCTCCAGGCATTGGCGCAATCGCTGCGTGAGCAGATGACACTGACGAATCAGCAGAAGGACGTCGAGGTTCAGCAAGCGGTTTTAAGCAATCGGCTTGAAATCAACGGGTTAGAAAGTACTGTACGGGCCTTGCGAGACCAGTTGGAGTTATCCTATCTGGATCGTGACACTGCTGTGCAGGCGGCCAGAGCCGAGGAATATCAAGACAAAAAAGCTGTTCAGGAGACTGCGCAGCGTCTGCGCGAGGCGCTGGAGTTAAGCCAGCAAGAACTTGAAAGACGAGTGCAAGAGACTCGAGCGAGTACCAATGATGAGATTCGCATGCTTCAAGGGGCCGTACAGGCTCTTCGTGACGCAGCGGATGAAGCCGCCGTAGACCAAGAGATCGCTATTAACCAGGCGACCGCACGTTTAACGGCGGAAAATACCCAGCTCAAATTAACAGTCATTTCAATGCGTGAACAGATGGATACCCTGCAATGAGTGAGACACCTTCAAACACTACCACCAAGCGCCTTTCATTAGATCCAGTGGAGCAGTTACGCCGCGCTGAATTTCTTCTGGATGTGTCCAGGAAAGTTTCTGGACTGACCTCTCTCGATGAAATTCTCGCGGAGTTGGTTGCGATCAGCACGCAAGAGATAGGTGCCGAACGCGGTACGTTATTCCTCAATGATCCGACGACTGGCGAGCTGTATTCACGTATAGCCCAAGGTATTTTTAAGCGAGAGATCAGAGTGCTCAATGATCGGGGTATTGCGGGCCACGTGTTCACTCAAAATAAAAGTGAAATCGTCACTGATGCTTATGCAGACTCCCGGTTTAATAAAGATGTGGATGAGAAGACTGATTTTGTGACCAAGAGTATCTTGTGTGTGCCGCTATTGACGGTTCGTGGTGAAGTCATTGGTGTGACTCAGGTGCTCAATAAGATTGAGGGCGAATTTAACGAAGATGATCTTGCTTTGCTGGAATCCATTACCACCCAGGCCTCAATTGCATTGCAAAGTCATCAGTTGATAGAGCAAATGCAGCGCAACACAGTCAAGGAAATGGAGTTCCTCGATATGATCGCTGATGTAACCTCGGAAATTGATATTGTTGAGCTTCTCAACAAGGTCATGCAGGAGGCTACCCGCATGCTGAATGCGGAGCGCTCATCGGTGTTTCTCAATGACGAAAAAACGGGTCTGCTTACCTTGTTGGTTGGTGATGGTTTGCCCGCAGGCGGTATTAGCTTTCCAAACACGGCGGGTATTGCCGGTGCTGTTTTCACCACTGGCGAGACTATCAATATACCTCATGCCTACGCTGATCTCCGTTTTAACCCTGCGTCGGACAAGCAAAATAATTTTTTCACCAGCTCCATGCTTTGTATTCCTGTGATTAATAAGTCGGGCAAGAAAATTGGCGTCACTCAAGTGCTGAATAAGCGTGGTGGCGCGTTTAACGAGGAGGATGAGCAACGCTTGACCGCATTTACCGCGCAGGTCTCTATTGCCCTTGAAAATGCCAAATTGTTTAGTGAAGTGCAAACCATGCAGAACTACAACGAGAGCATTCTGCAGAGCATGCCGAATGGCATGATTACCTTTGATGAAGACCAGTTGATCAAAACCTGTAATCAAAATGCGTTGAATATTCTTGGAGTGAGCGAAGATTGGATCATTAACAAGACTGCGACCGACCTCTTCAGTCTGAGTAATGGGTGGGTGCTGGAAAAAATTAATGCAGCCGAAGAGACGTTGAAAATACAGCATGTTGTGGATGCTGAACTGTCGGTTAATAAAGAATTGATATCGGTTAATGCCAGCTTCCAACCCTTGATGAATGAAGACAAGGAAAAGATAGGTTCCCTCGTCATGCTGGAAGATATCAGCACTGAAAAGCGCATGAAGTCGATGATGTCGCGTTACATGGACCCGAGCCTCGCGGACCGATTGATGGGTGGGGAAGAGGATAGTCTGGGTGGTACATCCGGCGTCGCTACCGTTTTATTTTCAGATATTCGTGGGTTTACGCCCCTGACAGAATCATTGGGTGCGCAGGGTACTGTTGGCTTGTTGAACGAGTATTTCACCCTGATGGTGGAATGTCTGCAGAATGAAGGAGGCATGCTGGACAAGTTTATCGGCGACGCCATTATGGCTGGCTTCGGCTTGCCGGTTTCCCATGGTGACGATGAAGATCGGGCAGTGCGAACGGCGGTGTCGATGATCAAGGAGCTGTGGAAGTGGAATGACGTACGTCGAGTTCAGGGCTTGGGGCGAGTAGATATCGGTATTGGTTTGAACACGGATACCGTAGTTAGCGGCAACATTGGCTCCTTAAAGCGAATGGACTACACCATGATAGGAGACGGCGTGAACCTGGCTGCGCGGTTGGAGAGTGCTTGTAAGCAATATCGAGCAAGAATATTGATCAGTGATCAAACCTACAGTAAATTGCGCGGCACCTATCGCTCCAGAGAAATTGATCTGGTGGTCGTTAAGGGTAAGACAGAGCCTGTCAAGATTCATGAGATTCTCGATTACCACACCGATGAAAGCTTTCCTCATATCCAGGACGTCTTGGGTTTGTTCAAGGGCGGCCGAGATTTGTATCAGAATCAACAATGGAGTAAAGCCAAGGCTGAGTTCCAGAAAGCCGTGGTGCTCAACCAACATGATCACTTGTCTTCTATTTACATGGAGCGGTGTGATTACATGCAAGCCCACCCGCCTGGCGACGACTGGAATGGCGTCTGGGTGATGGAAGAGAAGTGATGCTGGGCTTTTCATGCCATGATGAAAGGCCTCAGCATTAGGGCAAAGTCATTATCAGGCTAGCGTAGACTTAACTAAGGGATCTCTAGCAGTATAGAAAAGTCTACAATTTGTTCGAAATTCTCGGGGCTATCAAAGACCGTCACGAAATGAATCACGAGACCAAATGCGAGCGTAAAGAGGCCAACCGTGTACATCGCCGCTGACTTGTTGCCCGCATGGCACATCGCAATCGCAATCTGAGTCAGAGTGCCCAGTAAAATAAGCATTGCTAGCTTTCGAGGCCCGCTATGGTTCCTCTTTATTTCGAGTCTTTGGAGCCTTAAATCTCTCAAAGCATCGATATGAAGAAACAATCTGCTCTTCAAAAATGCGGTGCCAGATTCGTCATTGATGATAAAGCTCTGCAGATCAACTAAGGCGGGTAACTCCGTAAATGTAATCTGATCTTTGGTTGTCTGCAGTTTGTCTGTTGCGATGTCTTGTTCTGCGTAACGCTTTGTCAACTCTCTGATTCTTGCCGCCCCCTCACCGTAGCTGTCAGACAATGAATTGATTGCGCTTAACGCGTTAAATTCTTGAGCAACTAGCGATTTAGCTTTAGCAGTCTCCCGCCAGGTATCTCCCGCCATTAAACTCGCAAACAATCCAAACATAATTGCTAAGGCGCCAAAATAGGGACCGACCACACCCTTTATCTCAAACCGGGTTCCCGCCAAAGCGATTACAAAATAGGTAGCTAATATACCGGTAATAATAGGAACAAAACTGAACAAAGAGATAGCCATAATTTTTCTCTGTTAAATACGATTAAGTCATTAGTTTTACAGCAATCCTTCTATAAATGGAATTACGCGTCATAATTTGTTCGAATGAATCGTCTATAGGTTTTAGCCGGTAGCAAGCGTAACGAGCGTTTTTCGTTTTTAAGCGATGTAGCCTCAATCTTGCGGCTTGGTTCTGATAAGGCGTCGTAGGCACAGTACTGGATGTGAAAGGTTACTTTATTCTCTCCTGTCTTGACCGATTTTGACTAAATGTGGCTTACTAGTGGCACCTTCAACGATCAGCAAAAGGAAGCAAAAGATGGGACGTCTGGACGGCAAGGTTGCATTGATTACTGGCGGGGCACGTGGGCAAGGCGCAGCAGAAGGCAAACGATTTCGCGCAGAAGGCGCAGAGGTCTACCTGACTGATGTTTTGGTCGATGAAGGTCTAGCGACCGCCGCTGAAATTGGCGCGACATTTATTGAACACGATGTTACTGACAGCGATGCTTGGGCGGCAATTGTCAGCCGTATTGAAAACGAACAGGGGCATCTGGACGTGCTCATCAACAACGCGGGCATCTTCCATATGGTGGGTTTGGCCGACACCGAGCGGGCGCTCTGGGACCGCACAATTGCGATTAATCAGACCGGCGTGTTTCTGGGTCTGCAGGCCGTCACCGCCATCATGATCCGGCAGAAATCAGGCTCTATCATCAACATCTCGTCCATCGCCGGGTTGCGCGGCGCAGGCGGCGCCTTTGCCTACGGCGCCAGCAAATGGGCCGTGCGCGGCATGACCAAAAGCGCAGCGCAGGAGTTGTCACCCTATGGTATCCGCGTTAACTCCATCCACCCCGGAATCATCGAAACCAAGATGGTCGACGAATTCAGCCGCAAAGGCGTCAACGAAAGCATACGCGAGCGGATTCCCATGGGTCACTATGCAGATGCCTCGGAGGTCGCAAATCTGGCCCTGTTCCT
>DGOD01000294.1:0-17110 GCA_002389265.1 Gammaproteobacteria bacterium UBA4475
ATCATTGATGTTGCGCGGCGGTTCTTTGGTGAGCGGTTTAGTAGTCAGCAACTGGTGGCGCTCTGTCGAGACATACGGGTGGAGTTATTGAATTTCGGAAATGACGATATAGCGTTGCAGTTGGCTAGCGAAAATCTAGGTGCAGTAGTCCGACTCTTGATCGCTGAATTTGAGAAGACCCCAACTGAGTTGGAGCTCGATCAATTGCTGGGTGAACCGGCGATCGCGCTACGGATCGACGAGGTGGACCTTGCCTTGGGCCAATTGATTGCGTCTTTAGCGCCCGCTGCAGTGCGAAGTGGTTCGTTTGCTCATTGTTACTCTAGGGCGTTACGTCTGGCTGATTACCTGGCATTACTGACGGAGGCGGGTACCGACGATGATAATATCCACTGGCTAGAACGTCAGACCCAGGGTTTTACATTACATCTGTCGCCTATTTCAATTGCGACTCTGTTGGAAGCGGAGTTTGCCAGTGACAAAAGTTGGGTGTTAACCTCGGCGACGTTGTCCGTTGCCAATGAGTTCACCCACTTTAAGCGCTACCTGGGACTCGTTGATATCCAAGAGCGAATCTTTGAAAGCCCGTTCTGTTTCGTCAAGCAGGTGAAGGCACACATTCCGCAGGATTTGCCTTTACCAGGTACGGACCGGCATACGCGTCTACTGGTCCACTATTGTATGCCGCTTATTCGTAGTCATAATGGGCGTACCTTCTTCTTGTTTACGAGCTACAGGGCTTTGCGAATTGCGCGGGAGATATTTGAGGCGCACGTTGACCTGCCGATTCTGGTTCAAGGCAGTATGGCAAAGCCGAAATTATTGGCTCAGTTTCGTGAAACGCCGGGCTGTACTTTGCTGGCGACCAACAGCTTTTGGGAGGGAGTGGATGTTAGAGGTGCCGACCTTAGATGTTTGATTATTGATAAATTACCCTTCTCCAGTCCGGAAGATCCAATGACGGCTGCCCAGTTCAAAGCAGTGATTGCGGCTGGTGGTAATGCCTTTTTTGATCATGCCGTTCCTGAGGCTGCAATAGCGCTCAAACAAGGGTTTGGTCGTTTGATTCGCCAGGAGTCTGACAAGGGCCTGTTTGTGCTCGGAGATCCCCGTGTCAACACTCGCCGCTACGGTAAGCTGTTCTTGAACAGTCTGCCTGAAATGGAATGGCTCGAGAGCTCAGAGCAAGCCGTTAACTATTTGGAAAACTTACACGAATGAAAGTATTGGCGATAGAAACCTCAACCACAGCCTGCAGTTTAGGACTGCGGATTGACGGTGAGACCGTTGAACAGACAACGCAATTGGGTCGTAATCACAGCCGGGAAATATTACCGTTGATCTCGGGCCTGTTAGCAGAGACGGCGATAGATTTGCGCTCGCTGGATTTGATCGTCTATGGCAAGGGACCAGGATCCTTTACTGGATTGCGTATTGCCCTGGGTGTGGTTCAGGGCTTGGCTTATGGCGTTGGCATTCCTGTTGTGGGGATATCGACCCTGGCTTGCTGTGCCCAGGGTCGGTATCGTATGTTTGGCGATGAACAGATCGTTGTTGCCCAGACAGCACGCCTGACAGAGGTGTTTTTCGGTGCCTACGAAGTCAATCAAGGTTTCGTTGAGCCGATCTTGGCGGATACCATATTTGAAGCGGCACAAGTACCCGAGTTAGCCGCTGGTAGCTGGGTCGGAATCGGTAGTGCGTGGCAGTTACGAGAGACCATGGAAGCCGCCTTGTGCGTAAAGATGGCCGATGTCCAGCTTGAGGTCTTCCCACGAGCCCATGATCTGCTCGATCTTGGAATTGTGGGCTATGAATCCGGTGAAGCCATCAGCCCCATGTTGGCGACACCTGAATACCTGCGGGAGCAGGTGGCTAATAAGCCAGGGTCTGGAACGAAATAACGCTATGGCGGTTGCCGCCGTTGTGGATAACTGAGCCTGACGGTAGCACCTGCATGCCACATTTCTGACACGCAGTTACCTGACAATTTACGCAATAAATTACACGACAATATGCCCTAGAAGGTGTTGAAGCGATGATGATGGCCACAATTGATGCTTGGTTCCCCACTCTATGTCACGATTTCAGTTAATCCACGGACCTACCGGTTATCAACTGCAGGATCAGGCGAGTCTGCAAAAGCCGCTATTGATCGATTTTAATGCGGGCGCTCTGCAGTATCGGCGTAACCACGGAGGCAAGAAAGAATTGTTGCTTAAGGCCATATCAGCCAAGCCTGGACAGCAGGTGATCGACTGTACCGCGGGCTTAGGCGTTGATGCGTTCCTGATGGCTGCCAGCGGCTGCACAGTGACGTTGCTCGAACGTTCGCCGGTGTTGGCCCTGCTGCTTGCTGACGGCCTCTCTAGAGGGCGTGAGGGGCCGGAGACGCAGTCGATTGTTGCCAGGATGGCGTTGGTTCAGACGGATGCCATCGAATGGTTGGGGCGTTTAGAGAAGCCTGCAGACACGATCTATATCGATCAAATGTTTCCACATCGACAAAAGTCGGCGGCGGTCAAAGGGGGAATGCAGCTACTGCAAAAATTCCTGGGTGATGATGGCCATGTCGCTGATCTGTTGGCGGCTGCGTTGGCGACTAACAGTCGCCGGGTCGTGGTCAAACGACCGTTGGTAGGCGGTGACAGTGAAGGTATGGCGCCACACTATCAGCTCAAGGCTAAAGCCAGCCGGTTTGATATCTACCTGCAAAACCCGGCAACTCATTAATGCCGCGAGTCAGGCGGCGGGATAAGCGTCATCAACGGACTGAGTCAGGTGTCGGCGGACTAGCTGGCGAACATTCACCTTGATGTCCTCTTCAAGACTACCCTGTACGGTTTGTCTGAACAGTTTAAATGCTGGGTACAGACTTAATTGTTGCTGTTGATGACCGATAATCTGCCTGGCCTTCAAGGTTGCGATCAAAGTTGAAAATAATGACTTGTCAAAAAACTCAGGTGCGTTGATACCATAAAATACCGACAGTTGGTGCCCGATAGTCCCAGCGGTAGATTCCACTTCTCGTAATGTTAAATGGCTTCCATGCTCGAGTAACTCGCTGACGATAAAGAAGCGCTGCAGGGTCGGTTCGATGATACTACCGAGTTCCATAAGGTTTGCATAAGCGTCACTGGTCACCTCGGGACAGCTCAGTCGGCTACCGTCTCTATCAACTAACTGAATGCTCGCCAGAACGTCGACGATGCGACTGATCACTACTGGCAGCTCAGACTCATCCCAGGGTAAGAAGAACTCTGCTCGTAAACAGGGGTAGAGTGTCTGGCAAGTGGTGCTCAAATCATCAAGGCAGTAACCCTTTTGGATCAGGCGGGCGATGAGTGCAGGCAGAGCGAATACGTGAATCGTGTTGTTCCGGTAGTAGCTCAGTAGTATCGGCAAGGGTGACGGTGCACTCAAGACGCTGCCAAAAGATTCTTGGGTTCGCAAAATACCCGTGACTGCGACGGCCTCATCGATAATTGCATTGGCGGATAAGTCCGTGATCGAGAGATAAGGACCAGGCACCATGCCTTGCGCGACCTTGATTAGGGTGTTGACATGGTTGGCTAGCCGAGTCTCTTCGATATTTTGCCGAGGGGCAGAGAGCAAAATAGTAGCCACTAGGTTGACGGGATTAATTGCGGCCGCGGCGTTGATAGCTTGAGACAGTTGATTCGCCAGCAAACTACAGGTCCTGGCGAAATCAGCAGAGTCAACGGTGTCGACTTGTTGCCAGTTAGCGAGATGCTGGTCAAAAAAAGCGTGGAGATGGACGGGTTCGCCGAAATTCACGGTGACTTTGCCGAAAACATTCTTCAGTGACCCCAGGACCCTGAAAATATCCATAATGGACTCGTCTTTTTTTGCGGCGCCGGATAGTTCGTCGAGGTAAGTCGCATCTTCAAGGATTTTCTCGTAGCCAAAGTAGACGGGCATAAAACAGATCGGCTTTGAAGCATCGCGCTGAAAACTGCGCATGGTCATACTTAACATGCCCGTGCGAGGTTGTAGAGAACGTCCGGTTCGACTCCGACCGCCTTCTATGAAATATTCAACCGAGTAGCCACGGGTAAACATCAAGTGCAGGTATTCATCGAACACCGCCTTGTAGAGTGCGTCACCTTGGAATGATCGGCGCATGAAAAACGCGCCAGCTCGTCGGAGTAAAGGCCCCACAATTGGCATATTGAGGTTTTTGCCTGCCGCGATATGCGGTGGACTCAAACCATTATGGTAAAGGACATAGGACAGCAGTAAATAATCGATGTGGCTACGGTGGCAGGGCACGTAGACAATTTCATGGTTCCTGGCCAGTTCTTTGACCTGGTTGATGTTGTTGATGTCCACCCCGTCATAAAGCTTGTTCCAAAGCCAGGTTAGAATGCCGTGGAAGAACCGGATAACTCGGTAGGACTGGTGAGAAGCAATTTCATTGGCATACGCCAATGCTTTCTTTTCCACTTTGGTGACGGTGCCACGCTTGTGCCTGGCCTCTTTTTCGATCGCGGCGCGAACGGCTGCACTGCTCATCATAGACTGAATCAAGGTTCGACGATGAGAAATGTCTGGACCCAGAATCGCCTGCTTCTGCTGATTAAAGCGAACTCTCAGCAGCCGCAGCAGCTTCCGTTCATGCTTCTCATCAGCAGCAGAATCTGTCGTCAGCTCACTGAGATCAATCGCTTGACTGAATTGGACCAGGATATGTTTTGAATGAAAGATGATGGCTAAGAGTTTTTTGAGGCGGCTGGTGACGGTCCAATTCTCAGAAAACAGGTGTTTAAACCAAGATCCCTCGCGGTCCGGCTGATGCCCCCAGAAGAGTGATACAGGGATCAGTTTAATGGGACGGGATTGCTCAGCCTGTTGCTCTAATAATTTTGTCAGTCGGCCCGTATACTGCCGCTGAGTTTTGCGGCCCAGTGCACCTTCAGGCTGGCCGAGGAAGAAGAATGCGCCTCGCTGTTGAGCTTGGCCGAGCGGGTCTGAGGGTCTTGGCAGGCCGGCGGCTTCGCAGGCCTTGTCGATGACCAATAGGTCGGCGATAGACCGGTACGGCAGGACATAACAAACGTCATCAAGCGTGTTTATCCCAAGAGTAGTCTCGTCACAGCCGAGAATAGTTGGCTTGATCCAGCTGAATAACAGTTTTTGTAAAACATGAAACTGACGGGCCTTGAGTCGGGTCATCAGCGATGCGCTGGGAGCCTCTCGATTAACGTTTGCCATCGAATAGATCCGAAATTGCATCTAACGGATCTCGTCCCTCAATTTGTACTTCCCATATACCGGAATACTTACGTTTGCTCATGTCCTTGACGTCTTCTTTGGTGGCGAGCACCGTGGGTCTCAGGAACACTAGTAGATTCTGCTTCTCTCGAATCTTGTTGCTGCTCTTGAATAAGCGGCCCAGGATAGGAATATCTTTGAGCAACGGCACTCCAGAGCTGACGTCAGTGATCTTGTCTCGAATGAGCCCACCTAAGATGATGACTTCACGGTCGTCGGCCAGCACTGTCGTGTCGATAGTGCGCTTGTTGGTAATCAAGTCGGCGCTGCCATCGCTGCCGATGGAAGCCAGGCTGGTCTTGTCAACTTCCGAAACCTCCTGATGGATCTCGAGGCGAACGAGGGCGCCGTCATGGACATGCGGCGTCACTTCCAGGGTCAGGCCCACATCTTCCCGTTGAATCGTTGTAAAGGGGTTGCTGGCGCCATTGCTACCGCTGGTTGTTGAGCCCGTGCGAAAAGGCACGTTCTGACCGACAACGATTTTAGCCTGTTCATTGTCCATGGTGGTGATACTGGGAGTGGACAACAGGTTGACGTCAGAGTTAGCCGACAGTGCGCGAACGATGACGCCGAAGTTAACCCCGCTGCTGCGTTTAGCCGCAGCAAGTAGCGGTGTACTGCCCAGATCAGGGACGCTAGATAATTGGCCGTCACCCGCGGCAAGGTTTGCCAGGACGCTTGCCAACGTGCCTGATGGAGCGGTCACACCGACGGGCAAAGCGCTGCCAGAAACATCTCCAATCGCCAGTTCCGTGCCAAGGGTGCGGGTAAAATCAGAGGTGACCTCGACGATCGCCGCTTCTATGAGTACTTGCAGGCGGCGAATATCTAAACGCGCGATGATTTCTTTCAGCTCCGCCATGGTCGCCGGGTCGGCGCGGATAACCAAGGCATTGAGGGATTCATCGGCTTGAATGCTGGTGGCAATGGCCTGGCTCGCCGAGTCTTTCGGGCTTTTATCAGCGATTAGGTTTTTGAGAATTTCGGCGAGTTGCACCGCATCAGAGTGGGCCAGCCGGACCACCTGAATGGTACCGCCACGGTTTGCGGGGACGTCTAGTTCGCCGACCAGCCTAGCCACCTTATCCAAGGTCTCGGGTTCACCCTTGATAATCAAACTGTTGGTTCGTTCGCTGGCGACAACCATCACGCGGTTGGGTCCCTTGGCGCCTTTGCCCATTTGTTCGGGTGCCAGTTGTTCTAGCAGGCTGACGACGTCTTCGATCCAGGCATTCTGGAGCCGGATAATGCGAGTCGTTGAATTATCCGCGATGTCGATTCGATTGATGATCTGGGTTAGTCGAGCGATGTTTTCTGCATGATCACTGATGATCAAGGCGTTTGGCTCTGATAGGCCGGCAATATGACCATACTGGGGTATTAAAGGTCGGAGAATCTTAACCAGTTCATTCGAATCGGTATTTTTAACGCTTAGCACCTGAGTCACCAATTCTTCGCCTGGATTCTCAGTGGAAAAATCCTGGGGATTACCACTCTGCTTGGCGAGGACCTGCTGAACGATACGAACCACATTGCCGGAAGGGACTGCTGCAAAACCATGGACCCGTAGGACCGCCAGAAACAATTCATAGACGGCGGGCGTATCCATGGAGGTATTGGAAATGACAGTAACATTGCCTTTAACCCGGGGATCGACAATAAAACTCTTGCCGGTGATGGCGGATACCTGAGTCACAAACTCACGGATATCGGCATTTTTCAGATTGATTTTCCAGTTCTCTTGGCTCGCTGCCGGTAGCGACAGTACTAGCGACAGTAGTAGCAAGGTGCTGACGAAGGTTATCCTGAGGGTGAGTCTGTGTCCCATTGACAGCATAGTCTGGTGAAATCCCTTGAAAAGGCGAATGTTACTGTAATTCCCCGGATAACCCAACGATCATCAGTGGTATGCGCAACTTAGTGTTCAAGCTGTGTGCGGATCTACTGTTCTGGAATGGGTACCGTGAGGAAGAATCGTCGATCATCTCGCTGGATCTCAACCCGAACGCGACGTTGCTCCATAGCCTGGTCGATTAGTGCGCTGTCGCTGCGAACATCGCCTACAGGTGTGCCGTTGACTGACAGAATCATGTCACCCTCTTGAAGTCCGGCCTGCAGCATTTTCTGGGAGGGCAATTCATCGCTGATACGATAGCCACTAGCCTCGCCTTCACTCACGGCGCTGACGCCCAACTCGCTCAACAGACCTGCTGGGTCTGATTCGAGTCTGTCGCGATATTCATTGACAAAATTTTTCAGGTTAGCGCCGGGCTGGGCGACTGCAGTTCGCGGAGTGCGCTGCCGATCAGCAATGCGCTGCCTGATTTGGCTGAGTCTGGACGCTGGGTTATTGAATTCCACCGCGGGTTCCGGTGAGGCCGTCTCGTTGGCGCTGAATTGCTGACGTATGTTGCTATCGGAGAACATCAGTTTCTCGATTTGACCGCCGCGCTTAAGGAGGATGTGGTCATTCAATACAGCCTCAAGTACAGCGTTGCCAGGGAGTCGATCGCCAATGCTGAAGAGTTCGCCGTCTTTGCTCCGTTCCGCGACGATGGCGGTTGAATCTGCTGTCACTGTAGCTATAAAGACGCCTTGTAATTCCAGATTTAACCGGGTTTCCGGTGCCTCTGCGGCGACTACAACGTTAGATTGTTGGACGTCACCAAATAGGTTGAGTCTGGCAATGCTACTGGCTGGCTTACGGGGGCTTTCAACAGCGTTCCCAGCGGGTGCGACGATGCTCACAGGAGCCTTGTCATCCCAGTGCTCCAGCGCGAACAAGATGCCATTGGCCAGGCTCAGACCGATGACCATCGCCATCACGACACCGATGGACGTGGCCAGTTGTCGCCGGTACTGCTGATAGAAAGCAACGATTGAATCCAAGTCAGTGCTCCAATAGGCGCCGTGGATAAAGGTTCAAAATAATTTTTCCTCCAGTGCCAGTGCGGTGTCATCGAGGCTGTCACTGGACGGCCAGGGTAGTTGGGCAAGCTTAAACAATCTAGCCTTTATAGCAACCTTCACCCAGCCGTCTGGCTTGAGCAGCAGGCTGACTAATTGGGCATCCAGGCCATTCTTTTGCTGACTCACAGCGAGACTGAAATCCTTGTCCTGCAGGCTGATATGGCCCTGTAAGGGCGGCAAGTTAATCAATCCTGTACCTCGAGGATCTGGGAATGTGAGCTGTCCCCCGGCCCAATTCAGCCGACCAGTGGCCGCGCTGAGCCCGGTCTGATTGACACCAAGTTGGATGTTTTCAAGGGTCACATCGCCGCTGGTTGAGAGGCCAAAGCGCGCGCCCAGTTGATTCAGGTAGTCGGGCTGCAGGGTGCCGCTGAGATGCTCTAGCACTATACTGGAGGGTTTCAAGGTCATGAGTGCCAGCAGCTGGTGTCCGGTGCCCGTTGCATTGATTTGCACAGGCAGGCCGCCCGCTAACAATCGGTGGCTTGCCAGTTGCCAAGTAACCCGACTGGGGGTGAAATCGCCAACGCGCAAGTCGGCTTGTCCATTCCACAGGCTGCCTTCAATGTTCAATAGGCTCAGAGCCGGCAAAACCTCAGCGGTTTTATCCTTAAACTGTGCCCAGACAAGGCTGGCAGGTAGATACGTGATCAGGAATCCGAGGAATGCGACGAGACCGATGCTGGTATAGAGTAGGCTTCTGCGCATCAAACGAACCAGTTAACGATGGTTTCGCCGGCAGCCGTAAATCGACGCCAGCCCTGCTCATCGTTACCGTCCCAGCCGCCATTGCTGCAGCGAGTCTCTAAGCCCAATGCCTGCCACGCGGCCAGGGCGCAATCGCGGTCAGTTGCCCATGGAGTTTGGTCGGACTTGAACCAGACTGAGGTATATCCACCTTTAACGGCGTTCTCAACGATCACGCAAGATTGGCCATTAGCCAACGTGATGTTGGTAGTGGTGCCTCGGGTCGCGCACGTGATGGGGCCCATGAGGCTATTCAGCCAGGCTTGCAGATCGGCTAAGTCAGGTCGCTTGATATAGATTTCGATATCGGGGAAGGCTTGCGTGGCGTCGCTCATCAAGTTTCTTCGCCCACAAGCCGCTCGAGAATGTCGCTGTATATATGTGACAACTCAATGAGGTCAGCGGTCGCCACGCACTCGTTGATCTTGTGGATCGTATTATTCCGTGGCCCTAATTCGATGACTTGTGTTCCTGTAGGCGCAATGAACCGGCCGTCAGATGTACCGCCGGAGGTGGACAATTCGGTGACGATGCCAAGGCGAGCCGCGAGCACTTCTTGTACGGCTGGAATTAGCTCGCCGCCACTGGTCAGGAAGGGGAGCCCAGACAGAGACCAGTTGATCTCATAGTCAACGCCATGGTCCTGTAACAGTGTCTCCGTGCGCTGTCGCAGAGACGCTTCACTAGAGGCCGTCGAAAACCGAAAATTCAGCAGCAGGTTCATCTCTCCAGGAATCACATTGTTGGCTCCGGTGCCGCTATGGATATTCGAGATCTGCAAAGACGTAGGGGGAAAAGCGTCATTGCCGGCATCCCATTCGATATCTACCAGTTTCGCCAGTGCCGGCAAGGCCGAGTGAATCGGATTCAGTGCCTCGGTGGGATAGGCCACATGGCCCTGTACCCCCTTGATGGACAACTGCGCGTTGAGTGAGCCCCGTCTGCCACAGCGAACCACATCACCGAGCAGGAGATTGCTGGAAGGCTCGCCCACCAGACACCAGTCGATATGGGTGCCGCGGTTTTGTAGCTCCTCCATCACTCGGCGCGTACCATTCAGCGCCACAGCTTCTTCGTCACTGGTGATCAAGAAGCCGATAGTGCCGGGGTGATCAGCGTGCGTTGCCAGAAAGCGCTGGCACGCTGTGAGCATGGCGGCTAATGAGCCTTTCATATCTGCTGCGCCGCGGCCGAATAGTAAGCCGTCTTTGATGGTTGGCGCGAAGGGCGGGGTATGCCAGTCATCGAGGGGCCCGGGTGGTACAACATCGGTGTGGCCTGCGAAGACAAACAGTGGTGCGCCATCGCCGTGGAGTGCCCACAGGTTATCCACGTCGCCGAAGGGCATGGATTCGATGCGAAAACCGAGCGCGCTAAGATAGTCAGCCATCAGCCCCTGACAACCTGCGTCGTCAGGGGAGACCGACTCGGCACGGATGAGTTGCTGTGCCAGAGCCAGGGTCTCAGCGTCGAGGCGGGCGGGATTAGATTCAGTGCTCATCAGTGCTATCTACCTGAACTAGTTATGGGTATGCAGGGCCGGATTCAATTGAATGGCCTTACTGTTAGTTCGACATTCCACAGCGCCGGTGAGGGAATTGCGAATAAACAGCATATCCGACTGTCCCGCCAGATCTCTGGCTTTGACCGTTTGAACGGTCTTTTTGTTTTCGTCCAAGACGTGGACCCGCGTGCCGGCAGTAATGTACAGGCCAGCCTCGATAATGCAGCGATCGCCGAGGGGTATGCCGGTACCGGCATTGGCGCCGATCAAGCAATCTCGACCGATAGACAGAATCAGTTTACCGCCGCCTGAAAGTGTGCCCATAGTGCTGGCGCCGCCACCCAGGTCGCTACCAGCATGCATCACCACGCCCTGTGACAATCGACCCTCGACCATATTGGGGCCTTCTGTGCCGGCATTGAAGTTGATAAAACCCTCATGCATGACGGTTGTGCCTTCACCCAGATAAGCGCCCAGTCTAACCCGTGCCGAATGGGATATGCGCACACCGCTGGGTACCACATAGTTGGTCATCTTCGGGAACTTGTCGACTGCAGAAACCTCTAGCTGTTCGCCCCGAACCCTCGCTAGGGTCTGGGCTTCGGCGAGCTCTTCGGGATCGATGGCGCCGAGATTGGTCCAGGCAATAGTCGGCAATTGGGCAAAGATGCCGGTGAGGTTGATTTCGTTCGGCTGAACGTGACGATGGGATAGTAGATGTAACTTCAAGTAGGCCTCTGGTGTCGAGGCTAAGGCGGTATCTTGCTCGATCAGCGTAATTACCAGGGGGCGCACCGCATTCGTTAAGCTGTCGACAACGACCTGCTGCTCGGCAGTCAGCAGTGGCCGTATTTTTGGCAGAAGTGCTGCTGGCAGTTCAATGGTGGTATTACCACCGGCATAACCAAGTACGCCAGCCAGCGCCTCAATCTCTGTCTGGGCAGGTTTGAAAACCGGCTTCGGATAGTAAACCTCTAACCATTCGCCTTTGCGGTTCTGAGTGCCGATGCCGATGGCATAACTGAAAAAATCTGTGCTCATAGTAGTATCCTGTGACGCTTATGTTGAGTTCGATGGTGCGTACGGGAGCTTCGTCGCTGTACGCCATTTGATGTAAATACTGTTGATCTGCTCGCGGTCGTTTCTAGTGAGATGACCTCATGATTTGTCTGTTGATATTGCTATAGGTATTTTCGGTGTTGCATGAAGCTCCGCAGTCGACCGGCAGCCTCCACGCACTCATCCAACGTCGCCACCAGGGCCAATCTAACTCGGTCCTGACCAGGGTTGGCACCGTCTACAACCCTTGATAGATAACTGCCCGGCAACACCTTGATGTTGGCGCGGGCCAGCAACCGTTGGGCGAACTGCTCATCGTTGACCGGGGTCTGTGGCCACAAATAAAAACTGGCAGTCGGCTGCGTCATGGGCCAGACGTCCTGCAGTATCTCGCCCACTGCGGCATACTTCTGCCGATAGCTTGCTCGATTGTTGATGACGTGTTGTTCGTCATCCCATGCCGCGATACTTACCCTTTGATGATGGACTGACATGGCCGAGCCGTGGTACGTGCGGTACAACAAAAACGCGCGAATCAGTTCAGCATCACCACAGGCGTAGCCTGACCGCAGCCCAGGCAGGTTGGAGCGTTTCGACAGGCTATTGAAGGCAATGCAGTTTTTATAGTCGTGCCGGCCCATAGCACAGGCGGCCTCTAGTAATCCGGATGGTGGTGCCAGTTCGTCAGCGTAAATTTCCGAGTAGCATTCGTCTGACGCTATCACGAAATCATATTCATCGGAGAGTCGAATCAAGGATTGCATATCCTCAATCGAGGCGACAGCGCCCGTTGGATTCCCTGGCGTACACAAATAGAGTAAGGAACATTTTTGCCATTGCGCTTCAGTGACAACGGAGAAGTCCGGTAAATAGTCAGTCGCTGCAGTACAGGGTACATATACTGGCGTGCTACCCGCGAGCAAAGCGGCGCCTTCGTAGATCTGATAAAAGGGATTGGGCATCAACGTACAGCTCTGTGCTCGGCTGTCGATCACGGTTTGCGCAATGGCGAACAATGCTTCACGGCTGCCAGTAACGGGCAAGACCTGGGTTTCCGGGTCAATCGGGCTCGCAGCCAGGTTAAAGCGCCGATTAACGAAGTTTGCTATGGATGCTCGCAGTTCAGGTATACCACGGGTCGGCGGGTAGGTTCCAAGGCCTTGGACAACACCGGTCTGCTCGAGATATTTGGCGATAATAAAGTCGGGGGCTGGATGTTTGGGTTCTCCCAGCGACAAAGCGATAAACGCGTGCTCCGGCGCAGGCGTAATGTCAGCCAATAAGCGGTTGAGTCGTTCAAAGGGGTAGGGCTTGAGTAGTTCGAGCTGTTTATTCATGGTGTCGCCTGCTGGACATGCTGATCCAGTTCTTCGCAGATTCGTTGTTGTAAAATGTCGCATGCTATTGGGTCAATAATCGCGTTGTTTTGCCTGTCTGCTATAAAGAAAATATCTTCGACTCGCTCGCCGAGAGTGGTAATTTTAGCGCTGTTGAGGCTGATATCCAGCTCGACGAAAATGTTGGCGATAATGGCTAGCAGCCCGGGTCGGTCGGGGGCGACTACTTCGAGAATCGTTTGGTTATTGCTCTCGTCCTGGTTGATTCTTACCTGGGTTTTCAATGAGAACTGCTTCAACAGTCGCGGTGTGCGACGGTTAGTGTTGGGTTTAAATTCGCCTTGCTGCAGTAGATGTTCGCGCAAGGTCTTTTTGATTCTATCGAGTCGATTTTTTTGCTCGCCGATCGCTCTGCCATGTTCGTCAAGCACCACGAAAGTGTCGAAAATTTGCCCGTCTTTGGAAGCCGCGATTCGAGCATCGACGATATTCAGTCCGAGTCGATCGAAGGCTGTGACCGAGGCAACAAATAAAGACTCGTGCGCCGGGCCGTGGATAAAGATATGGGTTGCGCCTTCATCCAAGCGGTCGTTGCCATCATTACGAATCAAGATCAGTGGACCGCTGGCCGGATCATGTTCACTGATGGCGATCGTGTGCCAAGCAATATCACTGACTGATTCGCGGACAAAGTAGTCATCGTCAACGCCGCCCCAGATAGACAGGATTGTCTCTCGGCTCAAGCCATGTTCCTGTAGGCGCTCGATCGCATGGTTCTGCGTTTCGCTGATGTATTCTTTGCGATCTACTTGATTTTCGGGCCCCAGCCTCAGGGTTCGTTTAGTGTCGTTGTAGAGTTGGCGCATCAATGATGCACGCCAGCTGTTCCACAAGGTGGTGTTGGTGGCATTGATGTCTGCCACCGTCAGAGCATAGAGATAATCTAGTCGAACTTGATCTTGCACCAGCAGCGCAAATTCCTGAATGACTTCAGGGTCAGAGAGATCCTTACGCTGCGCGGTGGTAGACATGGTCAGATGGTTTTTGACGAGCCAGCAAACAAGGTTGGTGTCCCAAGTGCCAAGTCCATGGCGCTCACAGAAGCTTGTCGCGACCTGAACACCCAGCTCAGAGTGATCTCCGCCCCGACCCTTGGCGATGTCGTGATACAGACCGGCGATGTACAACAGTTCGATTTTTGGCAGGCGCGGGTGAATGTGTGCGGCGATTGGAAACATTTGCTCCTGGTTTTTGTAGCGGAAACGGCGCATGTTCCGCACCACTTGCAACGTATGGGCATCGACGGTGTAGACGTGAAACAGATCGAATTGCATCAGGCCAATGACGCGGCCAAATTCTGGCAGATAGGCCCCTAAAATGCCGTACCGTTCCATGCGCCGCAGTTGTGTGAACAGATGTTCAGAGGACCGCAGCAGATCAAGAAACAGCCGAGTGACCTTTGGGTCATGGCGAAATGCATCATCAATACGGAACAGGTTGCTGGTCAGCAGGCGAATGGTAGAGGCGCGCACGCCCTCGATACTCGCGTCATTGGCGATGATGACGAACATTTCCATCAGAGCGGCGGGTTCTTCGGCAAACACCGCTTCATGAGTGACTTCGATATGGTGGTTGAATATCTGGAAGCGCTCATTGACCGGAGTGATTTTCGCGCGCTCCTTTGAGCGAACGATCTCTTCGTCAAAGTGTTGCAGCAAAAGCTCGTTGGTGGCTCGAATCTCCATCGCAGCCCGATAGTAGGTCTGCATGAATTGTTCGACGGCGAGTTGGTCTTGGTCTTTATAGCCGAGGATTTCAGCGAGTTGGCGCTGGTAGTCGAACAATAATCTATCATCCATGCGGTCGGCAATCAGGTGTAGACCATAACGGATTTTCCAGAGTAGCCGACGGCCACGGGTCAGAATCTCACTCTCGGCTTGAGTCAGAAATTGGCGCTCTACCAGATCGGCAAATGTCGCAGCACCGTACTTGCGCTTGGCTATCCACATCACTGTGTGGATGTCGCGGAGACCGCCGGGAGAAGTCTTAACATTCGGCTCAAGGCTGTACTCGGTATGTTCTGACTTTCGATGGCGCTCTTCTTGCTCGGCGCGTTTAGCGGCATAGAATTTTTTCGGCGGCCAGATTTTCTCGGCGCGAATGGCATGGAACATCATGTCCCGCAGTGTATCGTCACCGACGATAGTCCTGGCTTCCATCAGTGCCGTGATGATCGTGACGTCACGGGCTGCCTGGCTACGGCACTCACTGATGGAACGCACGCTATGGCCGACTTCCAGGCCAATGTCCCAAAGTAAAGTCAGGAAGCTTTGAATATTACTGGCGTGCCTTTCATAATTGCCACGCTCTAGCAGTATCAATAGGTCGATGTCAGAGTGCGGGTGGAGTTCGCCTCGTCCATAGCCACCAACTGCTACCAGGGAGACCCTGTGTTTACGCCAGCTTGAGAGGTTTTCATGCCAGTCAAAGCGATGCCAGGCGAGTTGCAACAGCTGGTCCATGAAATGCGCCCGATCGTGAACGAGGCGCTCAATGTCCTCGTGGGCATAGAAGCGTTTAGTGAGATCAGTGTTGCAGTCTTGCAGTGCCTGTTTGAACAGAGGTATAGCGCGTTTCGTGCCTTCCAGGTCGGTGCCAAGCTGCTCAATCAATGCGTCGATGGCTGGCACTAGCTCGACGAACCCGACCGCTCGATAGTCTCGTCGCCGCGGTAAGTCAATATCTCATAGCCGGTGTCGGTCACCAGGATGGTATGTTCGAACTGGGCCGTCAACTTGTGGTCCTTGGTGACAACCGTCCAGTCATCGGGGAGCAGTTTTACCGCTGCTTTGCCGGCATTGATCATGGGTTCGATGGTGAATGTCATGCCGGCCTCGAGCACAACACCGGTGCCGGCCCGTCCGTAGTGCAAGACTTGGGGTTCGTCATGAAAAACTGTGCCAATGCCGTGGCCGCAATACTCTCGAACCACCGAAAAGCGATTGCGCTCTGCATGGACTTGAATCACGTGGCCTATATCACCCAGATGCGCGCCGGGTTTGACCTGAGCGATACCTTTATACAGGCACTCCTGGGTGACCTGGATGAGTCGTTCTGCCAGAACACTGCCCTTACCAACGATAAATGTTTTGCTGGTATCGCCATGATAGGCGTCTTTCAGCAGCGTCACATCAATATTTATGATATCGCCGTTTTTAAGGATTTTTTCATCTGAGGGAATGCCATGGCAGACCACATGGTTGACCGATGTGCAGATTGACTTGGGGAATCCTCGATAGTTCAGCGGTGCCGGGATCGCGTGTTGCACGTTGACCGTATAGTCATGGCAGATACGGTCCAGGTCACCAGTGGATACCCCAGGCTTAATATGTGCTTCGATCATCTCAAGTTGTTCGGCCGCTAGTGCGCCGACAGCACGCATCTTGGTGATTTCTTCGGGCGTTTTTAGATTAATAGGCATAAAACGTAGAGTGTCCGAGTCAGTATTTGGGTTCGTGTTTTCAGTCGCTGCCAGCAGGGGTGAATCGTCTGCTTGCCAGCCTGAATAAAATTAATGGCGTACTATAGCAGATTCGTGAAGCACTGATTAAGGGCTATTTCGACCCGGACGATGTCAGCGCTTATTTCAACCTTGCACCTGTGCTGGATCTCCCCGCCTTTCGAAAGCTTGCCCCGCCTTGCCCTTGCTTCTGCGGCCCGCCGATAGCGGCTGAGGGGAGAGATTCCGGTGATGTTTTTTGGGCTAAAATGGCCCGCTGATTGGCTTTGTGGCGAGAATATGGTATAAAGCGCGCCGGTCCGGGAAACGGGTCGAAGTGTGAATTAAACAAGAAGATAAACAAGAACTTAAACCAAAAAATTCTCACATGTACCGTCACATAGTTCGGGTGCTTGACATACGGATGAATAATCCGGATCGATAAGTTGGACTATGGGGTATATGGAGGCTTAACCCGAACTACAATGAGGTATTTATGTCAAACGTATCCATGCGTGAACTGCTGGAGGCCGGCGCTCACTTCGGTCACCAAACCCGTTACTGGAATCCCAAGATGCGCGAGTATATCTTCGGTGCCCGGAACAACATCCATATCATCAACCTGGAGCAAACCGTTCCCGCGTTGAACCAAGCCATGACTTATGTCCGCAACACAACCTCAAAGCGCAATAAGGT
>DGOD01000294.1:17230-41507 GCA_002389265.1 Gammaproteobacteria bacterium UBA4475
GACCTCGAAATTCAGGCCGGCGATGGCACATTCGAGAAGCTGACTAAGAAAGAAGCACTGTCTCGTAAGCGTGACCTGGACAAGCTTGAAGTCAGCCTGGGTGGTATCAAGGACATGGGTGGATTGCCCGATATCATTTTTGTGGTTGATGTTGATCATGAGCGGATTGCTATTACAGAAGCCAACAAGCTGGGTATCCCCGTTGTCGGTATCGTTGATACCAACAGCAACCCTGATGGGGTGGATTATGTGATTCCCGGTAACGATGACGCGATTCGTTCCGTACGGATGTTTGTTCAAGCGATCGCCGACGCGGCAATAGAGGGCGTCGAGCAGTTCCAGGGCCCCACCAAGGTTGAAGAGTTCGCCGAAGTTAGTGAGCCAGCTGTCGTTGAAGCTGCCGCTGTCGAGCCAGCCGCTGAGCCAGCTGTAGCAGAGCCAGCAGCTGTTGAAGCTGCCAGCGAAGAAGTGCCAAAGGCCTAATTGACGAGTCGATCGGCGCGAGCGCCGGTCGATGTTGGTTCAACCCTTTGCGTTTCATGCAAGTAAACGTCTTGCGAACAACTGTTTTCGGGCATTCCGAAGCGTTCGCGCAGACCAGACTAAGACATTCAAGAATGAGGTGAAAAGATGGCTGCAATCACAGCATCGATGGTCAAAGATTTAAGAGAGCGTACCGGTCTTGGTATGATGGATTGTAAAAAAGCCTTGGTCGAAGCGGACGGCGACGCGGAATTGGCGATTGAAAACCTGCGCAAGTCCAGTGGTATGAAAGCGGCGAAAAAAGCCGGCCGAACGGCTGCTGACGGGGCTATTGGTTCCAAAGTTGAGAACGGTCTGGGTGTTATGGTCGAAGTCAATTGCGAGACTGATTTTGCGGCCAAGGACGACAACTTTAAAAATTTTGTACAGATAGTCACAGATCAAATTTTCGCCGCCAAATCCGCTGATCTCCAAGCGCTGAATGATGCCGGCATGGAAAAAGTTCGCGAAGAGCTGGTGCAGAAAATCGGTGAGAATGTATCTATTCGCCGTGCAGCCGTGCTGGAAGGTAATATTACCCATTATATTCATGGCACCGGCAAGATAGGCGTCATGGTGATTCTTGAAGGTGGAGACGAGGAACTGGGCAAGGATATCGCCATGCATATCGCCGCTGCTGATCCTCAGCCACTGTATACGCACACGAGTGAAGTGCCTGCTGACCTTATTGCTAAGGAGCGCGAGATCTATGTCGCTCAGGCTGCAGAAAGTGGTAAGCCTGCAGAAATTGTTGAGAAAATGGTTGAAGGCCGAGTGCGCAAGTTCCTGGCGGAAATCAGCTTGGTGGAGCAGCCCTTCATTAAAAATCCAGATATGAAGATCGGTGCCCTGCTGAAGCAAGCCGGTGCAACGGTTGTTCAGTTCGTACGATATCAGGTGGGTGAAGGTATCGAAGTAGAGCATGTTGATTTTGCGACGGAAGTTGCGAGTACGATGGGCCAATAGATAGCCTTTGAGGCGGAACCGTCGAGTCATCGGTGGTACTGCCTCTGCCTCGCCTAAAATTCAAGGTCAAAATGGAGCTGTAATGCCAAATAAAGCGACACCGAAATACCAACGGATACTGCTTAAACTCAGCGGCGAAGCCCTTGGTTTAGAGGGTGTTGGCATTGATCCCAAGGTGCTGGATCGAACTGCCCTGGAAATTGGTCAGTTAATCGGGATTGGTGTCCAGGTCGGTTTAGTGGTGGGTGGCGGTAATCTGTTTCGTGGTGCCCAATTAAGTGCGGCGGGCCTGGACCGGGTCACTGGCGATCACATGGGCATGTTGGCGACGGTGATGAACGCGCTCGCCATGCGAGATGCGCTGGAGCGCTCGAATATCAAAACGGTGGTCATGTCCGCCATCCCCATGAGCGGTATCGTGGCTCACTATGACCGGCGCCTGGCAATTCGCCACCTGGTGCAGGGCGACGTGGTGATCTTCGCTGCCGGCACAGGCAATCCTTTTTTTACCACAGATACCGCTGCTTGCTTGCGCGGCATTGAAATTGATGCGGATATCGTGCTGAAAGCCACCAAAGTCGACGGTGTTTATAGTGCGGATCCGATGAAGGATCCGACGGCGACGCGGTATGATAGGCTCACCTACGACGAGGTGTTAGAAAAGCAGCTAGAGGTCATGGATCTCACAGCGATCTGCCTCGCGCGGGATCAGAATATGCCGCTTCGAGTGTTTGCCATGGAGCAGAGCGGGGCGTTGCGGAACGCCATTGTGGGCGAAGGTGAAGGCACCTTAATCGAATAAAGCTGATCGAAGACCGTTACTGGCGAAGTAATAGGACTAATTTCAAGAAAGTTTAGCAGACTTAAAAGAGGAATCGACGTGCTGGAAGAAGTGAAGCAAGACGCGCAGCTACGAATGGATAAGTCCCTGGCAGCCCTGAGTAACGCGTTTACCCGTTTGCGCACTGGGCGAGCTCACCCTGGGTTGCTTGATGGCATCACTATCGATTACTACGGGACGCCGACGCCACTGAACCAGATCGCCAATATTAGTGTCGAGGATAATCGCACTTTGGCGGTTACCCCTTGGGAAAAGCCGATGATCCCGGTAGTCGAGAAGGCCATCTTAAAGTCAGACCTGGGTCTGAATCCGGCCACCAGTGGTGACAAAATTAGGTTGCCAATGCCGCCGCTGACCGAAGAGAATCGCCGTGACCTAACTAAAGTCGCGAAGAATGAGGCAGAAAATTCCCGAATCTCCATTCGAAACATTCGTCGTGATGCCAACGCGCAGCTCAAAGAGTTGCTAAAAGATAAGGACATTACTGAGGATGAAGCTCGCCGCGGTGAAGAGTTAATTCAGAAGTTGACCGACGAGAAAATCAAGGAAGTTGACTCATCCCTGGAAGCCAAAGAAAGAGATTTAATGGCGATCTAAGCCAAGGCATTTGAAGTCTCTGTTGGATTTTCTCCCAAAGAGCTTCGTTCCAATTCCATCGGCTGACTGTGAGTGATTCTGTGCGGATAGTGCGAAAAAATGAGGTTCATTCATGCTAAAGCAGCGAATAATCACCGCACTCATCCTGGCTCCAATCGTTATCGCTTGTGTGTTTTTTCTGCCTCCTGCGGGTTTCTCCGTGTTTCTCATTGGCGCCCTGACCGTTGGCGGCTGGGAATGGGCGAATCTGGCTCATTATGATGGCTGGCAGCGCTACCTCTATGCTTTGGCCATCGCGCTGTTGCTCGTTGCTGTGTCTTTTCTCATTAAGGACTCCGCGTCCTGGGCCCTGGCTATTCTCTTGATCGCTGGACTCTGGTGGGTGCTGGCGTTGTTTCTGGTGATCGACTATCCGCGGAGTCAACGCTATTGGTCTTCGAGTTGGGTGCTGACGTTGTTGGGCCCGATCATGTTAGTGCCGGGGTATGTCGGGCTGATGCAACTCAAACTAACGAATGATGGTCATTTTTTGATCCTGCTATTGTTTTTCCTCATCTGGGGTGCAGATATCGGCGCTTACTTTACCGGTCGGCGTTGGGGCGATAAAAAACTCGCGCCGGCAGTCAGTCCTGGGAAGTCCTGGGCCGGTTTCTATGGCGGTGTGACGCTGGCGACCCTGATCACTATTGCGATGTGTCTTTGGCTGGGTAAGCCGGTGATGTTGTCAGCTGCAGGTCTTGTGTTCCTGTTGGGCTGTATCCTGGTGGTCCTATTTTCCGTGCTGGGCGACCTTACTGAGAGCATGTTCAAACGTCAGCGGGGGATCAAAGATTCCAGCCAACTGCTGCCAGGACACGGTGGTGTGCTTGATCGAGTTGACAGCTTACTGGCAGGGGCGCCGATTTTTGCGTTATTCGTCCTGCTGTTCGATTGGCAATGAGTATGAGCGATGTCATGAAGGAAAACAGCGGTAGGCGCAGGCGCGTGACGATACTCGGCTCGACAGGTAGTGTCGGGTTGAACACGCTGGATGTGATCGGCCGAAATTCAGATCGCTATGAGGTGTTTGCGCTAACAGCCAATACTAACTTTCAGTTGCTAGCGGATCAGTGTCGGCAATATCGCCCCCGTTTTGCTGTGCTTTGCGATGCAACGGCGGCGCTGCAGCTAAGCCAACTCTTGGCTGCGAGCCAAATACCCACTGAAATCCTGGTTGGGCCGGCTGGACTCGATCAAGTAGCCGCTCATGAGGACACTGATTACGTCATGGCGGCGATCGTCGGCGCTGCAGGTTTGGCGTCTGCCCTGGCGGCAGTGGAAGAGGGCAAGCGCTTGCTGCTCGCGAATAAAGAAGCCCTCGTCATGTCTGGCAGCTTGTTTATGCAGGCGGTGAAAACACACCAATCGACGCTACTGCCCATCGACAGTGAGCATAATGCCATTTTTCAAAGTATGGCGAACGGTGCAGCAAACCATGCTACTGGCATACGCAAAATTCTGTTAACGGGGTCTGGTGGTCCCTTGCGGCAGCTGCCGCTGGCGCAAATGTCACAGGTGACCCCTGATCAGGCCTGCGCTCATCCGAATTGGAGTATGGGTCGAAAGATCTCCGTAGATTCAGCGACGATGATGAACAAGGGTCTAGAGATTATTGAGGCTAAGTGGTTGTTTGATCTGGACGTGGATCAGATTGAGGTGGTGGTGCATCCCCAGAGCATTATCCATTCAATGGTGGACTATATCGACGGCTCGATTGTTGCCCAGCTAGGGAATCCGGACATGCGGACCCCTATAGCCCATGGCCTGGCCTGGCCAAACCGAGTCGATTCTGGCGTCTCGATGTTGGATATGACGGCTATCGGGCGACTTGACTTCGAACCACCTGACTTGCAGCGATTTCCCTGTTTGCGCCTGGCGCAGGAGGTGGCAAGAGGTGCTCAGAGCCTTGCGATCGCGATGAATGCGGCCAACGAAGTGGCGGTGCAGGCATTTTTGGATGAACTTATCACCTTTACCGACATCCCACTCATCATTGAATCGGTACTCGAACAGACAGACTCGGATGAAGCGCTTACAATGGCGTCGATTCTGGCGATTGATCACCAGGCAAGACAACAGGCAGGCAAAGCAATGCAGCGTAAAGGAGTATCGGTGACATCATCAAGGGCGGGAGACCCGAATGCTTGAAGTCCTACAAAGTGTCATTGCACTGATCGTTACTTTGTCGATCCTCGTGACGATTCATGAATATGGTCATTATGCTGCAGCACGGCTTTGTGGCGTTCACGTCCTGCGATTTAGCGTTGGTTTCGGCAAAGCGCTGTACACTCGCCGTGGAAGGGCGCCTGAGTCAATAGCGGTGCCTGTGGAGCAGGCGATCGCGACCCGCAGCAATGAGCCCTTAGAGGGTACCGAATTCACGATCGCCGCCATACCGCTGGGTGGTTACGTCAAGATGCTGGATGAACGCGAAGGCTTTGTGCCGGACGATCAGTTGCATCTGACCTTTAATCGTAAGCCTGTTTTACAACGCATCTTTATTGTTTCTGCCGGGCCCGCCGCGAATTTTTTGCTAGCGATTGCGGCGTACTGGGCCTTATTCACGCTGGGCGTCACTGGTATCGTGCCGTTATTGGGCGATATCGATCCGCAATCGAGTGCCGCCCGCGCTGGGCTTCATGCTAATCAAGAGATTGTGGCCGTTGACGGTGTGCCGACCAGCACCTGGTCCGAGGTTAATTTACGATTATTTAATCGAATCGGAGATTCCGGTGACATCCAACTGACGACCCGTGACTTTCAACCTCCGCTGAACGAGACATTCGAATCCGAGTTTGCCTCGGCGGGTGCGCCAGCACTGTTAGCACCGACCAGCCATTATGTCATCACTGTGGATCAATGGCTGTCAGACGTAGAGGAGCCAAATCCCGCTCGAGCCTTGGGTCTGGTGTTGAAGTTCCCGGAAATTCCCGCGGTGATTGGCTCGGTTATCGAGAATGAGCCGGCCTTTGCCGCCGGGCTTCTCAGCGGTGACAAGATTGTTGAGGCGAATGGTCAGTCTATCGACAGCTGGCCGCAATGGGTCACTCTTATTCAGGAGAATGCTGAAAAGCCGGTCAGTTTGCTGGTCCAACGTCGCACGGAAGTCCTTTATCTGACGATCATCCCGCGCGCAGTGGTGCGAGAAGGCAAAAGTGTCGGCTACGTGGGAGCATCAAGACAGTCGATCGATTTTCCCCCTGAGATGCAGAGAGTGGTATCATATCCGCTGTATAGCGCCTGGTTGCCGGCCGTACAGAAAACATGGTCAGTAACGGTATTTACCCTCGACTCGATCAAGAAAATGATAGTGGGGGCAATTTCACCCAAGAATCTCAGTGGGCCGATTACGATAGCCCAGATCGCAAGTGCCACGGCTCAGTCAGGACCCGAGAGTTTTGTGGGCTTTATTGCGCTTTTGAGTATTAGCCTGGGCGTACTGAATTTATTACCAATTCCGGTACTTGATGGTGGGCACTTACTATACTATCTCGTTGAGCTAGTCACGCGTCGACCAGTACCTGAAAAAATCCAGTTATGGGGTTTGCAGCTGGGCATGTTTATTATCGTCAGCATAATGCTGTTGGCTTTTTATAATGATCTAACAAGACTTTAATGTCTTCTCGGTTTCTGTTGAATATGGGTAACTTTCGTCTAATTACGTCAGGGCTGTTCTTCCTGACAACGGTGCTGGCAGCGTCTTCGGTATTCGCGTTTACTATTTCTGATATACGCATCGAGGGTCTTCAGCGGATGTCGGCAGGGAGTGTGTTTGCCGAAATTCCTTATAACGTTGGTGATGAGATAGATGATACCGAGTTGAGGCAGATCGTCAAAGGCGTATTCAAGACGGGGTCCTTCAGCGATGTTCAGGTAGGACGAGATGGCGATGTTCTGGTGGTGGTTGTGGAGGAAAGACCTGCTATCGACTCCATTGAGATTGATGGTAATAAGGCGATTAAGACTGAAGCCCTGCTTGAGGGTTTGGAAAAATCCGGATTGTCGCAAGGCGAAATTTTCAAGAAAGTCACACTAGAGCATATTCGTACTGACCTTGAGCGACAGTACGTTTCTCAGGGACGTTATGGCGCGAGCATTGAGACTGAGGTTGAGGAATTGCCGCGTAATCGCGTCACGCTGAAAATCAATGTGACCGAAGGCGATGTCTCAGGCATTCACCATATGAATATTGTCGGCAACAAGGTCTTCGATAACAAAACGTTGTTGGAAATTTTGGAATTGAAACTGCCGACGATATTGTCGTTTTATACCAAAGATGACCAATACTCGAAAGAGAAGCTGACAGGTGATCTTGAAAAGCTCGAGTCTTATTACCTCGATCGGGGCTACCTTAACTTTGTTATTGATTCTACCCAGGTTTCGATCTCACCCAATCGTGAAGATGTCTACATCACGATTAATGTTATCGAAGGTGAGAAGTTTATTGTTCGAGATGTTGATATCGCCGGGGAGTTACATGATGTGCCAGAATCGGCTATTCGATCGCTGCTGAGTGTCTACCCAGGGCAGGTGTTCTCTCGACAGTTAATCACGGACTCGGAAGAGCGGATCGAAGCTGCTCTCGGTAACTCGGGCTATACTTTTGCCAGTGCGACTGGCCAACCGGTGCCCACAGAGGCAGGCGATGAAGTCACAGTCAAATTTTTTATTGATGCGGGCCGACGAGCCTATGTGCGGCGAATCAACTTTCGAGGTAATACGCTAACCCAGGACAAGGTGCTGCGTCGAGAAATGCGCCAGATGGAAGGCGGTTGGGCCTCAACGGCTGCTATCGAACGCTCGAAGCTGCGTCTCGAACGGTTGGGGTTCTTTAAAGAGATCAACGTTGAAACCCCAGCGGTACCGGGTGTGGATGATCAGATCGACGTGGATTATACCGTTGAAGAGCAGCCTACGGGCTCAATCTCCGCAACCCTAGGCTACGCTGAGGCTGCCGGCCTGATTCTGGGTGCCAGTTACCAGCAGAATAACGTATTCGGTACGGGTAACAGTGTTAATCTGGGCGTAAACTACAGTGCTTTCCAGACATCGTACAACCTCTCCTACTTTGATCCTTACTATACGGTGGATGGCGTCAGTCGTGGTTACTCGGTGTTTTTTCGCAGCACTAGCTTTGATGAGCGTAATATCGCCCGATTCTCAACAGACGCCTATGGCGGTTCCGTTAACTTCGGCTATCCCATTAGCGAAGTCGCTAGAATTGGCTTCAATGTAGGCTATGAAAGTACCAACATCAAAGAGGGGATTTATCCGGCTCAGGAAATTTCTCAGTTCCTGTCCTCTGAAGGCAACAAGTTTAACCTAGTGTCCCTGTCGGCAACTTATAGTATGTCGGCCTTGAATCGTGGTCTGCTGCCAACGGCCGGCAAGTCGCAATCGCTGTCCTACGAGATGACTGTGCCCGGCAGTCAGTTAGAATTTTTCCGGGTAAATTATGAAGGGCAGATATTTTACCCGTTACCTAGTGTCTTCACTCTTCGATTGAAGACAACGCTGGGATATGGGGAGGGTTACGGTAAGACTAACTCGTTCCCATTTTATAAGAATTTTTATGCGGGCGGTTTTGGTTCTGTTCGTGGTTACGAGGCAAACACGCTTGGGCCGCGTTCGACACCTTCGCCGAACTCGACATTTATACGCCCGGAACCTATTGGCGGTAATATCCTTATCAGTGGCACGGCTGAAGTGTTATTTCCGCTGCCGTTCGTCAAAGATCAACGTCAGCTGAAGTCGGCCTTGTTCGTCGATGCAGGTAACGTTTTCAATTCGAATTGCCCGCCGGTCAGTCAAATCTGTCGAGATGTCAGTGATGGTGAATTACGCTACTCTGCCGGTCTCGCTGTGACCTGGGTGACGGGCTTTGCACCCATCAGTATTAGTATCAGCACGCCGTTTAACCGCAAACCCGGGGATGAAGGTGAGTCATTCCAATTTGAGTTGGGTCGAACGTTCTAGAGTTCATCACGACTGGTGTGTGGTTTGGAATGAAAGGTGGGTATCGCTAGCGGTAAATGTTTAGGCTGGTAGTCTGGAGTGCTCTAATCGAACTTTTCATGAAAAGACGGATCAGACTGATGACTATTGTTTGCGCAATCGGTCATTGAATCAATTTGGCGAATGTGTAAACATCCGCTCGGTGAGAAGCCGTTCATGACAGTAACCGAGATCAGCCGTATTACTGAGCTCGTAGCGACGATACAATAGTTGCAACAATTTCCGCGACAATTTCGCAACAACTTGCAGCAACAATGCCGCAAACAAGGAGAACACTAGTGCAGATCAAACAACGTATTATGGCAACTATTCTGACTGCTACGGCTGCAGTTTTCGGATTCGCCGCGCCCAACGTCTTCGCTGAAGTTAAAATTGCTGTTGTTGACGTTCAGGCAGCTATCCTGAACTCAGAGGAAGCCAAGCGTCTGATGGCTCAGATTCAGGAAGAGTTCAAGGCCGAAGAAGAGCAAATTCGATCAATTCAATCTGAAGCTGCTGTATTGTATGAACGTTTGCAGAAAGATGGCGAAGTCATGAGTGAAGCGGAAAAGCGCAAAGTCCAGCAGCAAATCGAATCAAAGAACAATGACTTTGTTTACAATCGGAAGAAACTTCAGAGCCTGATCGAGCAACGGCAGCAAGAGTTGTTTGCGGGTGTCGACGCTAAAGTTCAAAGAGCGATTGAAGACCTGGTGAAAACTGAGGACTTTGATTTGATCTTGCCACGACAAGCAGCACTTTATGCAGGTGAGCTTTATAATATCACTCGCAAAGTCACTGAAAGACTCAATGAATTAGGCGCGAAGAACCCGTAAATCACACCAAAGGTTGATTTTAACGGTTAATCATACATGACGCTTTCAATCAGTCTCGGGGATCTGGCTCGGAAGTTTCAATTAGAGCTTATGGGTGATCCGACTATCGAAGTGAGCGGTATCGCAAATCTGCGAGATGCTCATTCGGCGCAACTGGCTTTCTTGTTTAGTTCGGCCTACCGGCCTATGTTGAATGAGACTGCCGCTGCCGCCGTTGTGATGCGCAAGGCAGATGCAGCAGGCAGCGATAAACCGGCTTTAATCAGTGAAGAACCGAGGATGGTTTGGGCCTTGATTGCCGAATTATTTGATCCAACCCCTGTGCCTGATCGAATCATTCACCCTTCCGCGCTTGTTCACCCGAGTGTTGCTGTCGGCAAAAATGTCACGATCGGCGCCAATGTAGTTATCGAAGCCGGTTGCCACATTGCTGATGACGTTAGTGTCGGTGCGGGATGTGTCATTGGTGAGGGCGTAAGCCTCGGTCATCAAACTCGATTGTTTGCGAATGTGACGCTCTATCACGGGGTTCATTTGGGTGATCAATGCATTGTCCATAGCGGCGCTGTGATAGGCGCTGACGGCTTTGGGTTCGAGTTTGATAAGGCAACGGCGACGTTAAAAAAAATCCCCCAAGTCTATGGTGTTCGTATTGGCCATAGAGTGGAGATAGGGGCGGGCACCACGATTGATCGAGGTGCACTCAATGATACGTTGATTGCGGACGGTGTGAAGCTGGATAATCAGGTTCAGGTGGGACACGGCACCCAGATTGGTGCGAACACTGCAATCTCAGGCTGTACCGCGATTGCCGGCAGTACTCGCATTGGCACCTATTGTTTGATTGGTGGTGCCGTGGGCATCATCGATAATATTGAGATAGTCGACCAGGTTGAGGTCACTGCCATGTCGTTGGTGAGCCAATCGATCATGAAGAAAGGCAGATACTCATCTGGTACGAGTCTGTTGCCGGGTAAAGACTGGAAGCGAAGTATTGTTGGATTCAAACGATTAGATGAGATTCTCAAACGGCTTCGCAGATTGGAGTCGGGCAGCGGCAGCTAGATGCCTCTACCAAGTAACACGCGAGGCGCCTTTAAAAGACGCGCTGTAGCTAACCCATGAGTAAAGAGAGATATGATGGAAGTGACTGAAATTTGGAAGTACCTGCCCCACCGATATCCCTTTTTGTTAGTGGATCGGGTTATCGAGTTTGAAGCCAACAAGCGTATCGTTGCCATCAAAAATGTCACAATCAACGAGCCGCAGTTTACGGGACACTTCCCGATGACGCCGGTATTTCCAGGCGTTATGATTGTCGAAGCGCTGGCGCAGGCGTCGGGTATTCTGGCTTTTAAAAGCCGTAATCGCACCCTCGAAGACGGCTATATTTATTATCTTGCTGGCACGGACAAAACCAAGTTTAAGCGCTCTGTCGTTCCAGGCGACCAATTGCGTCTGGAAGTCGAAATTGTCAATCTGCGCAGTCATTGGATGAAAGCGGTTGGTCGGGCCTATGTTGGTGATCAATTGGCATGTTCTAGCTTTCTCACCTGTGCGGAACAGAAGGTCACCTGACTACTGCGGTAATGATCAAGGCGTAGTGATGGTAAGCCCCGCACCTCAAACCAAACCCTTAACCATTGCCCTGCTTGCCGGGGAACTCTCTGGTGACAATCTCGGTGCGCCATTGATGCAGGCGATTCGGCGGACTCATCCTGATGTGCGGTTTGTTGGCATCGGCGGGCCGGCCATGGTCGCCGCTGGGCTGGAGTGTTGGACCGATATAGAAGTACTGTCGGTTAACGGTTTTATTGAGCCGCTGAAACGCCTGCCATCGCTACTCAAAATTCTGTTGTCGACCTCAGATGCCATCGTCAAGCTGCAGGTCGACTGTTTCATCGGGATTGATTTCAATTTTTTCAATGGTTTGCTTGAAGGTAGGCTGAAGAAACGCGGCATCAAGACTGTACATTATGTCTCACCTTCGGTTTGGGCCTGGCGCAAGGGGCGCATAAACAGTATTAAAAACAATGTTGATCTGATGTTGACTTTGTACCCTTTTGAAAATGAAATCTACGCTCAAAATCAGATCAATGCGGTGTTCGTTGGGCACCCCAGGGCTGATGAGATAGCGCCCATTCAAGACGAGCAGGCCAGAGAATCTGCCCGTGCGCAGCTGCAGATTAGCGTTGACCGGCCTGTTATTGCGCTGCTGCCAGGTAGTCGCGCCAGTGAAGTGGGCTTCAGCGGTCCGGATTTTCTGCAGGCGGCGCAATTAATTCAGGCGGAGCTTAGTGCGGTGGTCTTTGTCATACCGGCTGCTAATGAGCGCCGCGCTCGTCAGTTGCGACAGCTCATTGCGCGTTATGGTCAGGGACTGGATACGGTGCTGGTGGAGGGGCAGGCAGAGCTCGCCATGCTAGCGGCTGATGCGGTGGTAGTGAATGCCGGCACAGCGACCCTTGAGGCGATGCTGTTGCAGCGACCGATGGTAATGTCCTATCGGCTCGGTGCCATCACTTATGCCATCGTATCCCGGCTGGTGTCGACGCCGTATTTTGCCTTGCCGAATATTCTCTCCGGGCGGGAATTGGTGTGTGAGCTCATTCAGGACCAAGCGACTCCGGCAGCCTTGTGTCGAGAGACCTTAAGTTTGTTCGATGCTGCCAATCGAGCCGCATTGTTGGCCGAATATGCTGTTATCCATCAACAATTGCGCAGAAATGCCGGCGAGCAGGCCGCGACTGCAGTGCTGGGGCTATGCCAGCGACCAGTGGTGACCTAGTGTATTGGCGAGAATATTGCGCCGGCGTCGATGAGGTTGGTCGAGGGCCGCTGGCCGGTGCCGTTTATGCAGCGGCTGTCATTCTCGACCCATTCGTACCTATTGACGGATTGCGCGACTCTAAGGCGTTGAGCCTGAAAAAGCGTGAAGCCCTTGAGCCGCTGATTAAATCTCAGGCGGTAGCCTACTGTGTCGCCTCAGCCAGTGTCGTTGAAATCGATCAGATCAATATCCTGCAAGCCAGCATGCTAGCCATGCAGCGGGCTGTGGCCGGCTTAGATTCGGTGGTGGATTTCGTACTTGTGGATGGTAATCGTAGCCCGGTGTTTGCGTGCCCCTCGGAATGGTTGGTCAAAGGTGATACCAAATTTGATGCGATCAAGGCCGCCTCAATCATTGCCAAAGTGGCTCGCGATCGCGAGATGTTGCGGCTCGATGCCCTCTATCCTGCGTATGGATTTAGTCAGCACAAGGGCTATCCGACACCTTTGCATCTGGCTGCGCTGCAAAAGTATGGGCCGTCCGCGGTCCACCGCCTGTCTTTCGGGCCCTGCAAATCCGCGGCTCTGAGACAGTCGAAGGATCGGCAGGGTGTTCCTTAGCTGTGTCTTGAGTGAAACATCGCCAGTTTGTCGCAGTAGATTGAGGACTATGGCAATGAATGGCGGCCTATGTGAACATAAGTTTTCGACAACATTTTTGTTAATCTAATTGATTAATTTAATTCATTAACCTAACGGACGGGTGAGTCAATGGACCAGCAACGAGAGTTTGATGTGGTGCTATTTGGGGCGACGGGTTTTACCGGCAAGCTGGTGGCTGAGTACCTTTATAAAACCTACGGCGTTGGGGGTGAGCTGAGATGGGCACTGGCTGGTCGTAACCAGGCCAAGCTCGAAGCCGTGCGCACAGATCTGATCGCTGCTGGCGGAACCACAGTAGAGCTTATCGTCGTCGATAGCATGGATCAGGCTGCCATGAACGCCTTGGCGGCGCGGACGACCGTGGTCTGCACAACGGTTGGGCCTTATGCCCTTTATGGGACGCCGCTGGTTGCTGCCTGTGTCGCCCATGGCACCCATTACTGCGACTTGACGGGTGAAGTGCAGTGGATGCATCGCGTGATCAACGAGTATCAGACTGCTGCGGAGGCCTCCGGTGCCCGCATCGTTCACACCTGCGGCTTCGACAGCATACCGTCAGATTTAGGGGCCTTCTACGTGCAGGCGCAGATGCATGCCCGGCATGGTGTTTATGCCCAGCAGGTAAAGTATCGCGTGGTTAAGGCTGAGGGTGGTATGAGTGGCGGAACGGTTGCCAGCATGATGAACATGATGGAGGAAGTGAAAGCCGATCCTGGCATAGGTGAGATTATTAATGATCCTTATGCCCTCGACCCGGTGAACATGCCGCGCGGTCCAGACGGACCGGATCAGGTTGCTCCCCTGTATGACGCCCAATTTAAACAGTGGACAGCGCCCTTCGTTATGGCGGCGATCAATACTCGGGTCGTGCGCCGCAGCAACGCCTTATTGGGCTATCGCTACGGGTCGCAGTTTAGATATGACGAGGCGATCTTAACGGGCGCCGGTCCCGTGGGTTATATGAAAGCGGTCGCCGTCGCCTCGGGCACCTTCTTGATGATGATAGCCTCTGCGGTTGCGCCGTTACGTAACCTGTTGAAGTCGGCCTTACCCGCGCAGGGCGAGGGGCCGAGCCCTGAGACTATCGAAAAGGGTTCCTTTGTGATTGACCTGTTGGCGCTGCATCCCACCGATGCCAGTAAAAATCTGCGGGCCCGAGTCACGGCAGATCGCGATCCCGGTTACGGCGCCACCGCCAAGATGCTGGGCGAAAGTGCCGTGTGTTTGGCGCTCGACGAACTTGACGCTGGTGGTGGATGCCTGACGCCTTCAACGGCCATGGGCATGGCGCTGATCAATCGACTGGTGGAGAAAGGGGGCATGACCTTTGAGATTCTTGATCAGTCCTGATCAGTCCTGCTCAAGCGCGCAGCCTGGCCGATGCAAGCAGCGACTTAGGCAGAGACCCTTTAGTCAGCGGCTATGACCGCGCAACGGAAGGCGAAGATGAATATTTGGGTTGACGCAGACGCCTGCCCGGTAGTGATTAAGGAGATACTATTCCGGGCGGCAGAACGAACCGGTGTGGTAGTGACTCTGGTCGCCAATCAATGGCTGCGAACGCCGCCGTTGGCGAATATTAGAGCCATTCAGGTGATGCCAGGATTCGATGTAGCTGACGCTGAGATTGTAAAACGCCTGGCCGCCGGCGATCTGGTGATCACCAGTGATATTCCGCTGGCGGCCGAAGTCTTGGAAAAACAGGGCCTGGCCCTGAGCCCGCGCGGGGAGCTATTTTCAGCAGAAAATATCAAGGCGCGATTAGGTATGCGGGATTTTCTCGATACCTTGCGTGCTAGTGGCGTTAATACCGGCGGGCCGCCGACCCTGAATCAACAGGATCGACAGCTATTCGCCAATCAGCTGGATCGGTTGCTGAACCAATTCTGCGACTGAGACGCCGGATGACCTACAGAACAATGACATTCACCGCCTGGGGGCCTTTTTGGCCCTGCTCAATCTCAAACTCCACTGTTTGTCCGTCCATTAATGTTTTAAAACCGGCGGATTGAATCGCGCGAAAATGGACGAAAACATCGGGTCCACTTTCCTGTTCAATAAAACCAAAGCCCTTCTTCTCGTCAAACCATTTCACTTTTCCAGTCATCTTAGCCATCACTGTTCTCCCATAGTAGATTGATCATCAGTCCTGGGTTTGCCCTTGAGAATGAACGCTGAGTTCTGCCAAAGGATAAATCCAATTTGCTGGATTGCGGCACGATGCAGGCAATACTTTTGACCGGACCAGTAACAGTGGCGAGTGCACTATCGACGTGACCTAGACTTAAATAGTCGCTGTACTCTGTACCAGCGAAAAAATCTTAACGTCAAGAATGAAATCTTGTAAAGCCTCGATAGCGAGATCCTTGATCCTAATGGTACCGATTGGTCGTTTGGTCCCTTGAAAGCATTTAGGGTCGATGTCAGAAGCCGAAGTAGCCAAGGATGTTGAGTTGTTGAATTAGCCGGTTTAACGCTGTTGGCCATGGCGGACTTCGTTTACTATATTAGAGGTTAGCCTTGCCGAAAACCCGCCAACGGAGCCAGACACTTTCTGATGCGCCCAAATTTTGTCCATCTACGCTTACATTCTGAATACTCGCTCAGCGACGGTATGGTGCGCATCAAACCACTGATTACCGCAGTGGCGGGCCACGGCATGCCGGCGGTGGCAATCTCTGATAATAATAATTTGTTTGGATTGGTGAAATTCTATAATGCGGCCAGCAATGGCGGCGTTAAGCCTATTATCGCTTGTGATGTCTCAGTGCAAACCAGCCTTGAAAGCAACGGCGATGAAGGCATCGCCCCGCTGGTACTACTGGCCTGCAGTGAAAAAGGCTATCGTAATCTGTCGGAACTATTATCCCGGGCCTATCTCGAGGGTCAAACGCTCGGCAAGGTCAGTCTTCGGCGAGAATGGATCGCGGCGCAAAGCGAGGGGCTTATCGCCTTGTCTGCAGCCCAGCAGGGCGACGTCGGTCAAGCACTGCTGGCTGGCAAATTTGATGAAGCCAAAGCCCGGGCGAAAGCCTGGATGGCCATCTTCCCCAATAGCTTTTACCTGGAATTGCAGCGTACGGGGCGAGACCGAGAGGAGGAGCATGTTTATAAGGCGGTGACTCTGGCGATGGAGTTGGACCTGCCAGTGGTCGCCACCAATGACGTCAGATTTATTCATCAAGAAGAGTTCGATGCCCATGAGGTCAGGGTCTGTATTCATGACAGTCGCACCCTTGATGATCCTCGCCGCGAGCGTCGCTACTCGGAGGAGCAATACCTCAAAACCAGCGAACAGATGTGCGAGTTGTTTGCGGATATTCCAGAGGCCATTGAAAATACCCTGGAGATCGCTCGACGCTGTAATGTAGATGTGGATCTGGGTAACTACTATTTGCCCGAGTACCCGATTCCCGCAGGTTACACCACCGAGGAATATTTCAGTGAAGTTTCCCGCGATGGCCTGAATCTGCGACTGAAAAAAATATTCGACGTGGATTCGGTGGAATTTGCCGAGCTGCGTAAGCCCTATGATGAGCGCCTCGAATTTGAGCTGAAAGTGATTAACGATATGGGCTTTCCGGGCTACTTCCTGATCGTGATGGAGTTTATTAAGTGGTCCAAGGAAAATGATATTCCCGTAGGCCCGGGACGGGGTTCTGGCGCCGGCTCGCTGGTGGCCTATGCGTTGTTGATTACAGATATCGACCCGCTGGAATACGATTTGCTGTTTGAGCGTTTCCTGAATCCGGAACGGGTCTCACTGCCCGACTTTGATATTGACTTCTGCATGGATGGCCGTGACCGAGTGATCCAGCATGTGACCGAGCGTTATGGCCGTAGCGCGGTCTCGCAGATTATCACCTTCGGTACCATGGCCGCCAAGGCCGTAGTTCGAGACGTGGCGCGGGTGCAGGGCAAGGCCTACGGTCTCGCCGATAAGCTCTCGAAGCTCATTCCCTTTGATCCAGGCATGACCCTACAAAAAGCCTTGGACGATGAGCCGTTGCTGGTTGAATTTATTCGAACCAGTGAGGAGGCCCAAGAGATCATGGATATGGCCTTCAAGCTTGAGGGTTTGACGCGGAATGTCGGTCGGCATGCCGGTGGTGTCGTCATCGCGCCCACCAAGATTAGTGATTTTTCGCCAATCTATTGCGATGAAACTGGCGGCAATTTCATGACCCAGTTTGACAAGGATGACGTGGAGCAAGCGGGTCTAGTGAAGTTTGACTTCCTCGGTCTGCGGACCCTGACGATTATTGATAACGCCCTGAAGAGCATTAATACCAAACGCCAGCACCAAGGCCAGCAACCCCTTGATATCGATGTGCTGAATCTGGAAGACACGGCAATTTATGACAATCTGAAGCAGGCGAAAACCACCGCGGTATTTCAGCTGGAATCCCGAGGCATGAAGGACTTGATGAAGAAGGTTAAGCCGAGTCGGTTCGATGATATCGTCGCGTTGGTAGCTTTGTTTCGCCCTGGTCCTATGCAGTTGGCCGATGACTTTATTCGTCGAAAGCACGGTATTGATGAGGTTGATTATCTGCACCCGAGTTTGAAAAAAGTCCTAGAGGGAACTTATGGCGTGATGCTGTATCAGGAACAAGTGATGCAGATAGCCCAGATCCTGGCCGGCTATTCCCTGGCCGATGCGGATCTGCTACGTCGGGCCATGGGCAAGAAGAAGCCTGAGGAAATGGCCAAGCAACGAGAAATTTTCATTGCTGGTGCCGGCCGCAATGATGTGGAAGAAAAGCAGGCCGCGTATATTTTCGACATGATGGAAATGTTTGCCGGCTATGGTTTCAACAAGCCTCACTCGGTGGCCTATGCCAAGATTGCCTACCAGACAGCCTGGCTTAAACACTATTACCCGTCGGATTTTATGGCGGCCGTGCTGTCCGCCGATATGCAGACCACCGACAAGGTGGTGATTAACATCGAGGAATGTCGGGAAATGGGTATTGCCATGTCGCCGCCGGATGTTAATCGAGGTGATTTCCGCTTCGTTGCCGACGCACCACGATCTATCGTTTTTGGTCTTGGGGCTATCAAGGGGCTTGGCGAAGGTCCGATTGAGGCGCTGGTAGCGGGCCGGGAGATTTCGGGGTTCAAGGACTTGTATGACCTTTGTGAGCGGGTGGACTCAAGAAAGATGAACAAGCGCGCGATCGAGGCGCTCGTGGGTAGCGGTGCGTTGGACCAATTGGTTGATGACGACCTGGTACCGCCGGATGTCGTCGCCATCGATTTCAAGCGCAGCCTGCTATTCGCTAATAAAGAAGATGCGGTGAAACTCGCCGAACAAAAATCCCGGAACCATGACAGTGGTTCGACGGATTTGTTTGGTGATGATATGTTGGTGGGCGATGCCAACGACAGCCGTTACCAGAACCTCAAGAATATTCGATGTATGAATCTCAAGGAACGCTTGAACCGAGAGCGTGACACCCTGGGTTTGTATCTGACCGGCCATCCGATCGATATGTATCGTGGCGAATTGAAACACCTGGCCAAGACTCGAATCGTGGATTTACGCCCCAGTAAGGATACGCAAACGGTGGCGGGTTTGATCGTTGGGATGCGTACCATGAAGAGCCGCAAAGGCGACACGATCGCCTTCGTCACCTTGGATGATCGAACTGGACGCATCGAAGTCTCGGTGTTCGCCGATTTGTACGATGCCAATCACAGTAAGCTACATAAAGATGCGGTGATTATCATCAAGGGTGCTGCCATGGCCGATGAATTTACCGGGGGTTTGCGCATGCGAGCGAGCGAGGTATTGGATTTGGTGGATGCCCGTGAGCGGAGCATCAGACGCCTGCACGTGAGCCTCAGAGGCGGTGCGCTGGAAGGCGATTTCACGACCCAGTTGGCGAGTCTATTGACCCCCTATCGTGGTAAGCCAGGTCAGGGGTGTCAGGTGTCGGTGGCCTACATTCGTCAAGATGCCCAGGCCGAGGTAACTCTCGGAGATGAGTGGCGAGTCTTACCAGCAGATGAATTGATCCAAAACTTGCGAGACTGCTATGGTGCAGATCAGGTTTCACTGGATTACTGAGCCTCGATGGGGTTCAGGCAGTCAGGCACTATGGCCGTCAGCGGTATGTTAAAGCCCGCCTTGCTTGATGCTGAGCTGTTAGCGCAATTAGCCGATCCCGATCAGTCAAGATTAGTCGTTGGCTATAGCGGTGGGGTTGATTCTCATGTTTTGCTGGCGCATTTGTGCGAACTTGGTTTGCGTCACAAGCTGTTGGCATTCCATGTCAACCATGGCCTCAGTCCCCATGCAAATGCTTGGCAAACCCACTGTCAGAAGATATGTCAGGACCTCGGGGTGCGGTTCGCCACGGTCACCCTGGCGGTTGAGCGGGTCGGTAATCTTGAAGGTAACGCCCGCGATGCGCGGTACCAGGCGTTCGCTCAGGTACTCGAACAAGGCGACCTGTTGTTGCTCGGGCAACATCAGGATGATCAAGTTGAAACAGCGCTATTCCAACTGTTCCGAGGAAGTGGTCGGTTCGGACTCCAAGGAATGCCGTTGAATCGTCCGATCGGCACTGCCAGCTTGCTCCGCCCGCTGCTTCACGTCAGTCGCGCGCGCATCACAGCTTATGCCCAGCAGCACCACTTGAGCTGGATTGAAGATGAGAGCAACCTGGATCAGAAGATGACTCGCAACTATCTGCGCCAGCAGGTCATTCCTGAATTGGAGAATCGCTGGCCGGATCTTAAAGCGACGTTGATGGCGAGTTTGCAGCGCGATGCTGAGGTCGGCAGGTTGCTCGATGACGTGGCTAAGTCAGATCAGCAAGCCCTTCGCGATGCCTTCGGCGGTATACTTGTGGATGGCTTTTCGAAGCTGACTTCTGCCCGGCAAAAAAATCTTCTGTTGGCCTGGCTGGGTCAGCATCAATTACCCTATCCGTCAGCCGGGTTGCTGGATGCCGGATTGGCAATGTTGTTGGCGGCAGGCCCGCTGGCAATGCCAGAGATGCGTTGGCAGGGTGGTCTTATTAGGCGCTTTCGCGATAGTTTATACCTACTCCGAGAGTTGTCAGCGTTTGAACCGCAGACGCTGGTGTTTGATGGCGTTGCGCCGCGAGCTTGTCAGGGCGGCGTGCTGGTCTGGTCACAAACGCGGGGTCGAGGATTGCCAGTGAGTGATCCGCGGCGCCTGGAAATTCGTGGCCGTCAGGGCGGTGAGTCATTCAGTCTGGGACGAACGCGGTCCTTGAAAAAGTGGCTGCAGGAGCATCACGTGCCACCCTGGCTTCGGGATCGTCTGCCGTTGATCTATCTCGAGGATGAGTTGGTGGCGGTGGCGGGTTTGCCGGGTTGGCAGATACCTGGCTTGACCAGCAGTCGATATGAGGCCACAGGCGATCAGCTGGGCTGGATCTTCGACTTTGAGGTCGATGATCGCTATATTTGATAAATATTAGCCCATAGCGGCTATTTCTGCCTTTGAATCAACTTACGCATTGAGCGAGAAGGCCGTCAGTGGTACTCTACAATCCCATCTTGGTTGAGCCCTTTCAGCCATTAATTATCCAGATGGAAGACTAATGTCTCGCTATATATTCGTTACCGGTGGTGTCGTCTCCTCCTTGGGGAAAGGTATCGCCGCCGCCTCTCTTGGTGCCATTCTTGAAGCCCGCGGGCTGAAAATCACCATGCTCAAGCTCGACCCCTATATCAACGTCGACCCGGGCACCATGAGTCCGCTGCAACACGGTGAAGTGTTTGTGACCGCCGACGGCACCGAAACGGATTTGGATCTGGGTCACTACGAACGTTTTATTAGTACCACTATGGGCCGGAAAAACAACTTCACCACTGGCCAGGTCTATGCTGATGTTATTGCCAGAGAGCGCCGAGGAGATTACCTGGGTGCGACGATTCAAGTGATACCGCACATTACCGATGAGATTAAGCAGCGCGTTATCGCCGGCGCCGAGGGCAGTGACGTGGCGATCGTTGAAATCGGCGGTACCGTCGGTGACATCGAGTCTCAGCCGTTTTTAGAAGCCGCTCGGCAGCTGCGATTCGAGGTAGGGTCCGATCACGCCATGTTTATCCACTTGACGCTGGTGCCTTACATTGCCACCGCCGGTGAGACCAAAACCAAACCTACCCAGCATTCTGTTAAGGAAATGCGTTCGATTGGCCTGCAGCCCGATGTCCTTATTGTCCGCTCAGATCATGAAATAGCAGAATCGGCTCGAGAAAAAATCGCCCTGTTTACTAACGTTGAAACTCGGGCGGTGATTCCACTGATAGATTTACCGTCGATCTATCAGATTCCGGCTTTGCTGCATTCACAGAAACTCGATGAAATTGTGGTCAACAAGCTTCGATTGGACTGCCCGCCTGCGGATTTGAGTGAGTGGGATAAAGTCGTGCAAGCGGAGTTGAGTCCAATCCATACGATTAAGCTGTGTATGGTGGGCAAATATATGGATTTGCTGGATGCCTACAAATCGCTGAATGAAGCCGTGACCCATGCCGGTATCCATACGCATACCCGTGTTGAAGTGGCCTTTGTAGATTCCGAAGAAGTCATCAGTAAAGGTGTCAGTATTTTCGCTGACGCCGATGCGATCCTGGTGCCTGGTGGTTTTGGGTCTCGCGGTTTCGAGGGTAAAATTGCCGCAGCAAGATATGCTCGAGAACAAAAGATCCCGTACCTGGGTATTTGTTATGGCCTGCACGCCGCAGTAATCGATTTTGCGCGTCATGTCGTGGGTCTTGAAAATGCGAACACAACCGAAAACGATACCGCGACGCAGCATCCAGTCATCGCCTTGATTACCGATTGGACGACAGCGGCGGGCGATCTCGAGACGCGTTCAGCCACATCTGATCTCGGTGGCACCATGCGTATGGGAGAGCAGGAGTGTGTGCTGACAGAGGACTCTCTAACCTTTAAAATTTATGGTGAGCGAACCATCAGTGAACGCCATCGTCATCGATATGAGGTGAATGAAAGTTACGTCGGCCAGTTAGAAAGTGCGGGGCTGCGTATTGCGGGTCGTTCAGAAAAAGATGATCTGGTAGAAGTGATCGAGGTGATTGATCACCCTTGGTTCGTCGCTTGTCAGTTCCACCCTGAATTCACCTCCAGTCCGCGGCGTGGCCATCCATTGTTTATCGATTTCGTCCGTGCGGGTTTGACCCGGCACAACTTGACAGCGGCAAGTCGCAAGGCAAACTGATTAGGTGCGGCAGGTTTGGATGACGCTAATTGATAATTAAGCAACGCAGGCAATGACTAAAATGAATTTATGTGGCTTTGAAGTGGGTGACAAAACCCCCTTTTTCTTGATCGCTGGGACCTGCGTTATCGAGTCAGAACAGATGGCGATGGATACCGCGGCGCAATTGAAAGAGATCTGCGAGGGTCTTGGAATTCAGCTGATCTATAAATCGTCTTTCGACAAGGCGAACCGCTCATCTCATGCAAGTTACCGTGGACCTGGTATCGATGTTGGGTTGAAGATCCTGCAAAAAGTGAAGCAGGAGTTGCACATCCCGGTACTCACCGACGTCCATGATGGGACCCCGCTAGATGAGGTAGCGGAGGTGGTATCGGTGTTGCAGACGCCGGCTTTTTTGTGTCGTCAGACCGAGTTTATACAACGGGTGGCTGCTACAGGCCTGCCTGTTAATATCAAGAAAGGCCAGTTCCTGGCGCCCTGGGATATGAAACATGTAGTGGAGAAAGCCAAGGCCACTGGCAATGAGAACATCATGGTGTGTGAACGAGGGGTGAGCTTCGGTTATAACAATCTGGTTTCCGACATGCGATCGCTGGCGGTAATGAAAGCCGAGACGGGCTGCCCCGTGGTATTCGATGCAACCCATAGTGTTCAGCTCCCCGGCGGCCAGGGCAGTACTTCCGGTGGTCAACGAGAAATGGTGCCGGTCTTGGCGCGGGCTGCCATCGCGGTGGGTATTCACGGTTTATTCATGGAAACCCACCCAGATCCAGACAAGGCCCTGAGCGATGGTCCGAATTCCTGGCCCTTGGGTCAAATTCAGACGTTGCTGTCAGTACTGATGCAAATTGACCAGCTGGTAAAATCAGTTGATTTACCCGAACTCGGCGCGAGTTAGCCGGGTCACAAGTTTAGGCTAAGGAACCCAGACAAATATGACAGAAATCGTAGACATTCGAGCCAGAGAGATCCTGGACTCCCGAGGTAACCCCACTGTAGAAGCTGAGGTTGAACTTGCCACGGGTGTCATTGGCTCTGCCTGTGTCCCGTCGGGCGCATCCACCGGTTCCAGAGAAGCGTTGGAAATGCGTGATAAAGACCCGGCACGCTATTTAGGCAAAGGTGTGCTCGTGGCCGTGGCTAATGTTAACGCCGAGATCCGCCCAGCCTTACTGGGGCTGGAGGTGGAAAACCAGCGGGAGCTTGATGAGAAAATGATCGCTCTGGACGGTACGGAAAATAAGGCCAAGCTCGGTGCTAATGCGATTCTGGCAGTCTCACTGGCGGTGGCCAGTGCCGCGGCTCAAGCCAAGAAGATGGCGCTCTATGAGTACCTGGCCGAATTAGACGGCAGTCCCGGACGCTATAGCATGCCCGTACCCATGATGAATATCATCAATGGGGGAGAGCATGCTGATAATAATGTGGATATTCAGGAGTTCATGATCTTGCCCGTCGGCGTAGCGACCTTTTCCGAGGCCGTTCGCTGTGGTGCGGAAATTTTCCATACCCTGAAAGGAATTTTGGCAGCCCGGGGGTTGAGCACGGCGGTGGGTGATGAGGGTGGTTTTGCGCCAGATCTGCCGAGTAATGAGGCGGCCCTGGAAGTGATCATGGAGGCCATTCGGCAGGCGGGTTACATCCCTGGTAAGGATGTTTATCTTGGCCTTGACTGCGCCGCGTCAGAGTTCTACGTTGACGGTAAATACAATCTGGCTGGCGAGGGTCGCGTATTCGATGCTGATGGCTTCAGCGATTATCTCGTGGGTTTAGCCGATCGCTATCCGATTCTCTCTATTGAAGACGGTATGGATGAG
>DGOD01000270.1 GCA_002389265.1 Gammaproteobacteria bacterium UBA4475
GCCCATTGCACGTGCTTCTTGCATCTCGTGCAGTAGACCTCGTATCTATGAGGCGACGACTTCGGCACTGGGCGCACGATGCAGGGATGTTTCTCATGCTTTTTTTTCATTGTTGCCTCCACTAGTTGCGACCACCTTGATGTTGTCCCTTGGCGTGACTTTGGATTTCAGCTTTGCGCCAAGATCCCTCCAAGTTTGCAAATCTTCCACTGATGCCCAGCACAAATGTGTGTTGCACCCTTCGCAGCGAAACTCAGCAGCTCGTTCCCGATGAGCTGTGTAGTGAAGCTCGACGCCGTGTGGTAGATGTGACTTGATAATCCTGTCTTTATTGGACACCTTATGCCGCCAATGATTTGGAGTTTGCAGGAGGTGCTAGCAGAGCATTAAGTGCAGCTCTAGTTTCAGCGTTGACCAACTCAGGCGCGTGGCGGGCGATAAACCATTCGCTTGTTAGCTCAAGTTTGTTTTGGTCGCGCAGCCACAAAAAGTTCTTGCCGCCAAAGCCTTTTTCGATGATTCGCTTGTGAACAAGTGTCCAGCTCCCATATCTGTTATGCATTTGCGTAAGTCGACCCTTAGGAGGGCATCTGCCGTTGGATTTAAAGAATGAACAGCCGTCTTCAATAACAGTCCAAGCCACGTACTCGGGCCGGCTACGAATTTCAATCGCCTTCTGTGTGGCTAGTTCGGCCTCGCGCTGAAGACTGTTTGCAGCTGGATGTTCCTTAGAGATTCGATACAGTCTTGCGCTTAAGTTGAGCAGCTTGTTAGGGCAAACCATGCTGCTGATTGTTTTGCGAACGCGAGCGCGGCTATTGCTAACAATGGCTCCTTGAGTGATAGGGCAAGTTTCGTTGTTTAGCTTTTTGATCAACATATTAATTTTCCTTTTTTTCCGTTCTAGTAAGTTACGTAATAATGGTACGAGACAAAAATATGTATAAGGTGGTTAAGTATTTTTCATTCTATACTTGCTACAAATTCTGATCTGGCGTAGCATCTTTCCGACCTGTGTGATGATTGTTACATTGCCATATCGTATACATTGGTTTTTCTAAGCAGTTGAAATACTTGATACATGCTGTAGCAGTAAGACAATGAATTACGTATCTTAGGCGTTAAGACCTATTGATCTGCTTTAAGTAAATAAAACGGAGAAATTGATAACCATGGGGCCTCTTTTTTTTCCCAAACCACAGCCACTTAGCCCAAATACAAAAGTCCAGCTCGACGCCAAAGGGCGAAGAGTTTTGATTCGAAAGGGTAAGCCCGTGCTAGTGAAAGGCACGTGGACTGCGGATAGTCTGTATTACTTGTGGTTTGAGTATTTGAAGCGCAGTAATAAGTACAAAATTGCATGTGCGAGTAAGGGCAAGGGTATGAGGAAAATCTTCGATGATTTTGGAGATATCTTTCAGTACCAAGGACTAGATGGTTTTTGGCAGTGGTGGAATGAAAGGGGACAGTATCTCTTCGGGATTTCCCCAGTGTCCCAGTTGAATGATTTTTGCTCTCTTGAGGAGCTTGCAGAGCTGGAGACTGAAATTGCCGTAGGTAATTACCAGTTGGTAGCTTTGCCTACTAATCTCACCAAATCAGCATTGAAAAATCGTGTTGGTAAGCTCATCAGTCAAATGAACGTTGACCCATCGAGAAATGATCTCGCTAAGTACCAGATTAAACATGTGAAAGTAGACGCTGACAGTCTCAAGAATTGCTTACTTGCGTATGACTTAAAGCAGCAAGGGCTAGATGCGCTTGAAATTGCTTTTAGAGTAAAGAGTGTGACACCTAAGGAAGCTGAGGACTTGCTGATCGATGGGCGGAAAAATCCAAGGGAGGTAGATTTAGAAGGCCTAGTCGAGATGAGTGAGCAAAACCATGCGGAGTATAACAAGCGCTTAAAGAGGGCTGAGGAGATTGTCTCAAAGCGCCTTGAGAGATTGGGCAAGACTTGGGACGATGTGGATTACGACGCATTATTAGACAAAGAAATGGGGCTCCTTAAAACTAATTATGTAAGGACTGCTCGTAAAGCTAGTCTAAGAACAAACACTTACAAGCTGATCAAGAAAGCTGAAGCTAATATTGCTGCTGTTGAGCGAGGAGAATTTGGGTTCGGACATTGAGCAATTAGTGCATTGTGATAGTTCACCCTTGACGACGCTAATCACTTTAATTCGATGTATGGAAGCTCGAAGAAACGGCTTAACGTAAGCCGATTGAAGTGTTGAGTAGAAGCTATTATTCACTAGCCTATTGGACACTGACCAATAGTTAAAGAATGAAGATGGTTTCTGAATTTCGGGCGAAATTCGTCTAGTTCGATAAGTTTCTGAAAAATATCCTCGCTTACAACTAAGTGTCGGTATCGGAAAAAAGCAAAAAAAGGATGCGATTTATGGAGAACATTATCGAAGGTTGGGTGCTACGAAGTATCTCGAGTAACGTCGATGATCTGCCGGAATTGGGCGAAAACATCAGCGTAATTCCAGCGATCAAAATTGCTTTCGATGGCTATCAAGAAGATGACGACGGAATTGAAGATCTCAACGAACAATCCTTCGCGGTCTACATCCATAAATGTTCTGGAGATGAAAACTTCATCTTCCCAGAACACGAGAAGACCGCATGGTCAGTTGTACAGAGACCAGCGGAAGAGATTTGTCACTTTGTGTGGGTAAGCATCGAATCTGGTGAATGCTCTGGCCCCGAGCTAGAGGACAGTATTTCAAACTCTGAGCTTGAATCGGCTCGGATTAAAGAAATTGTAAATACCCTCGCATCCAGGCATCCCGAATAACGAAGAGACAGATCTATGGCCATTAAGCTCCGAAAGGATACTCTGGAAATTAAAAACATCCAGGTAGAGAACCCATTGATGGCCGAATACCTGGCAGGTCTGCCCGAAGCTCAGCGAGAGGAAGCAGTTATTAAGGCTTTGGGGATCGGTATTCTCGCAGAGATAAAAGGTGAGATAGCTCAATTTCTGAATGAAACCGAGGGCGAAATTGGCAAGAGATTGGCAAATCTGAAAGCTCTGTATGAGTTACGTGAAATGCGGTATCGCGAGACGAGCAGTAAAGGTCTTGATGCTGAGCAGAAAATCCTTCAGGCACTAAAGGATATCCAAACTACTTCTGCATTTTCCGACGATGAAATTACGGATCTATCAACCGTTCGAGGTGTATTACCCAGGAACAAGACAGGAGACTTGTTGATTGAGGTGGACGGTTGCAACGACGTCACTATTGGTCTTGAGATAAAGCTTGATAAAGGCGTAAAGCTTGGACAAATCGATAATCGTGACCCCGCCGCCCAAACAGATACCGCGATAGGCCAGCTTTTAGAAATGCGCACTAACCGTGAGACCGACGCGAATGCGATTGTGTTTGACGAAGACAGCATGGATGCAACGGTTGCAGCGGCATGTCCAAACGGCATCAAATATGTCCAAGCTATCGGTTTCGTAGTGATCGTTAATACTAGGCGAGGAGACTACGAGAATCTCGCAATTTTTTATTCGATTGCTCGTGAAATGGCGAAAGCGCGTTTTGATGTGAACACTTTGGAGTCTGCATCTGTGGCCATGGTTGTCGAGCGTCTACTCTATCTTTTGAACGACTATCGGTCTGTTGAAAAAGAAGTGGGTTCTATCAAGAAGAGCGCAGACAAAATCAGTGCGTCGCTGACAAAGCTTTCAAAATTTGTCGGAATAACAGAGAAGTATCTTATGACCTTGTTGCAGAACGGAAAGCTCTCGGAGGAGCAAGTGATGCGACTCTATCAATCCGCTGAAATTGATTTCAAGGACAGCTGATCCTGGGGGCTCAATAGAGTGACAACCATAACGCCGCACCACGCCAAATACTATGCTCATGAGCTGACGTGCCGCCATGCTGCTGACAGTGTTGATCGCCTGTCTCAGTCGCTTTTTGATGCCAGTGTGGACCTTAACCCTCACCAGATTGAGGCAGCACTATTTGCACTACGGAACCCGCTTCAAGAGGGCGTCTTGCTGGCTGATGAAGTTGGCCTTGGAAAAACTATCGAAGCTGCTTTAGTACTATGCCAATGCTGGGCAGAGAGAAAGCGCCGATTGATCATTATCTGCCCAGCGGCGCTGAGGAAGCAGTGGTCTCAAGAGCTCGTTGAAAAGTTTGCTCTGCCCAGTGTCGTAATCGATGCTACGTATGTGCGCAGGTCTGGCATGTCTCCCAGAATGGCTTTGAGCGCGACTGCCTCAAAACAAGTGGTCATCATGTCCTACCACTTTGCCGCCAAGCTGGCGGATGATCTCGTGCCGATTCCATGGGATCTGGTGGTTATCGATGAGGCGCATAAGCTTCGAAACGCGCATCGTCCTAGCAACCGCATGGGGCAGGCTCTTAAGCTGGCCTTTAACGGTAGGCGCAAGATATTGCTAACAGCTACGCCCCTACAAAATTCATTGATGGAGCTTTATGGCCTTTCAACGTTACTTGATGAGCATTTGTTTGGTGATGAGAAGGCATTTCGTAAGCAATATATCAACGGCGAAGGCTCTAACGAGGAGCTAAGAGAAAGGCTTGCTGGCTTTGTCAAGCGTACACTACGACAGCAGGTACTTGAGTACGTTCGATATACAGAACGTTTGGCACTCACACAGCCGTTCAAACCCACTAATGAGGAGCACAGCTTGTATGAAGCCATCTCTGTATTCCTGCAAAGAGAGCACTCTTTTGCTTTGCCAAAGAAGCAACGGCACCTAACTGGCCTGATATTACGGAAGCTACTTGCGTCAAGCCCATATGCCGTTCTAGGAACGTTGCTAACAATTCGTGAACGTTTGCAAAAGTTGCGTGATGATTTTGATAATCAAAAACAAGAAGAAGATAATTTTTTAGCAAAGCTGGTCGAGGATGATGACCTTGAAGATGAATATCTAGAGGAGGCTGAGTTCGACCAGGAAGATGTCGAGCTAGGGCAGAGCGAAGAGCCGGCATTGTCAAAAGATGACTTGATTGAAGAAATCGGCGAGATTGAGGGGTTTATTGAAAAGGCAAGGTCACTCAAAACAGACACAAAGGCCCAGTCTTTACTAAAAGCCCTGGAGATGGGTTTTAAAAAAATGGCTGAATATAACGGCCCTCGTAAGGCAATCATCTTCACAGAGTCAAAACGTACCCAGAAATGTACGTCGTCAAACCCAGTTGGACAGTCAGCGGCCTGATTTAAGAGACAGTCTGGCCCATCAGGTTGTGGCCTAGTTGCCGACCATAATGTAACTGTCGGCGCTGAGCCATGGTATTTTGTTTAATCATTACTCGCTCTTCCAATATTTGCTGGCCTCGCCCGTAGTACACATCAGCGGGCGTCAGGTTATCCAACGACTCGTGATAACGCTCGTGATTGTAATGCATCACGAAGCGCTGGATGCTCTCCTCTAGCTCACCGGGCAGGTAATAGTGATTGAGCAAAATCTGGTTTTTCATCGAGCGATGCCAGCGCTCAATCTTACCTTGTGTCTGTGGATGATAAGGGCGACCTCGTGTGTGCGTCATGTCCTTGCTGTCCAGATAGTCGGCCAGATCACCCGAGATGTAGCACGGGCCATTGTCACTGAGCAATCGTGGCCGGTGGTTCACCTTGACCTGATCAAGCCCGGTAAAATCCAGCGCGTCGTTCAGTGTATCCATTACATCACCGGCCCCCATGCTGGTACACAAACGCCAGGACAGGATAAAGCGAGAGTAATCATCCAGCACCGTTGACAGGTAATACCAGCCCCAGCCAATGATCTTGAAGTAGGTAAAATCGGTCTGCCACAGCTCGTTTATCCGTCGACTCGGATGCTGGAACCTGTCACTCGCCTGCATCAGGATATAGGTAGGACTGGTAATCAGATCGTGCGCCTTCAGCAGCCTATACACCGTTGATTCCGAGATGTAGTAACGCTGGTTATCGGTATAACGTACCGCCAGCTCCCGTGGCGATAATTCAGGCTCTTCCAAGGCAAGATCGACAATCGCCTGCCGATGATTGTCTGGCACCTGATTCCATACTACTTGGGGGTGAGGCTGGTTATCTTCCAACGCATCAATACCGCCTTCATAAAAACGCTTCAGCCAGTTGTAATAGGTTGAGTGATGTATATCCAGCCGCCGGAGTGTTTGCCTGACAGACAAACTGGACTGTTCCACCAACTGGATAATCTCGTACTTCTCGGAGGCCGTGTATCTCATATACCGTCCTCCCCATCCCCGATCACGCTTTTTTTAAGCAGGCGGTTTTCCATCACTACTTCGGCCAGGGCTTCTTTTAGCGCCGCTGCCTCTGAACGCAACACCTTTACTTCATCGGAGGTGGCTTCCCGCACAATATCGCCAGATAGTCGCTTCTTGCCAGCTTCCAAAAACTCCTTCGACCAGCGGTAATAGATATTGGTATTGAGACCTTCACGACGACACAGTTCAGCGATACTGTCTTCGCCCCGAAGCCCTTCGAGAACAATACGGATTTTTTCCTCGGCAGAATATTGTTTGCGGGTGCGACGACGGATGTCACGAACGGTCTTTTCAACATCGGTTTTTTGCTTCATCATCTTCTCCTCTCAGAGTTAACGATGAGCCAAAACCGTCTCTTAGGCAATCAGGCTAATCTGTCCAATTGATGCTGACGGGGTACAAGCCCAGAACGGGGATGAAGTCTGGGATCAGGTCGATGGGGCGCAATGCGTAGCGTAGGCAACAACAATCATGACGAGGCATTTCGCATATCAGCACAAACCGTCAACATCTACCCCGCCGGCCATGATGCTCAGAGGCTGTACCAGTTCGGAAGCGAAGAGTTATACCAACGCATCTATGGGGGCGGCACATTGAATGCTGTGTTGTTGGGCCATTGGCTACTCATCCTTTTTGACAGCTTTCAGGAATTCCGCAAGGCTATCTTCGGCCGCTTTTTTGTTCGGGAATGGCCCGATATTTTGACCTTCACGGGTTAAAAAATACCAGTCACTGTTAATGGCGTGGATGCGATGTGTTCGAAAGTGTGGAGCTTCCTTCGGGTCATCTTTTCGTTGCTTGGGTGGATCGTTCATAGTCTTACCAGGGTATAAACCGCAATAAAAGAACGTTGAAAAAATCATGGGGAGATTCCTCCCCATGGTAGGGCTTTGGTTAACTATCAGTGTCGTGCTTAATGTCGCCTGTGGGAGTGGAGTTACTGGCACTTCTGCCATGCAACAACGCATAGAGCACAGGGAGTACAAACAACGTCAACAGGGTGGACGAGATAATCCCGCCGATCACCACGGTCGCCAGAGGACGCTGTACTTCGGCGCCGGTGCCGGTATTGAGTGCCATGGGTACAAAGCCGAGGCTTGCTACCAGGGCGGTCATCAATACCGGCCGTAAGCGGATCAGGGCGCCTTCGACAATGGCCTTCATCAGGTCACCCTGCTCGTGCCACAGATCGCGGATAAAGGCGATCATCACCAGGCCGTTTAACACCGCCACCCCGGAGAGGGCGATAAAGCCAACACCCGCCGAGATCGACAGGGGCATGTCTCGCAGCCACAGGGACAGAACCCCGCCGGTGAGGGCCAGTGGCACGCCGGTGAAGATGATCAGGGCATCCTTGAGGGAGCCGAAGGCCATCACCAAGAGTGCGAGGATGATGGCGAGGGTCACGGGCACCACGATGGCAAGCCGCTGACTGGCGGACTGCAGTTGCTCGAAGGTCCCGCCGTAATCCAGCCAGTATCCGGGAGGTAGGTCCACGTCGTCCGCAATGCGCGCCTGTGCTTCCTCGACAAATCCGCCCAGGTCGCGGTCCCGCACGTTGGCGGTGACCACCACCCGACGCTTGCCGTTTTCCCGGCTGATCTGGTTGGGCGCCGGAGCCAGCTCCAGCTCGGCCACTTCCGACAGGGGCACATAGCCGCCGTCCGGCAGGGGGACTGGCAGGTCCGCGAGGCTGTCCACATCCCGGCGGATGTCTTCGGGAAGACGCACCACCAACTGGAAGCGGCGGTCGCCTTCGTAAATCAGGCCGGCGTTTTCGCCCCCGACACCGGCCGCCACCAGACCCTGGAGATCATCCACGGTCAGCCCGTAGCGGGATAGCGCCATGCGCTTGGGGTGTACCGACAGCATGGGCAGGCCGGTCACCTGTTCGACCCGGGCATCGGCGGCGCCCTCCATGGATTCCACAACCTCAAGGACGTCGTTAGCCGATGCCAGCAACTGATCCAGGTCATCGCCGAACACCTTGATGCCGAGGTCGGCACGCACGCCGGAGATCAGTTCGTTGAAACGCATCTCGATGGGCTGGGTGAACTCATACTTGTTGCCGGGAAGCATTTCCACCGCTTCTGCCATTTCCGCCACCAGTTCATCCTTGGTTTTGTCGGGATCCGGCCATTGGTCGCGGGGCTTTAAGATGACAAAGTTGTCCGCCACGCTGGGAGGCATGGGGTCGGTGGCCACTTCCGGCGTGCCGATCTTGGCGAAGACCTTGTCTACCTCCGGAAACGCCTTCAGCCGTTCTTCCAGCTGCGACTGCATCTCGATAGATTGCTCCAGTCCGGTGCCCGGGATGCGCAGGGCATGGAGTGCAATATCCCCTTCATCCAGTTGTGGAATAAATTCCGACCCCAGGGTGGTCGCCAGCCAGAGACAGACCGCTACCAGCGCGGTCGCGCCGCCCAACACCAGCCAGCGGAACCTCATGGCCACCCGTAGCGCGGGCCTGTAGAGCGATTTGGCGCCGCTGATTACCGGGCTTTCCTTTTCGCTGATCTTGCCCCCCATAAAGACCGCCACAGCGGCGGGCACCACGGTCAGTGACAGCACCATGGCCGCTAGCAGTGCCATTACGACAGTGGCCGCCATGGGGTGGAACATCTTGCCCTCGACCCCGGTGAGTGCAAAGATCGGCAGGTACACCACAGTAATGATGGCGACACCAAAAAGGCTGGGACGAATCACTTCGTTGGTAGCCTCGAACACCAATTGCAGACGTTCCTTGAGAGCCAACTGACCCTGGTGCTGGGCCTGGGACAGGCGCCGGATACAGTTCTCGACGATGATGACCGCGCCGTCGACGATCAGGCCGAAGTCCAGCGCCCCCAGGCTCATCAAATTGGCGGATACGCCAGACCGCACCATGCCGGTGATAGTGGCAAGCATGGACAAGGGGATCACCGCTGCGGTTATCAAAGCGGCACGCAGATTGCCGAGCAACAGAAATAGTACCACGATCACCAGCAGCGCCCCTTCGAGCAGGTTCTTCTCCACCGTGGCAATCGCCTTGTCCGCCAAGGCTGTGCGGTCGTATACCGCCTCCACCTTGACGCCGTCGGGCAGGGAGGGCTGAATGGCCTCCAGCTTTTCGGCCACCGCCTGTGCCACCGCCCGGGAATTTTCCCCCACCAGCATCATGGCGGTGCCCATCACCGTTTCCTTGCCGTCGCGGGTGGCGGCGCCGGTGCGCAGCTCCTTGCCAATGGCCACTTCAGCTACATCGGCTACCCGGACTGGCACACCATCCCGGTTGGCAATCACCACCTGTTCAATATCACCAATGGTGGTCAGCTGCCCGGGCGAGCGCACCAGCAGCTGTTGGCCGTTGCGTTCGATATAGCCGGCGCCGCGATTGGTGTTATTGGCCCGCAGGGCGCTGACCAGTTCATCCACCGTGATGCCGAACTCCAGCAACCGTTGGGGCGACGGCGTGACGTGGTACTGCTTGTCGTAGCCGCCAATGGTGTTGACCTCGATCACGCCGGGCACCTGGGCCAACTGGGGTTTGATGATCCAGTCCTGGATCTCACGCAGTGCCGTAGCGTCCAGCGGACTGCCATCCGCTTGAGTGGCACCGGGCAGGGCTTCTACGGTGTACATGAAGATCTCGCCAAGACCGGTGGCGATGGGACCCATCTCCGGCTCCAGCCCGGGTGGCAGCGCGCTCTTGATGGCGCCCAAGCGCTCATTGATCAGGTTGCGGGCGAAATAGATGTCCGTGCCTTCCTCGAACACCACCGTGACCTGGGACAGGCCGTAGCGGGACAGGGACCGGGTATAGGACAGGTTGGGCAGGCCGTACAAGGCCGTTTCCACCGGGAAGGTGATGCGTTGCTCTGCCTCCAGGGGCGAATAGCCCGGTGCCTCGGTGTTGATCTGTACCTGGACATTGGTGATATCCGGCACCGCGTCGATGGGCAGGCGCTGAAAACTCCACACGCCCACGCCGACCAGCGCCAGAATAAGGGATAACATTAAAAACCGCCGCTCTATCGAGAGACGTAAGATGGCATTGATCATCATAGCCTCCTGGTTAGTGGTCGTGGGATGCGCCGGATTTTTCGATATCGGCCTTGATCAAATAACTGTTTTCCACCACATAGCGATCGCCTGCTTGCAGGCCGCCCAGCACCTCAGTCAGGTTGCCGTCGCTGCGGCCCAGCTCCAGTGGGCGGATCTCGTAGGTGTCATCCACCTGAATAAACACCACGGTCCAGTCCCGGAAGGATTGCAGGGCGCGGTTGTCAACCACCAAGGGGGCCTCCACCGTTTCCACCACGATATCCCCGGCCACCAGCAAACCGGGGGTCAGCAGTCCCTCGGCATTGTCGACTTCGACCCGGGCCAGGGTGTAGGGCGCGTTGCCGGGTGCCGGCAGCAGGTGGCGGATGGTGCCTTCCCGGTCAATGCCGTCAGCCTTCAGTCGGACTTTCTGGCCAATGGCAACCTCGGCCCGTTGGCCGGGGAAGACCTTGAATTCCGCCCACAGAGTGGTCAAATCGGCAATGGCGAATAGGGGTTGCTCCCCGGTCATTTCTCCGTTGCTGATCCGACGCTCAATGACGATCCCGTCGATGGGCGCTCGCAGTGCGTAGGTTTGCAGGCTTTCGTTGGACTCGACTTGAGCGAGCACGTCACCACGCTCGACCCGATCGCCCAGATTGACCTTCACCTGGCTGACCACGCCCGGGAAACGGGCGCGGATCCGGGCAATCTGCTGCGGTGCCGTGGTCAGGCTGCCGTAGGTGGTGAGGCTGCGCTCGATGGCACTCGGCCCGGCTGCGGCCGTTGTGATACCCGCTTTTCGGGCGATAGCCGGGGCGATCCGGGTGCGACCTTCGTGGGATTCCCAGTGCCAGCGGTAGTTCTTGCCGTCCATGGCGAGGCTCACTTCTACGTCGAAGGAGTGGGGTTCGGTCACCACGCCATCCCCCAGCCAGTAGTCCCCCTGGTAGGCGAAGTCGAAGGTGTCCACTTGCCCACCCAGGCGGGTGAGCTGGACATTGAGGTCAATATCATCAGTAACGGCGCGGCCATCCCTGGTGACCCAGGCCCGGTATTCCGGTGGGACCCCCTGCTCGAAGATCTGCAGTTCGACGGTGGCGTCGTTCTGTTGCAGCAGTATGCCGCCGTGAGGCCCCCTGGCCTCTGCCTGCGATTCGTCGTGTTGTTCCTCGGCAGCTTGTAAGGGGCTGATGGCAAGGCAGGTGGCCACCAGAATCAGACAGAGTTGTTTTATCAGTTGCATGGTGTGAATCCTGAATTTGTGGGTTAGCGCGTCGGGGCGCCCGGAACAGTCGCGAGTGGCTGCGCCGTAAGTTGTTCGATCAACGCCTGGTTGAGCAGCGCCGTGGTGGCGGCGTCGACCAGTGCCTCCCGTGCTGAGAGCAGCTCCCGCTGTGCGGCGGTCCACTCCACATAGCTGTAGCGGCCGTTTTCATAGGCTTCGCGGGTCTGAGTGAGTGCCTCGGTCAGGTCGGGAAGCATTTGGCTGCGAATCTGCTCAACAGTCTCGATACTCTGTTGCCGCAAGTGGTAGGCGTCGAACAGGCGCGAATGGAGGCGCAGCAGGGTATCCTCCCGGCGGAATCGGACCTCATCCCGCGCCGCCAGGGCGGCCTGCACCTCGCCGCGATTGCGCCGTCCGGAAAAGAGCGGTACTGAGAAACCAGCGGTCAAGGCGGTATCGTCCGTCTCCTCGAAACGCCGGACGCCCACCTGCCAACGGATATCGCTCTCGGACTGGCTGCGCGCCAACTGAATCTCCGCTTCACGGATACGCTGTTCGCTCGCGTAGATTTGAATGGCCGGGCTGTCGCTGACCCGCTGGTACAGGGCATCGAAGTTGTCGGAGGAACCGAACTGGAACAGATCGCCTTCCAGCATTTGAAAGTCCGGGCTGGTATCACCCCACAGCGAAGCCAGAGCCATTTTCCGGCTCTCGTAGGCGGCTCGAAGACGGGACTGCTCAATACGACTCTGGGTGAGCGCAGCCCTGGCGCGCAGGACTTCGGCCTGGGGCGCCGCGCCCCTGTCGGCGCGGCGGGTGACGATCTCGTGGGTGGCCTCGGCCAGCGCCACGGCTTCAGCGGCCAGTTCGAGTTTTTCCTGCAGGGCCAGTGTGGCGACAAAGCGCTGGGTCACCTGTCCCAAGAGATCCAGGGTCTCGGCCCGACGCTCGGCCTCGACCCGCCCGTATCGTGATTCAACCACGCTGACGCGGGCCTGACGCTTGCCGCCAAGTTCGAGGACCGATGACAAGGACAGGGTGTACTCCGCCCCGTCAACTCCTCGCAGATTGTCGCTGCCGAGGAAGTTTTCCACTTCCAGTCCGGCCTCCAGGGCAGGATTTTGATCTGCCGTAAGGCGGCGGCCCTCAAGGCCCTGAAGGCGAAAATCGAAGACCTGGAGGCCGGGGTTTTGCGCCATGGCCCGCGAGAGGGCCTCGGACAGAGTGAGCGGTTTCTCTCCGGCGTGTGCCAGGGCGGAACCGAATGCCAGCGCTAGAAGGCAAAAGGCATGGATAATAAAGTGGCACGGCATTGCGCGCCGCCCGTTTTTTACGGGCATTCTGAAAAGCATGGGACTGCTCCTACGAAAGTCTAAATGACAGTTGTTCCCCGGGTGGGGAAGGTATTCGCAGGATCAGACGATAGGAGGGCGGAAAAGGGAGGATTGAACCCCGGTGGTGAAGTTGGCTTGGTAGTCGGACAGTACTATTCCTGCAGTCAAGCCGGAAATGTTGGTGAGGGTTCCCATCAATACCATGTGAAAGCAGCTATGGCTGTGATGGCAATGGTCCGCTGAATGATAGGGGCTGTCGGGAGACGACTTGGTTGCCTGATTTTCGCTGGAAAAATCCGCTGATTCGTGTGAATGCTCATCATAATGTGGCATTGCGGGGTTGTGCGGTTGTGCTTCATAGGCAATAGACGCCACTGACTGCAAAGCAATCAACAGCGTCATTGCGACTATGAAACAGCGTTTAATCATGCAAGTGGTCCCGGAATTTGATCGTGAGCCTAGCAGAAAGGCAACCACATGGAAAGGACTGGACTCCCATGGCGTTACGTGAGTCAGTAGTGCGCTGGCCTGAGCAATTCAATTGGAGGCGATAATTAAATTGCGTCATCAATATCCCCATAGATAGATTGATACCGCTATAGCGTATAGCCACAGACCGATAATGACGCCTGCCGCGACCCGAATGATCAGCGTATCGCATTGGGAGATGTAGCAGATATCCGTGTTGAGAATGGCGCTCCGGGAATAAAAAGTGAAGACGCTCGCATTAATGGCTGGTCATTTATTGATATCGAAGGCGTGGATGTCGGGACATATGTAGAGAATGCTAAAGAGTACCTTGAGCAAAATCTAGAAATTCCAACAGGTTACTCAATCTCTTGGGCTGGGCAGTATGAATATATGGAAAGAGCAAAAGAAAAATTGACATTTGTTTTGCCCTTAACGCTAGCCATTATTTTGATCTTGCTCTATTTGAATTTCCGCTCGTTTAGCGAAGTAGCCATTATTGTCGTGACATTACCTATGGCAATGATTGGTGGCTTATGGCTAATGTATTTGGAAGGATTTAACTTTTCCGTCGCTGTAGGTGTTGGTTTTATTGCGCTAGCAGGTGTTGCCGTAGAGATTGGAGTCATCATGCTGGTTTACTTGAATCAAGCTCTTACAGATCTCAAGGAAAAAGCGACCGAGCGAGCAGAACAGATTTCTGACGCAGATTATCAAGATGCCTTGTTACATGGCGCTGGTTTGCGTGTACGCCCTGTCATGATGACCGTGGCAACAATCATCATCGGTCTATTACCTATTTTATATGGAACAGGCACTGGTTCGGAGGTCATGAGTCGCATCGCAGCACCTATGGTCGGTGGGATGACGAGTGCAGTGTTACTAACTCTCATTGTACTGCCTGCTATTTATTCAATTGTTAAAAAGAGAGAAATAAATTTCTTTAATCAAGAGTTATCAAAAAGCTAAATTTAGTCGTTAAACCATAAATTTTAAAAGAGGTAAATATGAAAGCATTAATCAAAATCTTAGCGGTAATCAGCGTTGTTATTAGTAGCGCTGTGTTCGCACACGTAAATCTTGAAAAAAGTTCGCCTTCGGATAATGCAATGTTAATGACATCCCCAGAGGAACTTACACTCAAGTTCAGTAAAGAAGTGCGTTTAGTCAAAGTATCGTTAAAAAATAAGCAGGGAAAAAAAGTAAAGTTTGGCTTTCAACCTTCAAAAGAAGCGAGCAGTGAATTCTCATGGAAGCTACCTCAGTTGGCTCCAGCCAATTACATCGTAGATGTCACTTTCTTAGGTAAAGATGGTCACAAGATGAAGGACAACTTTGGCTTCATGGTTCATTAATTAAGTAGAGTAATTACTATGGAAATTTATATCTGGAATACGGTCATAGTGCTGACGAAAACTGCGTTCTACGTTGGCTTTGCCTGTATTGCTGGATATACATTTTTTGGCAATGTGTACGGCGGTAATACTTTGGAAAATGGAGAAAGAAGATCATTTAGTCAGATAACCCTTATTGCCGCCTTAATAGCTTTTCTAGCAAATGCAATTTGGTTCTTTGCTAACACTGGCGCAATGGTTGAAGAAGGAATAGTAGGAGCGCTAGACCTAGATATGATTAGTATCATGTGGGATTCGTCAATAGGCGATACCACACTATGGCGCTTGATTGGCCTGATTGGGGTTGCGATAGTAGTAATTTCTTCTCAATTTTGTGTTTGGAAGCTTACTAAATATGTCTTAAACGCCGTGCTTGTCATATGTCTATTTTTTCTTTCTTATTCATTTACTTTGGCTGGACACGTTTCCGTCATGGGGGTCTTTGAAAAAGGTCTATTAATGGTGCATGTCATTGTAATGGCGTGGTGGTTTGGTGCCCTTTACCCTCTTAAAAAAGCCTGCAATAAGTTGGAATTCGAAAAGCTTTATCAATTGATGGAAAGGTTTGGAAAACAAGCTAGTGTCATGGTAAGTCTGCTCTTAATCGCTGGCTTATTATTGGCAATTCAGTTGGTGGGTGGATTAGATGCTCTGCTATTTACTAATTATGGACAAACCATATTAGTTAAATTGTTGTTAGTGATTTGCGTAATGAAGATAGCCGCTACACATAAATTGAAATTAGTCCCGCAGCTCAAAAATAGTGATGGCAGAAAAACATTATCCAAATCAATCTCAATTGAAATGTTTGTAGCTATTGCCATTTTATCTGTAACAGCAGTGCTTACTAGTATTGTCGGCCCTGTAAATTAAACCTGAAAAGAGAATGAAAATGAAAAAAAGAAATATACTACTCGTTTTATTAATGACGGTTAGCTTTGTAGTTCACGCTCATGGTGACAAACAAAAAGATAAAGGAATGCTTAAAGGGCTGGATACCCCAGCTGCAAAAGTTGTATTAGCTTTTCATGAAGCGTTAGAAACAAGTAACAAAGAGCTTGCGCGTGCTCAATTAGCTGATGATGTCACCATTTATGAGGGCGGTCGTGTTGAAAGAAGCGCAGACGAATACGCTCATCATCATATGTTGTCTGATATGAAGTACTTGGCGGCTATGAAGAGCGAAACATTAGAGCACCAAGTGACAGTTCTTGGTAATACTGCGATATCGGCCTCGCGTAGTCATACTACAGGCTCTTACAAGGGTAAAGAGCGCGATTACGAAGGTATGGAAACAATGGTGCTGGAAAAACAAAATGGT
>DGOD01000211.1 GCA_002389265.1 Gammaproteobacteria bacterium UBA4475
TATCGAGCATATTGAGGATATTCTTGGTGATCTCAATCAAGCTCTTGCTCGCTAATTCTCGGGTCGTTTCTCTGCTGTCACCAGACCCTGCATCGATTGATGTGCAAGGTCTTGGTGGCACTTGGGCGAGGGGTGTGATGCCAAACTCTGAGCGAGCCTGATGGACTTAGACAGGGCGGTCGCCGACGAGCGTCACGCGTTCGACTCGACGGTATTGGCCACCATGGTCGGGGACAGCATAGTGCTGGGTACAGCGGTTATCCCATTGAGCAATGCTGTTAGGTTGCCAGCGAAAGCGACATTGAACCTCCGGAATTTTCGCCATCTCATAGAGTTTGTGACGTAAATCTCGTGACTCAGCAGCCGTCATGCCGTCGATGGTCAAGGTGAATTCCCGATTCACAAACAGACTTTTTTTGCCTGTCTCCGGGTGGGTACGCACAATCGGGTGCTTCTGGTCGGGATGTTTTTCCAATGCGCTGGCCTGCTCCTCGGGTGACATGTCGGCGCCAAAAGACTTTACGTAAGAATGAATCGCAAACCTGCCTTCTATTTGCGCTTTAGTCTTATCGTCTAGCAAGTCATAGGCCAGTTCCATGTTGGCAAAGCAAGTATCACCACCATAAGGTGGAATAGTGCGGCCGAGTAAAATTGACCCGAGGGGCGGACAGGGGCGAAAGGTGACGTCTGTATGCCATACCTCCGCGGCCACAAAGTTGTCGGGGGTTGAATCTATGACCAGCAACTCGGGGTAGCCCTCGATGCCAGGAACAAATGGGTGGATCTCCAGTTCGCCGAGCGCCGCGCCATAGGCCTTGTGCTGCTCATGACTGAGAGCTTGGTCGCGAAAGAACAGCACCTTATGATCAAGCCATGCCTGGCGAATTTCAGCAATAATCTCATCGTCTAAATCGCGCAGATCAACGTTACTGATCTCGGCCCCGATGGCACCTGTAACGGGTTCAACACGAATTCGGTTGAAGTCGCGGACTTTGGTGGCGTCAACTCTCATCAGATTCTCCGGCTAGCTGTTAGGGTTGAAGCTGAGTTTTCAGCCATTGTAAAATAGATCCTCCTTGTTATTGTGATCATCACAACAAAGCTCCGGCGTCATCGTAGTCGACGAGGCCAAGGCGGCCGCCTTTTTTTGGAGAATAAGAGCGATAGCCCAGCAAGTGTTGTACACGCTCGGGCATTTTGCGAGCACGCTCGAGTGGAACCGTCAGTTGATGATTCTCTTCGGACCTTAACCAGCCGGCGCAAAAACCCGCGTGTAGTCCGACTCGCCATTCATTGGTCGTGGTGTTTTCGCCTCCACCATGAATGATTTTGCCGCTGTACAGCAACGCTGAGCCAGCGGGCATAACGGCTCGACAGGTTGCATTCGTGGGTGTTTCGGGCAGGGCGCCAGGCCAGTGATTGGAGCCGGGTGCAAGAACAGTAGCGCCATTAGCCTCAGTAAAATCCGTGAGCGCAAAAATAGCTGTCACGGTAATCTCGCGTTCGCACCGAGCTCTGGGCCAGTTCAGTTCGTCCCGATGCAGGAGTTGGGGTACTTCATTTGGACCAATACAGATTAGCTGAGCAGTGTTAAGCCAATATTCGTCTTTGCCGAGATAGCGATCGCCCATAGCAACATAACGCTCATCGCAAAGCAGTTCGCACCAGGCTGCTGAGTGGCCGGCAAGTCCGGTAACTCGTTTGGTCTGGGTCCCATGGAAGCCCGTCCAAAAGCCCTCAGTGGCGCTACCGGGACGGTGTGCGGCGATTAACGGTGCAAAATCGGCTTGTAAGCGTTGCAAGAGTTCGGGTTGGATGAAGTGCTCAACGATGAGTCCGCCGTCCTCGTCGAACGCTGCCCATACGCTTTCCCAGTCGAGAGCATTTCTTCCATCAAAACATTGGAGCTGGCGCATTAACACTATCTCACAGTGGTTTTTCTGAAGAGTTTCCTCCATTTTTTTATCGAGTCAAACGTCAGCGTACGCTAAATTCTGGGATCGGGGTAAGGTGCTGTGTAACCACCCCAAGCCTGCCCAGCACATTACGCCGACCCCAAGTCTGGGAGTCGCGCTTCGTGGGTCGCCTAAAGCAACAATGTGAATACCTTTGAGCGCTACCAGGCCCCCCCATGATTCGTCGCTAGATCTGCGCAAAGGTTGATTCAAGTCAGCTTGTTGGTGGCCCGCCTCGCTAAGATTCGCGCACAATTAATCAAAGGGGGTGTGCAATTGAAAATCAAACAAATGACATTGGTAACTGTACTTTCTGTCGCTGCTGGGTCTGCCTTTGCCGGTGATTGGTATGCGCTAGGGTCCTTTGGGCAATCAAAGGTTGATGGTAACGTCGCGAGCGAAGTTAACGCTGAACTTATCGATGCGGGTGTGACTGGCCTATCATCTTCTTTTGATGACAAAGACACGAGCTATAAATTGCAGTTAGGCTATAGCTTCACTCCATATCTGGCGGTGGAGGGTGGCTATATCGACCTGGGAAAATTCCAATACAGCGCGGCTTTCACTGGCCCCGTGGCTGGTAGTGCCGTCGCGGAAGTGAAAGCAGCCGGCTTTAATGTAGGAGCTGTTGCGAGCTATCCGATGAATGATCAGTTCGAGATATTTGGTAAGCTCGGCATTATTAATGCGAAAGTCGAAGGCAGTGCCGCAGCCTCAGGTAGTGGTGTCACGATCAGCGAAAATGTGAGTGCGACCAAAACGAAAAGCTACTTGGGTGTTGGTGCGGCCTATAATTTCAACGAGCAATTGGGTCTGCATCTCGCTTGGGAGCGCTTCAACAATTTGGGTGATAAAGACAAAACCGGTGAAAGCGATGTTGATCTAGTCTCACTCGGTCTGAAGTTAAACTTCTAAGGGGTTGAAGTTAAGGATGGGATCAGCATTCGCAGCGACGGGTGCTGAAACCATTGAATCTTATAGTTCTTGTTATTGCCGCCAGGAATATTGGGGGCGGAGTGAAGGGCCGGGGTAGTGTTCCCGGCCCTTTACTCCGATCCCAAGACTGCTATAGTGATTTCCATGCAAAATATCGATACGCAATTTACCCTGTCTCGAGATTATCTCGAAGAGTGCTTTGACCAGACGCTACCCCATGGGAAAAATCCCCAGCCCAATTATTTATTCCCCGGTTTGTTGATAGCCACAGCTGCGGGGCTCCTGCTTTTTACTGAGGAGCCAAAGGTAGCAGCAGGTATATTAGTGGCATTAGCCGTGCTCGAGCTGATTCATATTCGATATCGGCGAGCTTGGTGGATCACACGGCAGCTGTGGGGCAGAAGTGCCGGTAGAGAAGTGAAACTCACCGGCGATGAAAATGGCATTCAAACGCAAAATCCCTTCACGCAAACATCACTACTGTGGGCGGATATCGACCGGGTCATTGAAACCGACTTGGGATTGATTTTGGTGGCGAAATCGGGCGGGCAACAGTACCTGTCGAAATCGCTATTTTCTGCCGAGTGGATAAGCTGGATTGTGGATAACAATACGATCAGTGATGCGGTCAGAAAATCCTCAGGCTAATGGCTTTCGGCAAAGACCGCTTTCGTCGTTAGCCTGAACTGCGCTTCTGAATTCTCTGATCGCTGATCTCGACGCCTAATTCCCCTTAAAGTCAGGCGCCCGCTTCTGGGCGAACGAAGCCATACCTTCCCGCGCATCTTCGGTGCGCATGAGCTGCAGAAAATTCATATAGACGTGATGTACATGATCGTTGAACTGTTGGGCCATACCCATACGCATGAGCCGCTTGGCAGATTGCACAGCCAGTGGTGCATTAGCGGCAATGTCGCTGGCGAGTTTTGTGGTAAACGTCATGAGTTCATCGTTGGCTACTACATGGGCACACAAGCCCAGTGTCTTGCACTCGTCGGCACTCAGATTGCGCGCGGTAAAGAATATCTCTGCGGCTTTTTCCCAGCCTACCAGGCGGGGCAGAATCCAGGTGCCGCCACTCTCAGGCACAATGCCGCGCTTTACCGGCGTCGGGGCTAACTTGGCCGTTTGAGCCATGACCCGAATATCGCAGGCCAGGGCCATATCCATTCCAAAGCCAGCCGCGGCGCCATTCAATGCGCAGATCACCGGCTTCTCACAGTTGTAAATAACTGCAGGCGGAAAGCGCTTCACGTCTAGTGTCACCGGGATAGCGGCAGCATCGTTGGTACCCGCTTGTGAACCCGTTCGAGATTGGGCGCCCACCACGTCCAGCCCCGCACAAAACATGCGGCCTGCACCCGTGAGAATGATGACCCGCACCGTTTTGTCGTCTTCCGCCTGTTGAATGTACTGGCTGACCAGCGCCATCATAGTGCCGCCCAGGGTATTCATCTGTTCGGGGCGATTGAGGGTGATGGTGGCAATGCCATCCTCAATCTCGTACAACGTATCTTGGCTGGTCATAGTGAGTCCTTAACGGTTAATGGGGTCAGGCTATTTTCAGGGGTAGGGATCGCAGTCTTTGGCCCGTGGCTTGATATACGGCGCTGGCCACGGCAGGTGCAATGGGCGGCAGGCCCGGTTCGCCGACGCCGGTGGGTGCAGTTCCGCTATTGATGATAACGACCTCAACCTGCGGTGCTTCACTCATTTTGAGGATGGGGTAGTCATGAAAGTTGCTTTGTTTAAACGCGCCTTGCACCAACTCCAAGTCACCATAAAGCGCCGCGGTCAGTCCAAACATCACGGCGCCTTCCATCTGCCCGCGAACAATATCTGGATTGACCGCGATACCACAATCAACGATGCAGGTCACCTTATGCACTCTGATAGTTTTGCCAATCACGGATACTTCGGCAATCTCGGCCACGTCTGTGGCGAAGGAGTTGTGGGCTGCAAAACCGAGAAACCGACCTTCCGCAGGTTGCATTGCCAGCATGTGTTGCTGCGCCACGCGGATCACGTTATTCAGCCGGGGATTACCCTGGGTGTTTTTGAGTCGAAACGCGACGGGATCCATGCCGGCTTTTTCAGCCAACTCATCGGTGATGCCTTCCTTTGCGAAGGACGTATAAGAGTGGCCAACTGAGCGCCAAAACGTCAGTGGGATATCGTGTTCTACCGTGACATGGTTCACGGTTTTATTGTCGGTGTCGTAGTCTTCGTATAATCCCTCGACACTGGCGTGATCCACCATCCAGCCGGCAAAGATATCCTGTGACAAGCCCACCATGAAGTCGATGGTGCCTTCATTGAGCCCTGGAAACAGGGCCGGCATCATATTCTGCAGGGTCTTCGGTGTGATGTTGCCGCCCACGCGCTTTGCCTGCCAGGCGGTGATACTGCCATCGTTTTTTACGCCAGCTTTGATCTTCATCAGGGAGGCAGGACGGTAAACGCCGTTTTGAATGTCGTCTTCCCGTGACCAGAGCAGATGAACGGGTTTGTTACTGGCAACCGCCACTTCCGTGGCCTCGATGACATGAGTTAAGGTGCCACGGCGCCCAAAGGCGCCGCCTAGGTAAGTGCTGTGCGCGCGAACCTTCTCCACCGGGATGCCAGAAAAGCGCGACACGAGTCCCTGTGCGGCAACAATGCCTTGGGTGCCAGACCAAACATCCGCCTCACCGTTCTCGATTCGAACAACGGCGTTCATGGGTTCCAGTGGTGCGTGAGCAAGAAAAGGTGCCCAGTATTCGGCTTCAATAATGTGGTCTGCCGCTGCAAGGCCGGCCTTGACGTCGCCTTCGTCCGTATCCACGACGCCTTCGTCCTGTTGCATGGCCTGGTTATAATCAGCGCGTACATCGCGGCTGTTGACTTGGCTTAAGGCAACCTCTTCCCATAAGGGGGAAAGTTTTGCTGCTGCGGTCTTTGCTTGCCAGTATTTTTTGGCGACCACTGCGACACCACTGGAAATTTCGATGATATCGGTGACGCCCGGCATGCTAAGTGCGACTGACTTATCGACGGATTTGAGCTTGGCACCAGCCACGGGAGAGCGCCTGACGACCGCGTGGTGCATGTTGGGAATATCGATGTCGATGCCAAACTCGGCGGTGCCCGTTGATTTCGCGGCGGCATCAACCCGCTGGAAAGCTTGACCAATATAGCGAAACTCAGCATTTGACTTCAAAGCTGCCTCTGTCGGCGCCTCAAGGCTCGCGGCAGTTTGCACAAACTGACCATAGGGGTATTGCTTGCCCGCCACGACAATGTGGCCGTCGCGGGTTGAGATGACGCTTGCAGTGACGCCTAAATCTTGTGCGGCTGCCGCGACTAACAGACCTCGCGTATTGGCGCCAACCTGACGCAGTTGCAGATAGTGCGCCTTGAGCGAGCTGCTACCGCCGGTACCCTGAACGCCAAAGTCGGGGTTGTTGTAATCACTGTGAACACCAGCGAACAGAATTTCCATGTCTTTTGGGTGAACATCGAGTTCTTCACCGATCAGCGTGCTCAATCCAGTCGTCACCCCTTGGCCCATTTCGTCGCGAGGACAGTAGAAACGAATACCATTGTCAGGCGTGATCTGCAGAAAGGCGTTGGGCACAAAGCCCTGTTGCGCCAGCGTAATCGGTAACTCACTGGAGGAACATCCCGTCATTGAAAAGCCAATGACTAATCCACCACCGACAATCCCCGTGGTTTTCAGAAACTGCCGACGAGACATGTTTATTGCACTCATGCCTTTTGCTCCTGTGCCGCATTGTAGGCAAGGTTCTGCTGCGCCACGCTCAGGATAGTACCCTTGATACGTACGTAGCACCCACAGCGGCAAATGTTGCCCGACATGGCAGCATCGACATCGGCTGCTGTGGGGTTGGGATTGTGCTTCAGTAGCGAGGCCGCCGCCATGATTTGCCCAGACTGGCAGTAACCACATTGGGGTACGCTGGCGTCCACCCAAGCGGTTTGTAATGGATGCATATCCTCCAGTGTGCCAAGCCCCTCGATGGTGGTCACTTGGCGGCCGGCGACCGTGCTGATTGGCAGCATGCAGGTTCGCATGGCCTCATCATCAATATGCATGGTACAAGCACCACATAAACCTGCGCCGCAGCCAAACTTGGATCCCTTGAGTTTAAACGTATCTCTGACTACCCAAAGCAGGGGAGTGGTGGGATCATCGTCAGTGCTGACTGGCTTGCCATTGAGTATGAACTCGATCATGAATTGATCGCTCCGTTATGATTGTGATGAGAGTCTCGCGAGATAATATTCAGTTTACGTATTTTTGACTCGGCTGTACTGATAGAAGTTCGGATGCCGCTAATTGTCTTTGATCTCGTTCCCAAACTTGATTTAGACGACCTTGGCATCGATGAGGCTTTGGGCGCCGTCTATAATCGCTTCTTCAGCGCTGCGGGGTTGCCAGCCGAGTTGCTGTGCCAGGGTGATGTCATAAAGTTTGGTCTTGCCAAGGTCGTTTACAAGGCTGGCCAGGGGCTTGTTAAAGCGCGCCATGAGCCTGGCTAAAAAATTCGGCAATTCGCGTCGCGGCAGTTTGGCGTCATATTGGGGAAAGTGCTGGCGCAGCACCATCGCGATGTCCTTGAACCAGAGAAAGCCGTTGCTGGCAATCAGCCGCCGACCGGCGGCTTCAGGTTGCTCATAAGCCAATCGATGCAAGCTGGCGACGTCCCTCACATCCACAATACCCAGACCGAGTTGCGGGACCAGGGGGAATTGTCCCATCAGCAAGATGAGCAAGACTTCCAGCGATGAGCCGTAATCAGATTCCAGGGCTGGCCCGAGAACCATCGCAGGGTTGACGGTCACGAGCTCAGGTCCACCTTGCGCAACAAAATCCCAAGCTGCCCGTTCGGCAATAGTTTTACTCATCACGTAGGGCGTTAATCCAGGCGATTGCAAGTCAGTCCAGTGATCTGCCGTCAAGAGCTCTCCAGCATGTTGTTGACCGCTGGATACGGCGGCGACCGATGAGGTGAGTACGACCCGTTTGATGCCTGCAGACTTGGCAGCCTGGAGGACGTTCAAGGTTCCTTCACGGGCGGGCACAATGATCTCGTCAGCATTGTCAGGTTGTTCCACCGGCACTGGCGATGCGATGTGAAATACCCCGGTACAGCCTTCGATGGCGGCTAACCAGCAGTCGGCCTCGGTCAAGCTTGCCTGAACAAATTCCAGAGCCGCGATGTTGTCCGTGTGTTTGGCAAACATTGCCCGCAGCGGCTCAGCACGGTCCAGGTTGCGTAGGGTGCCGCGGACCTCATAGCCATGATTTAGCAGCTCTATTACTGTGTGGCTGCCGATGAAGCCCGACGCGCCGGTAACCAGTATTTTTTCAGCCATAGGAGTTCACGTTTGAGTTATCTAAGTTGATTGCGCCCCAGTGGCGCCCGTGCATTGATCGCAGGCGACCACATTAGCATGAGGAGGTAGAGGAGGACAGTTTGTTGAAATTCAGGGCTCTACGCCATGTGTTGAATTCAGTGTGTCGAATTCAGTGTGTCGAA
>DGOD01000145.1:0-6811 GCA_002389265.1 Gammaproteobacteria bacterium UBA4475
CTTACCTTTGCCTGCGCTTACCTTGGCCTGCGCTTACCTTGGCCCGCGCTTACAGTCTCCCGCGACTCAACGGCTCGGCACCACTGTCACGGTATGGTAATATCGCCCAATGACTAATCCAATACCCTTTGACAACAGCTACGCCCAATTACCAGACCGGTTTTTTACCGGTCAGCATCCGACGCCCGTGGTTAAACCAGGCCTCATTCGCGTTAATCAGGCGCTTGCGGAGCAACTGGACATTGCTGTCGATTGGTTAACCTCCACCGCGGGGCTTGAGGTGCTGGCAGGCAACGCCGTTCCGGCGGGCGCAGAACCCATTGCCACGGTCTATGCCGGTCACCAATTTGGCAGCTGGAATCCACAACTGGGCGACGGTCGTGCAGTTTTGTTGGGCGAGGTCGTCGACACCCAGGGGGCGCGTTTTGATATTCAGCTCAAGGGCTCAGGGCCTACGGCCTATTCTCGCGGCGGTGATGGCCGGGCACCGCTGGGCCCAGTACTGCGGGAGTATATTGTGTCAGAAGCCATGTTTGCCTTGGGCGTGCCCACGACCCGCAGCTTGGCGGCAGTCACCACCGGTGAACCCGTATTTCGTGAGACGGCATTACCCGGCGGGGTGCTAACACGAGTCGCCAGCAGCCATATTCGTATCGGCACCTTTGAATTTTTCGCCGTAAAAAAGGATATCGAGGCGCTGCGGATACTCGCCGATCATGTGATCAACCGACACTATCCCACAGCGGCCAACGCTGCAAACCCTTACCTGGCACTGCTTGAGTCAGTCATCAGTCGCATCGCGACCCTGGTGTCCCAGTGGCAGCAGGTGGGCTTTATTCATGGCGTGCTGAACACGGATAATATGCTGTTGTCGGGCGAGACCGTCGATTATGGCCCCTGTGCTTTTATGGATAGTTTTGACCCCACGAAAGTCTATAGCGCCATCGACCGTGGCAGCCGTTACGCCTACCAAAAACAACCCGAGATCGCCCATTGGAATCTGATGGTCCTGGCCCAATCATTGTTACCTCTGATTGACGCCGACCAGGCTCAAGCTGTGACGCTGGCCAAAGCAGCGCTGGATCAGTTCCCGTCGGCCTTTCACGCGCACCACCGACAAGGCATGGCAGCCAAACTCGGACTCACCACGGCGACTCAAACTGACGAACAACTTGTTCGCGAACTATTGGAGTTGATGCAGAACGAAAGCCTGGACTATACCCTGACGTTTCGACATCTGAGTGATCCGACTAGCCACAAGTTATTACCGGTTCGACTGATGCCCTGGATCGAAGACTGGCTGGCCCGAGCGGCGACGGAAACCGACGGCAAGCCTGACTATGCCTTGATGCGATCAGTGAATCCCATGTGCATTCCGCGCAATCATTTGATCGAAGCGGTCATCAAAGCGGCTATTGAAGACAATGATTTCGGGCCCTTCGATGCGCTCACCGAAGCATTACAAACGCCCTATGTCGAACGACCACTTGAGAATCCATTGACCCAGCCACCGCGGCCCGACCAGATCGTGCAGAATACATTTTGCGGGACATGAATCAGGGCAGATCAACGGACTAACTGACCCGCACGCCTTCGGGATTCAACTCTGGCACCAACGGGGGTATATTGATCAGGACTGTCTCATCCAGAGCCGCGCCAGAAGGAGAATCCATGTACGAGTCCATCACCCTCGAGAATGTGTCATCCACCGCCGTGTTGACCTTTAATCGTCCTGCCAGCCTCAATGCCTTCACCTATCCCATGATGGATGAGTTCAAACACGCGCTGGCCACCGCAGAACAAGACGATACTGTCACCGGCATTGTCATCACCGGCGCTGGTCGAGGATTTTGTGCCGGCATGGACATGAATGCCCTGGGCACCCTATCGGCAACGGGGGAACAGGAAGGCGCAGAAAACCTCAAGGACAAACTCAAAGCCAGCCCCGGCGACTCGTCCATGGGCGAGGATTTCACCTCCGGGTTTACCTATCTCATGACGATTCGCAAGCCCGTCATCGCCGCCATCAACGGCGCCTGTGCCGGACTGGGCATGTCCATTGCGTTACTGTGCGACCTGCGGTTTTGTGCCGACGGTGCAAAATTTGTAACTTCCTTTTCCCAACGGGGCCTGGTGGCCGAACATGGTCAAAGCTGGATTCTACCGCGCGTGGTTGGCCCATCAAGGGCCTTGGATCTACTCTGGAGTTCTCGTCGAGTAATGGCTGATGAGGCACTACAGATCGGCTTGGTAGATCGCGTTTACGAGGCCGACGAAGTATTGAGCCGTGCCATTGAGTATGTTCAGCAGCTGGCGGACTCGGCCGCGCCGGTGTCCTTACAAGTGATGAAGCGGCAAATTTACCGCCACATGAACATGTCACTGGGTGATGCTATGGCAGAAAGCACACAGCTGATGGATGAGAGCCTGCTAAGAGACGACTTCAAAGAGGGGGTGGCTTCATTTATGGAGAAACGCCCGCCTGCATTCAGCAAAATCAAAACTGATTAATGCTGCAGGCCAGTCATCTAGACGGCAGCTCAGCTGCCGTCTAGATGATCACACAACCTAGGCCGTCAAAGCACAACCTTCGATAGTAATACGATGCATCATCCTGGCCTGGCCCTGATAGTCGTTCTGGGCATTGTGCCAACTCGCTCGATTATCCCAGAATGCCACTGAGCCTGGCCGCCATTCAAATCGGGTGATGTAGCTTTCGTTAATCGCAGCCTGGTATAAGTAGTCAAGCAAAGGCTGGGATTCTTCAACGGTCCAGCCCTCAAATCGCAAGGTGAACGCCGCGTTAACGTACAATGCCTTCCTACCGCTCAGCGGATGGGTGATCACCACAGGATGAATCGGGTCACCCAACTCATCAGCTGCCGTTGAATTGATGATGCGCTGATTCGTATCGGCGGAATTCTTATAGTCACCGGCGCTACCAAAAACATGCCGCGCCGAATGCACCGCATTCAAGCCACTCAGCGCCTCTTTGAGTCCGTCAGACAGGCCTTCATAGGCCTTGTACATATTTGTAAACCAGGTGCCACCGCCAGTGGCAGGTAACTGCCTGGCCACCAGAATCGAACCCAATGCTGGTTCAAAATCATAGGTATGGTCGGTATGCCAGCCACCGCCAATATTGGTCAGCTGGTCCGGCTCCTTACCCACCAGAGCAATCTGTGGAAAATCGGCGTGGGACTTGAAGAACCGATTCACATTGATCTTGCCGAAACGTTCGGCCAGCACGATGTGATCAGTTTCCGTTAGCTGCTGATCACGGAAAAAAACTACGCCATGATCACTGAACGCTTGCTTGATCTGCTCAAACTCGCCAGCGGCGAGATCCCGCAGATCAATACCGGTGATCTCAGCACCCGTTCCCGGCAGCACCGTTATTTTTATGTGGTTAGCCATTCTCTCCAAGACTCCTCGTCTTTTTTACCTTACTAAGTATCAGGAAATTGCCGGTGCAGCGCTATCCACATACATTTCCCGCAAGGTCCGCTTCAGCACCTTGCCTGTCGCATTGCGCGGCAGCGCGGCAATGAACTCCACCGACTGCGGCACCTTGAATTTCGCCAAGTTCGCCAGGCAATGTGCGATCACTGCATCAGCATCTAAACTTTGGCCAGGTTTCAACACCAGCACAGCCTTACCAGTTTCGCCCCAGCGCTCACTGGGCACACCGATGATGGCTGCCTCGGCCACTTGCGGCAATTCGTACAAGACATTTTCCACTTCCGCCGGGTAGACATTCTCCCCGCCAGAGATATACATGTCTTTCCAACGATCGACGATATAAACAAAACCCTCATCGTCACAGCGGGCGGCATCACCGGTCATCAACCAGTCATCCACAAAGGTCTTCGCCGTCGCTTCAGGATTATTCCAGTAGCCAGGGGTAATATTTGGCCCGCGAATCAACAGCTCGCCAACGGTACCACGCGGCACTTCCGCACCTTGATCGTCAACGATTTTGATTTCAGTGTGGAGCAAAGCCTTACCCGTGGAGCCGATCTTGCGCAGGGCGTCATCGGGGTTCAAGGCAATCCCACCCGGACTGGTCTCGGTCATGCCCCAGCCTTGAATCAGCGGTACACCACGCCCCATCCAGGACGACAAAATGACTTCGGCACAGGGCGCGCCCCCCACGCCTGCCGCCTCCAGACGACTCAAATCGGTGCTGTCGAAATCCGGATGCTGCATCATAAATTGATAAGGTGCCGGCACCGCGAAGAAGTGCGTCACGCCAAGTGCTACATCACCAATCACCTGCAAGGCCCGGCCCGGATCGAAGTCACGCATCAGCAGAATCTGGCCACCGGCATGCAAGATCGGATTGGCGTAGCAGTTCAGCCCCCCCGTATGAAACAAGGGCAACACCACCAATTGTACGGTCTTGGCACTAATGGCCGCAGGCGTCCCTAAATTGACACAGTTATAGAAGGTCATGCCGTGGGTAATCAACGCGCCCTTCGGGTGACCAGTGGTGCCTGAGGTATACATGATCATGGATATGTCAGCATGGGTGCTCACCACAGGCACCACCGGCAAGGCCGCATTCATAGCTTGCTCGTACTGAGTCGTAAGGTTGTTCGTGCCTACATCAAGCGTATGTTTAATGCTGCAACTTCTAACTAACGAGCTGACCATGGTTGCGTAATTTTCATCATGAACCAGTAAAGCAGGCGAGGAATCTTTGAGAATATACTCCAACTCCTTCTCAGTCAGCCGCCAGTTCAGCGGCAAGCAGATCAGGCCCGCTTTTGAGCAGGCAAACTGGATCTCGAAAAACTCAGTGCAGTTGGGCGTGAGTATCGCCACTCGGTCACCTTTCACCAAACCCTGGGCCTGCATCCAGCCCGCCAGCCAATTCGCCCGTTGATCCAGCTCGGCATAAGTCAGCGCTGCGCCGGTATCCAGGTCCTTGATGGCGATTTTTTCGGGGCGCATATCCGCATGGTGAGCGGTCCAGTCATAGTATTTGACGGCCATATTGACTCCCTGATATTGAATAATTCGTTTTGAGCAGACCCACTATTGATGACCAGGAAATTCCCAACCGGTGACTGATGTTTTGCCCAATCGGTTTCTGGTGCTACCGCAGCCGCCCCTAGCCTGTCGATGTGATCGATAGTAAATCACATCGGCCTTGGATCCGATAGTACCCAAGCCCGGCCCGCCACAGCTTCGCTGGATACCGAGTCACCCGCTGCCATTGTTAACGGCCACCAGCAGGCGGCCCTTGCCGACTGCCTGGTTTACTGCCCTTACGGGTTGGGGCGCGGCGTTTCTTCGCGGCGCCGCCGGCCGTGGTATTGCGCTGGGGCCCGGCGCCCGCAGTCCTTGGTCTCGCTGCCGTTGGCGCCTGATAAGGCTTCTTAGGCTTCTTGGGTTTTTTCGGCTTAATCCGACCGGGTACGGCAGAGGATGCTGGCACCTGGTGATCTGGGTAGTAATCCTCATGAACCTCTCGAGGCAGAATCTGCTGGATCAGGCGTTCGATACCTTTGAGTTCCTCGATCTCATCAGCACTGACCAATGAGATGGCCTCGCCGGTCAAGCCCGCCCGACCGGTACGGCCGATTCGGTGCACATAGTTCTCGGCGACTTTCGGTAGATCAAAATTCACCACTTGGGGCAATTGTTGAATATCCAGGCCTCGGGCCGCCACATCCGTGGCCACCAACACCTGAAATTCGCCTTTTTTAAAAGCGCCCAAGGCCTCCATCCGCTGACCTTGACTGCGATCACCATGAATTGCGGCGGCACTGATGCCCTCGTCGTGAAGATACCGAGTCAACTGATCGGCACCGGCCTTGGTCTTGGTAAACACCAAAATCTGCTGCCACTGATGATCCCGCATCAGTTGTACCAGCAAGGCCGGCTTTTGTTTCTTGTCCACGGTATAGACCCATTGTTTGACGGTTCTAGCCGTGGTCTGCTCCGGGCTAATAATGATTTCAACGGGATTTTGAACCAGTGTTTTAGCCAGTCGCCTAACCCCCTCCGGAAAGGTTGCCGTGAACATCAGGTTCTGACGCTGATGGGGTAACTGACGCAATATTTGTTCGAGCTCGCGGCTGAAGCCCAGGTCCAACATCCGGTCTGCCTCATCCAGCACCAGCACTTCAAGGGCATCGAAACGCAAGGCGTTCTGGGCCGCCAGGTCCAACAATCGACCCGGCGTAGCCACTAAAAGGTCAATACCCCGCCGCAACAGCATCATTTGCGGATTAATCTTAACCCCGCCATAGATCACCGTTGAGCGTAGCGGCAGGTGTTGGCCATAGGCTTTGACGCTGCTGCCGATCTGCAGCGCCAACTCTCGAGTCGGCGCCAGAATCAGGGCACGGACTTGATTAGGCCCGGCGGTCTCACCCGCGAGCAGACCCTGCAACACCGGGCAGACGAAGCCGGCGGTCTTGCCAGTGCCAGTCTGGGCCGCCGCAAGCACGTCCCGGCCGGCCAGAATCGCTGGAATCGCCTGCTTCTGTACTGGGGTCGGAGTCTCGTAATCACGTTCAGTTAAGACTTGGGTAATGCTGGCCGCAAGGCCAAGTGTGGAAAACTGCGACGACGCCATGGAAAATCCGTTAGAGAACCTGGTGGTTTCAGACTACCTTGCAATAGGAGCAGCAGTCGAGAGCCCTAATAGTACATGATCTCGACCCGACAGTGGCTGGATAATCCTCGCGCCCCGGGATAAATCAAGGCGCAATTCATGATACGTATCAACCGAGCCAGACCCGCAAGGGAATAGCATTTAACCGAGACTCAGCTCGCAGGTGACAGCTCGCAGGTGACA
>DGOD01000145.1:6936-7488 GCA_002389265.1 Gammaproteobacteria bacterium UBA4475
GCCGGCATTTCTCCCGGCTTTGCCGTTAGCGCAGATTTATTCAGGGCATTTATCCGCAGGAACAATTTGGCGGCAACCATCCAAACCTGTCTGGGTGAATATCGTGCCGGCACTCAAACCTTGGCGACCAGCGGCCATAGGATTCGCCAACAGATCCTTGCAGGAACCTTCACCGAAGAAGAAAGGACCCTGATCACGNNAGACTTACCGACAACTCTGCGAGCGCGCTGGTCAGGCGGATGTTGCCGTCCGCAGTTCAGCGACAGCGGAGGATCTGCCGGAAGCCAGTTTTGCCGGTCAACACGAGAGCTATCTGAATATTAGTGGCGAGGCCGCCGTGCTCGCGGCCGTGCATCGTTGCTACGCTTCCTTGTACACAGACCGCGCCATTGTCTATCGCCAGGAGCATGGTTTCAGTGATGCAGATATCGCCCTGAGCGTCGGCATTCAGGCCATGGTGCGCGCCGATCTGGGCGCCGCCGGGGTGATGTTTACCCTCGATACCGGCTCCGGTTTCAATCAGGTGATCGAGCTCAGTGCAACCTGGGGCCT
>DGOD01000197.1 GCA_002389265.1 Gammaproteobacteria bacterium UBA4475
CCGAAATCCTGATCGCGGTGTTGAACATGTCATTCAAATCCGTTCATTCCTGAACGGGTGCACGCGGCAGTTCATGGCGTGCGGTTTTCACTGGCTTCCTTGATGGTGGAGTGCTGTTGTGCTGGAATCCTTCCCAGCGAAAAGAGCCAAAGTACCCCAGGGCACCCTCTCTTGATGCTTTGCATAGCCCAGGCCAGCTTCTCGACCGCTGCGCGGTCTCACCTTCTCAATTCACCTTGTCTTAGGCGGTGCTCTGGTCGGTGGTGCTAGGTGTGTCAGGGCGGGGGTGTTCCGCTCCTTTCTCTCAAGATGAGCTAGAATTCTATCGATGACGTCTTGGTCCTCGATACAGGCGGTGACCTTCACAGTCCCCCCGCAGCGGCTGCAGAGTTCGATGTCTATGTTGAAAACTCGCTTGAGTCGCTGAGCCCAGGTCATACCCGATAAAGCGGGGCAGGCCCTGGCGCTCGGCGGCCGTGCGGACTTCTGCGTTGGCGATAGGCTTGATGCCTTTCCCGCGCCTGCCTGGTGTGATCAGCCCACGACAGCGGTGGTTCGGCGCCAGGACACCGTGGTAACGAGTGTGGTTGACGCGGGGTTTGGGTACCAGGGCAGCCAGACGGGCAACGAAATCCACCGGTTCGAAGGCCACCTGTGTCGTTCCATCTCGGTGCGGTGTCTTCAGGGTGTAGACCACCTTGCCCGTGGCGCTCAGTGAAAGTCGGGGAACTGCTACGGCCGGGCGGGAAATGTACCGGCACAGACGCTCACGCTTATCTTTCTGATGGAGGTACCTGCGCTATTGGATGAGCGGGCTCGGACCCGCCCAGTGCCAGCTGCTGTCGTTAAAAAAGCGGAAACGCTGCTGTCTCTGGTTGAACTGACGCACCCATCGGGAGCGCCTGTTCGCTCCCGTTACGGTGCGGTTTTCACGGCGCCGGGTGGGAAATCCTTGAGAACAAGGCGGGCAGCACTGTCGATGGTTGCCTGATCTTTAAGCATCTCACCTTTCATTTTGGACTGGGTCACACTGCGCCATACGGAGCGATTTTTCGCGGGATCAACCATGTCGACAATGAACGTTCCCTGCGTATAGTCAGTGACTTGAACATCGGTGGTGTTCATGCAGTTGTAGCAGTTGTACATGGCGTAACGATTGTAGCGACTGTATCCCATGCTCATGCCGTAGTTGGGCGAGCTCGTCGTTCTCACGACCTGCTTTTCTACGGTGTTCAAATGCCAGCTGACCAAAAGGTCGGCATCCCGTGCGCTGTCGACCAGTGTGTAGCCTTTTCCGTCCAGTGCAGTCCCCAGTGCCTCTTTGATGCGGTCCTTCTGGAAGTCAGTAAGTTGCATCGGGTTATTGCCCGTTACGCTCCCACTGAGGGCGTAAAAGCCGATCTTGGTGTCCCCGGAGAAATCATGTTCAACATCGTAATCAACGGACGGTTTTGGGGGTGGTGTTGCGCAGGCGGCAAGCAGCATAAGGATCAGTGCAGCGAACGACAGGTTAAGGCTTCTGAGCATGATGTTTCTCCTTCGGATATGGGCAGAGTGTAGCAGAGACCTCAGCTCTGCGAAGCCGTACCAAGCAAACCACCGGGACAGGTCGATGCCAACTGCTGCAGCGCTTGAATGTGAGCTTTGGATATGTCGCGCAAAATCCCTAATTTAGCGTAACGGGCATCAGCCCACGTTGTGTAGTTGGCAGGCGCTACCGATGAAAGCTGCTGCTCGATCCGCCTGACCGCTGGGAGCAACTGTCTCTCTAATTCGAGCACTTTCGCGGGGGGCTCCAGATCATCCTGAAAACAGCTCTCAACGACCTTGATGTCGTGAACCACAACCAGCCGCGCAGTGAAATCAACATCGCTCTTGGCAGTGAATTTGGCCGAACCGATCCAACTCCGATCACTGTCGCTCGGTATGACCTTGATAACGACGCGTGCAGTAACGACCTCATAGTCCTGCCAGTCTTCCAGTTGTGGCATCTGAATCTCAATGCAGCCCTGTTCAAATTGCAGGGTCCTGGGTTAACTGGGTGCTCCGACCACTTGCTGTTGCTCAGCCGCATACAAGCTTGCTGTGCTGAGCCCGATGACCAGCAGTAGGAACTTCAATACCGAATTCATGGAGATGACCCCATCAGACCCCTCAAAAAGAGAAGGTGTAACCCAGCATCGGACCGCTCATGGTAATTTTACTTTCTACCGAGCCACGTTCGACACCGGAGCCCAGATCAAGCTCAAAATGCCGATAGCCCAGTCGAATATGATTGCCGTCATCACCACCAAGACGATAGCCAAGCACCGCTTGCGCGCCCCAACTGCCGTCGGTATCACCTGCTGACGCATCAGCAGTTAATACCAAGTTCCACTTTTCGGAAATTTCTCTATTGAAGCGCACACCCAGCAATCCATCCAGATAGGTTTCGCTGGCATCAATAACCCGTCGATCAAGCTGCAGGCGACCGATCTCACGGAGATCGATTGTCTGATCAAAGTCGATTAAACGAATCCCATAGTGGAATCCAAATCCGGAATCAGTCCCATTCGGGTAATATGTGCCGCCCAGGTCTGCCAACACCAGCTCGGGATCGGCCTTCGCCCGAATTTGTCGACCAAGCACAGAGTAGTTTCGTGCCTCATCACCGAGATCAGTGATGATCACATCAGCAAACACACCCATTTTTTCGGCTCGTCCCTCAACGTGCAGCATAAGCGCACCGTCCAGATCATCCAGCAAATCGGCAAACTCTACCTCCGCATTCAGAACCACCTGATCATTAACGCTCGCATCCAGCGTAGAGTCTGGCGCCCATAAATAGGGGGTCACCTTCCACTGCCACCCAGCGGCACTGACGTTGGCAGAAAACGCCATGGCAAAGCCCAGCAGCAAAGCATTCGATACACCCATTTTCTTGTTCATCAGACTCCTCATAGCACCGCCATAAGCAGGCTTATTGTTTGCTACGACCGGTGCTGGCAACACACACCCAGCCCAGCGACTCCAATTGACGTCGTGCCAGACTGGACATGCCGCCCTGAACTCTGAGTTCAAGCTTATGTCCCGGCGCGCGTTTGCGTAAATCCTCTGTCAGGCTGGTTGCCGATGCACTGACACTACTGGTCCAGCCGAGATAGTCTACCGGCGCGAAGAAAACATAGGTTCCGCTGCGCGTTTCCAGTAACGGCCAGATTGCACTACCCGCTATGCTGGCTGCGGGTTGCTGCCTTGAATGATAGTCAGCAAAGGACTCGGCAATCTCAGCAAAAGCAAGCGCCTCGGAGCGACTCTCGGCAGCGACCGCAGCGTCGACCAACACGGCGCGGCCGCGCACTCTATCGAGCTTCTCCAGCGCGCTGACGACCATGGTCTGCAAGCTGGGACTGTAATGCTTATTGGAAAAAAAACGCTTTACCTCGTCTTCCGATACGCCCATCTCGGCCAGCGACTTCTCATTGCGCAACTGCAGATCTACCGGATGAGTATCCCAAACCAGATCATTCACATCGCTCAAGGTATCTATGCCTGACGGCAGGCCCGGCACCACTTGACCGGCACCAAAGCTACCTGCGGTCATCACCCAAGCAACTTCGGATAACTCATTCTGTAGCACTTTATTAGGTGAATACGGGTCAACTCCCAGTTGCTTGGCTAACGTTCGAATCGACTTGTTCTGCCCCAACTGGCTCTTGCCCCACTCGATGCCGGCCTCGGCGCCCTGCTCAACAATCTCGGTACCGGATACCGGGTCAGACTCGCTCTCGCCATCCTGCTGTGCAGATTTTTCTTTACGTTCGTCGTTAAGTCGTTTTGCTTCCTTGGTGGCGTCTGAAATCTGCCGTGCAGTGCGCTTAAACAAGCGCCCAACGCCCTGCGGGACGCCTTTTAACGTATCAACCGGTTGTTCGGCTATTTTCTGTACCGTTTGAATCGGCTTTTGCGCTGCACTAACCACGGCCTCACCGAACACATCGGTTTTTTGTAAACCACGCAATTTGTCAATTGCCTTCAATTCATGTAGTAGCGCACGTAAACGTTGGTCACTATCAGCGCTAAATTCACCAAAATCCGAGCTGACTGTGTAGTGATTCATGAAGCCACGATTGATTACCTGATCGGCGATCCGATAATGCTCGCCTTGCAAAGGTTGATTTGCCACTAGCGTCGCTGCACTCAACGTCATCACTGAGGGATCGAAGTCGGCAGCAAGCACGGTGCTTTGCATGAGCAACAGAGCCGATGCCCATACAGAAACCGGGTTCAGACGGCGGCACGAAAATGCGCCGGATCCCATTCTCCTACTCTCAGCAATCATTGCTATCTGGCAGGTCATCCTGCCCAAACCACGGGTTGTCCACCTGAGCCTTCATTTGCATCGCACACTTTATCGTTTTCTCCAGCATTTCACACACATTATCATATAAGTCTAGGAAATATTAACCGCGGATTGAGAGTAGACGCCCTCGCTGATTGTGTTGACTGGACCTGCTGACCTGTCGAATCTCCCTGCTATTGATCTGAAATCCTGATCGCGGTGTTGAACCCCTGCTTCCAAAAGAGATTCAGGCATCTTCTTGGCTTCAGGGTAGTTCCTTTCCCAGCCAGGATGGTGTTGATTCTGATGGATGCCTAGAGCGTCATCTAGCATTGCGTCGAACTCAGGATTCATAACGTCAACGTCGGCTAGGCTACCTTGGGCAATGCCACGCGCCTCAAGAAGTCCTTTGGCAGCTTTGCCAGCCACGGCCTCGCTAACGTCACGCGCATCGCTGCTACGGATGAACCTACACAGGTCTTCAAAACGCTGATTGCAGTCGTCAATGGCTTTGGTGATCTGGGATACTGGAGCGGCTTTGGTGAGCTTGAGTGGTACGAGGTATGTACTGGATATGTCTAGCTGTTTGGCCCTGGCTCGTAGGGCGACTGGAAGCCACCTTTGATAGGCCAGTCAATCACTGTTTTCTTTAGCTTTCAGATGCTTGATTTTCAATGTCATGACTTCTAGATTAGCAGGGTCATTCCATTAAAACTGTCCTTACACTATCTCTGAGATCGGTATGTGCTCTTGGGAAATGCTAAGAATATTGTTTTAAATCAAAGGCTTATATTTATTTGGCGTTGTATGGATGGTGCCCAGAAGAGGACTTGA
>DGOD01000201.1 GCA_002389265.1 Gammaproteobacteria bacterium UBA4475
TATTCCTTGAGTATGCGTTCAACGCGATCTTCCATATCGCCCTCTAGCAAGACCAACGGCGCTTGCTTCATCGCGGCCTGCAGGGGCAGCGGCAGGCTCACTCGACCGATAAGCCGACCTTCATCTTCTACAACAACCGGCGATGCCGTCGAACCTGAGCCCAGTTTGAGAAAATCGATCGCCAACAGATTCTCGAAATCGATTTGGCTAGGCTGCGCCTCTATCTGCCGGCCAAACGCCGAACCACGATGGTTGGCCCGCTTTTCAAGATCAACCAGTCTCGTTAAACTCGCCAGCAGGTCAGTTTTGCCATTGCCCGTTTTGCCCCCCAGTATCATCAGCGGCGGTAGTGCGTCGACAACCGTGAGTAAATAGCTGCGTAAGGCCTTATAACCGCCTGGAATTCGGGCTATGTTGTAGCCGCTGGCTCGCAGCCACCCGACAGCCAGCTCGGAACGCTTCCCACCACGAAAACAATACAGTTTAGCGTTAGGATTTTGGTCAATAAAAGTTTGCCAAGCCTGCACGCGGCGCTCACGGATATTACCACTGACCAGCTGGTGGCCCAGCCGTTCGGCGGCCTCGGCACCATCTTGCTTATAGCAAATACCCACAGACTCCCGTTCCTTGTCATCCATGATCGGTAGATTGATTGCCGTTGGAAAAGCCCCTTGAGCATATTCTACCGCCGCACGTACATCGATGAGCGGGGTATCTGTTGTGAACAGAGCCTTCAACTCAGCGGGCATCATGATGTGATCACTGCGGTAACTGGAGGCTGTGATCCATCCATAGGGTATTGGCCGAGAGGCTCAGGAGCCTCACAGCTAGCGGCTAAGAAGTCGCTGGCAGTGGCCGCCTTGAATTGAGTCGCATATGAACTAGTGGCCAATAATGGCGCGTCATATCTAACCAGATAACACTTGAGCATAAAGGTCCTTGGGTATTCCAATAGTGGTCGCCAGTCTGGACGTGATCGCAGGGATGAACCGGTGTCGTCAATCAATGGTCCGGATTGCTGCTGGCATCTAACTCGATCCTGTTGGCGAATAGTAAACCATTGAGTGCCGATGAGGGCATCTTACAGTGAATGGCTCGCATCAAGGTGACTGACGAGCAGCGAGTACGAATTTGAAAGGTCTACCTTTAACAGCGCTGGTGGTTGGTGACGGATACCATGGATAGACCCAATGTCAGCACTCAAGTCGCGGAGTGTTTGAGACGGATGGCAGCGAGGGCGGGAATAGTGGCTGGCGCTAAGCCGCATTATACAATTTAACATAATATTGATTATGCGCATAATTGAGTCGGCGATATAAATCAAAAATTTGGCTTTAGGACTCATCTCGTTAGTGAATATTAAACCAACAGATTCTTTTGTCGCCTGGAGGATCTGTTCAGCCTAGCAACCATACACAAGCATTACATTAATCCGGGTGAATATAGATTATTCTAACTGAGTGGGTATACTTTTGAATGACGGTCATTAACCAAAACGTACCCAACCATTACCCACCCATTACCTACACATCGAACAACCCTCAAAATCACAAAAAAGGTAGAGAGATATGGAATGTCCCAAGTGCCACGCCGCCATGGAAGAAGTAACTTACGGTCGGAACATGACCATTGACCGCTGCACGAACTGCAAAGGTATCTGGTTCGATTTAGGCGAAGCTGAAGCCCTCAAAGACAAATGGATGTCTGAATTTCTAGACAGTGGCGACACAGACATCGGCAAAGAGTATAACAAGATTGAAGACGTGAATTGCCCACGGTGCAGCAAGCTCATGCAGAAGGTCTCAGACCCTAAGCAACCCCATATTTGGTATGAAGTCTGTGACGACCACGGTATGTATTTTGATGCCGGCGAATTCACCGATTATAAGTATGAAACCATACTCGATAAATTTCGTGACTTGATCACTGGTAAACGCTAATCACCCTCGACGTTTGCCTTGTTCAGGGTGTACGGGACTCTAGGCCCATCACCAGGCGCTTGTCCTTTTGTCCTCGAGTTGTCCTCGAGGTAACATTTTGCGGGTGAAGCGCTGACCGAGCATGCTGCAAGCCTGTTCTCTAAGCCTGCTGGCCACCAACCAAGCTAGCCAGCAGGCAGTAACGCTGATACTGTTAATAAGGACAGCGGCCCCGCCGGATTCACCCACTAAAGACCCGATCTCATATGCGCATAGCTTCCTTTAACGTCAACAGCCTTCGGGTTCGACTGCACCAGTTGCAAACCCTGATTAATACTCATTCTCCCGACATCATTGGCTTGCAAGAGACCAAGGTTACTGACGCAGACTTTCCCTTAGAGGCCATTAACGCCATGGGTTACCACGCGGTGTTTCACGGTCAGAAAAGCCATCACGGTGTCGCGTTGCTCTCGCGCAAACCGGCCATCAATCCTGTCTGTGGCTTTAGTACGGACGACGATGAGAGTCAGCGCCGCTTTGTCAGCGGCCAATTCGCACTGGCCGACGGCCGCCTTTTGACGGTGATGAACGGTTACTTTCCCCAAGGCGAAAATCGTAACCATGCCACCAAGTTTCCAAATAAGCGCGATTTCTATGCCCATTTGGCCGAATTACTCGCCCGCCACTATGACCCTGAACAACCGCTGATTTTGATGGGTGATATGAACATCGCGCCCAGCGATCTGGACATCGGCATTGGCGCGCCGAACGCAAAACGTTGGTTGCGCGAGGGGAAATGTTGCTTTCTACCGGAAGAGCGTGAATGGCTAATGCAGATAATGAACTGGGGAATGGTAGATACCTACCGTAAACTCAAGCCATTAGCGGATGACACCTATAGTTGGTTCGACTATCGCAGTCGTGGTTTTGAGGCGGAACCAAAACGCGGTCTGCGGATTGATCTGATCTTGGCATCTAAGGGTCTGGCGGCCGCGACGACTGACGCCGGCATCGACTATGAAGTGCGCGGTATGGAAAAACCCTCGGACCACTGCCCGATCTGGGCTGACTTCGCCATTGAGCTCATGGTTTGACTCGCTCTAAGGCTCACGTCCAGCCCGCTCACGGCTTATTCAGCTTGTCGAAACACCAAGCTGAAGCTGACGGGTACAACCGGGGTAATCGATTGTAAACTGGCAATCTCCCGTAGCGCTTCGATGCCACCTGTTAGTCCAAAGTCAGCGGCGTTGATCATCAGCGGCTTGATGCTACTGACCTGAAAGGCCTGCTCAGACAGCCTGAAAAGCCTGACAGCAACAGTTTTTGTGGCCTCAACACCATGAAGTCCGAGGTTGAATGTCAGATCCATCTGCAAATATTCACCTGCCGAAAGTGTCAGCATAGGCGCTAAGTCGAGGCTCGAGGTTATCGTTGCCGCTGGAAACTCACTGGTGATTAATAGTAGGTTGCGGATGCGCTCGTTGCGCACGGGAATCAGGGTCTCGACGCTATCAAGGTCGATGTAGACGGTTGCACCGCCGCCCTTCTCAACTGACCCGCGCAGGCTCTTAAAAGTATGGGCTTCAGCGATCGCATTGTTCTTGATCGACACGAAGTTCAGACTGGAGGGCCCGCTTTCCAGGATCCAGTCAGCACGCGCCTGCCCAGAGACCATCAGTGCCAAGGTCACCATCATTAATGCACATCGACGCCAGGCGTCAAATCTGATTCCAGCGTTAATCATACTGTTTTGAAAAAGAGACATATGTACTTCGTCCTGCAGGTGAGTGAGGTAATAAGTTTTAATCATAAGGACTCAATGATCTGAGCATAGGCATTTTCGCGACTTGGGGCCGGAGTACCAAATAAGTACTGACTCCCAAGGCATCGGCCGCAAGATCCTGTAACTCGAAACTACGATAACCCGTAAACCACTGAGCGACTTCGATGCCTAGGCCAAACAACACCAAACCCACCCACTTGAGCCAATAACCCCGGACAGCATAGTCGAGCAAGAACGCCAGGACCAGAAAAGCCATAAAATGACTGGCTTTGTCCCACAGCATTTCGGTACCCGCTAGCTGCGAACGAGATAGCGTCAAACCACAAACCACGAGCACTGCCTGCAGAAATACCAGCTTGAAGCCGAGGCGCAGGGCCTCTACTTTCATTGCGAGCTATTCCTGTATCGGTTGATCTCCTGCCGCGTGGTGGTGGCTGCAGCCCGAGCGGCGTCAGCAAAATCTTCGTCGCTAGAGGCATAAATGACCGCCCGTGACGAGCTGATGATCATCATCCCACCCTGCCCCGCGGTCATTAACGCCTCGACATCACCACCTTGGGCCCCGACCCCAGGCACTAAAAACGGCATATCACCGCTGATAGTACGGATTCTGGCCAGTTCTTCTGGCTGGGTTGCCCCGGTCACGAGACCAATATTGCCAAATTGATTCCAGCGACCCGCAGCCTCCTCGGCGACATATTCAAAGACTCGCCGGCCATCGTTTAAGGTCAGATTTTGAATATCCGCGCCACCGGGATTTGAAGTCCGGCACAAGATAAACACGCCTTTATCCTTGTATTCAAGATACGGCACCATGGAGTCATAACCCATATAGGGGTTGACGGTCACCGCGTCGGCGCCATAACGCTCAAAGGCTTCCCGCGCATAATGTTCCGCGGTACTGCCAATGTCGCCACGTTTAGCATCCAGCAGTACCGGTATCTGTAATTCTCGCAGGTAGGCGATGGTGGCCTGTAATTGGTCCTCCGCCGCCTGGCTGGCGTAGTAGGCAATCTGGGGTTTGAAGCAACACGCTTGGTCAGCGGTGGCATCGATAATGGCTTTATTGAAAGCAAAAATCCCATCGGGCTGAGCTTGCAGATGGGCAGGCAGCCGTTTTTGGTCAGTATCCAGGCCCACGCAAAGCAAGGACCCGGTCGCCTGTTGTCGCTTAACCACACTTGAGAAGAAGGTTGTCATAAAATTCGGGATGCTCCTGATGGGTCCGTATCAGAGTGTCAATTTACGTCAGTCTTGGCAAAATTCGTCAGGCCAGTATACGCACCGAGAAGCAGAAAGCCTACACAAAGAAACGTTAAGCTCCTGAAAAATATGAACAAATGTGATTTTTTCGAGGTTGGCACGATCGTCGCTCCGTGAATCAGTGCTACTGCGTTATCACGGATGAAAAGACCCACTGACGAAGGAAAAGCTCATGACAACCTCGCTGTTGATGGCTAGAATCACACGCTTTATTGGCATTCGCAAAAGCCAGCTTCAGACAGCCGCACCGTCGCAACGACGGGAGACTCGGCAGCCTAACCTGAAAAAACTGTTTGTCCAAGTTACCGATTGTCCAGACCCAGACATGACCGGCATAACACTCTCCTGTAATACCCGAGAAACCTCGGCTGGCGGCTTACGCATTGTCGCTGGCACCTGCATTCCCATTGGTAGCCGACTGGATTTATGGGTCAATATCAGCTCGAGGCCGAGTAAATACTTTGTCACGGGCGAAGTCCGCTGGGTCAGTCCCGCCGCTGGCGATGACTATGATATGGGGATAGAACTCGATGCGAGCGCAGCCACTGACATCGAAGCCTGGCGAGCGCTTCACGCCTGAAGCCACCCTGGCGGACGGCACAACTACAGTGGTTTGAGGATCGGCCCTGCTCGACTGTCTTCGACCTGAAAGCCCGCCTCGGCAATAGCCGCTCGTAACTCGTCCGCCAATTGCCATTGTTTGTCTTGACGGGCTTGCTGGCGCTGTTGAGCCAGTATTTGAACCGCCTCGGGGACCTCGATGACAGCTGGCTTCCAGTTTTTTATATCTAGCCCGAAAACCGCATCGAATGCGAGTAAGGTGGCTTTCTTGACTGAATTCGGCAGGCTGGATTTCGCCAAATCCCAGGTTAGCGCCAGCGCTCTGGGCATATTCAGGTCATCATTTACGAAATTCAGAAACCGCTGGTAGAAATCTTCATCGACCTCGCTTGGGTCGCCCCACTCCCAAGCCGCCTGATACAGTCGCTGCAATGCGATCCCATTGGACTCAAGGCTCTCCCAGGAAAATGACATCTGGGTTCGATAATGGGCTGTCAGGCAAAAATATCGGTACGCCATTGCAGGCAGGCCCTGTGCCTCGATAGATTCCAGGCGCAGAAAGTCGCCAGTGGACTTCGACATCTTGGCATTGTCCATCTGCAGAAAATAGCCATGCATCCAAATGTTGGCCATACGGGTACCCCGACTGGCTTCGGACTGGGCAATTTCATTGGTGTGATGAATGGAGATGTGATCCTCACCCCCGCAGTGAATGTCAAAATAATCGCCCAGATACTTCGCCGCCATTGCCGAGCATTCGATGTGCCAGCCAGGAAAACCGCGGCCCCAGGGGCTGTCCCACTCCATCTGCCGTTGTTCGTCAGCGGGCGAAAATTTCCAAAGAGCGAAGTCAGTGACGAAATGCCGCTCACTTTGGACCCGCGCACCTTCCATCAAGCCGGCAACATCAAGCCGTGCCAGATAGCCGTAATGGTCAAGCTTGCGAGAGTCGAAATAGATACCATCACTGGTCTGGTAGGTAAAACCCTTCGCCTGCAGGTCAAGAATGAAGTCGATCTGCTCTTGGATGTGATCTGTGGCTTTACACCAGATATCGGGCTCACTGATATTCAACGAGCGCAGATCCCGTTTGAACGCCGCCCCATAGAACTCGGCCATCTCCCAGGCATTCATGCCGGTTCGCCGGGCACTCAACTCCATTTTATCTTCGCCTGTGTCGGCATCAGAAGTGAGGTGCCCCACATCGGTGATATTCATCACCAACTTGACCTGGTAACCATTCAAGGCCAAGACCCGGCGCAGCACGTCTTCGAACAGATAGGTACGCAGATTGCCTATATGGGCATAGTTATAGACCGTAGGCCCACAGCAATACACACCGACCTCGCCTGGCACCAGGGGCTCAAATGTGCGCACTTTGCGCTCGTACGTATCAAATAACTGCAGTTCCAAACCGGTACCTTTAACTCAGCGCTTATCGCTGGGCATCTTAAGGAAAACCATTCCGAGCACAAGCATCAAGTGGTGCTGGCGACCCGCTCGGCCATCACCCGCTCTACCGTATCAACGATCACCTGGGTCTGCTGGTCAATTTCCACATTCACCAGGTCATCGATCTGCAGCAGCGCAAAATTAGTCCGCCGCAACGTTTCAGGGATTAAGTTGACCGCGAATTCTTGTTGATTAACCGCCGCGATCGTCAGGCTCGCGCCATTGAGCGCCAGATACCCCTTGCTGAACACATACTTCATCCAGTCAGACCGGCCTCGAAATGTGATACGGCGATTGTTCTCGGTATTTTCGATATTCACCACTGTGGCGGTATCCACTACATGCCCTGACAGGACGTGCCCGCCGACTTCGGCGTTAGCCCGGGCCGAGCGTTCGATGTTCACGAGGGTCCCTACCTGGATATTTTTCAAGTTGGTCAGGGCCAGCGTTTCAGCAATGGCATCGAACCAAACTTCAGCGGCCGCCATGGCAGTCACTGTAAAACAGGTGCCGTTGACTGCAATGCTGGCGCCCAAGGTTAGCTCACCGGTTAAATCTGCTGGCAGCACAACGCTGAAGGTCCAAAGGCCGGGTTTCTTTTGTAGAGAAGCGATCGGCAACATCGCTTGAACAATGCCTGTATACATAAACTGCATCCCGACCCTACAAGGGCCACCTATGAACGGGAAACGCACCTTAGCGAGGCCTCTGTGAATTGTCAATGGAGGGTTCCACACATGATATTACACATTAAATAAGAATTATATCTTATTGATTTATATAACTCGAAATCGCCAATTATTTAATCTGGCTCGTCTCTCGCCGACAGGCTATTATGCCATTCCTTAATGATTTGACGATGGCCCATTCAGTGATTGATCTACGCAGCGACACAGTGACCCAACCTACAGCGCCCATGCTTGATGCGATGCGGGCCGCCGCAACCGGCGATGATGTTTATGGCGAAGACCCCACTGTCAACCAGCTAGAGCAGCTAGCCATGACCCTCACAGGCAAGGCCGCCGCGGTCTATGTGAGTAGCGGCACCCAAGGTAATCTGCTGGCACTGATGAGCCACTGCGAGCGGGGAGATGAATATATTGCCGGCCAACAGGCCCACACCTATAAATATGAGGGCGGCGGCGGTGCCGTTCTGGGCGGTATCCAGCCGCAACCCCTGCCCTTCAATCACCGTGGCGAACTCGATCTCGATGAGGTTGTGCGAACTATCAAGCCGGATGACTTTCACTTCGCCCGGACACGTCTGGTGTGCCTGGAGAATACGCAGGCAGGCCAAGTGCTTGCCATGGATTACCTGAAGGAATATTCAACCCTGATGCAGGCGGTCGGATTACAGCGTCACCTTGATGGCGCGCGGTTATTCAATGCCGCGGTTAAGCTCGGGGTCGAAGCCATGGATATCTGTCAGTATTTTGATTCAGTCTCAATCTGCCTTTCAAAAGGCCTGGGCTGCCCCGTGGGCTCTTTGCTGGTGGGCGATGTGGCGCTGATTCAGCGTGCCCGGCGGCTGCGCAAGATGCTGGGCGGCGGCATGCGCCAGGCCGGCGTGATCGCAGCCAGTGGTATTTTCGCACTCCAGCACCATGTGCAACGCCTGCAGGACGACCACGCGCGCGCAGCCCA
>DGOD01000097.1:0-1044 GCA_002389265.1 Gammaproteobacteria bacterium UBA4475
CCCGACTTGAACGTCCGCTCCCAAACTCGGCCACTCTTGAGGTTACGTAACTTGACCCGACTGAACGCCTGACCTTTGCCTGGCTTAACAAACTCATTCTCAACAATCGAGCATGGATCGCCTTCCAGCATCACTTTGAGCCCAGATTTAAATTCGTTGGTAGAAAAGCTCGCCATCAATTACTCTCTTTTGTCTAATGCTAAGGCGCTCATGATACCGCTAACAGGCGCCAGTTGGCAGACTCAATCGCAGTAAGCGCTTCTGAATAGCATGGTCGCCGATCCGGCGCAGTTAGCCGCACCCCCCCCACATTGGCCTCCGCCACCACCAATCGTCATCGCCACGCCCCCCTTGGCCATATCTTGCGCGTTTCATGCCCGGTAAAGCCCTCGATCACTTGTGACGTCAAGTCTTACCGCGGCGCCATGAGTCACAGCGCAACCCAGGCTAGAGCAACCATTCCTCAAGAGAATTTGAGCCCGCCTGGCCAAGGACTCAGCCGCGCGGGCCCCACAATCGCGAGTCAACGTGGCATGCTGTGGCGCAGTATTCGTCACCACCAGTTCGATCACGCCATCGCAATCGCCGCCTGTCGGCTAAACGCAACCGGTGGGTACCCTGCGCCATAAAAACATCTCGCTTCGCGGCTCAATAATGATATTAATATCCTGTAGCAACCTGAAGAGCCTCTCACGCCAGCGCTTAAGCTTTGCGCACGCCCTATAAACTTCATGGGCTCCACCAAGACGCTGGTGCCGCCCACTCAGCTTTTTCGAGCAACAGGCACAGGTAAGTGATGACTCAAAGTAGTCAAGCGGCGAGCCGACTATCTGGCACTGCGATGAGTGCGCGAATTTACCGACGAGGCTGCAAAATGCACTTAACCATTCATCTATTCTGATAATTTCAACTTAAAAATTATCAGATATAGTGGCCCATCTTATTGATAACGCCTTCGATTATGACTCGAACCAGCCCCATTAAATTACTCATCTTGGAAGGTTCGCAGAACCGAGCAGAAGAGCTTATCGTCCTGCTGCGCAC
>DGOD01000097.1:1053-11343 GCA_002389265.1 Gammaproteobacteria bacterium UBA4475
CAACGCCCAAAGTTGGGATCTGTGTCTGGCGAAGCAAGAGGTTAACGGACTCACCATCGCGGACCTTATCAGCCAGATCAAGAGCCTCGACAAGGACATCCCCGTCATCATGCTTGCCGAAGATCGGGATCCCGCGACCATTACAGCTGGTTTGAAACTCGGCGCTCTTGATGTCGCGCTAGATGATGATGACGAACGTCTCATGCTGATAATCGAACGCGAACTTGGCAACCTCGATAATCGTCGCGCCATGCGTTTAGCAGAAGTACAGTTACGAGAAACCGATCGGCGTAACCAGTTGTTGCTGGATAGCTCCAATGCGGCTATCGCCTATGTTCATGAGGGTATGCATATCTACACCAACTCAGCCTATGGTGAACTGTTTGGCTACGAAGATCCTGATGATTTCACAGGCATCCCGGTAATCGACCTAATCGCCGCGGAAGACCTAGAAAAATTCAAAACGTTCCTGCGGGACTTCGCCAGCAGCCAAGCTGAGGCGGAAGAATTTACCTGCATTGCCAGCGATGATTCTCGCATTATCGCGAGCTTGTCGTTGTTGCCCGCCACCTATGATGGCGAGCCCTGCACCCAGATGATCTTTCGCGCCATGACCGACAGCAGTGAATTTGAGGATCGGATTAGAGCGATCTCGAGTCAGGACCCGTTGACAGGTCTATTCAATCGATCGTACTTTATTGAGCAGCTGGACTTGGCGGTTGACCAAGCCCATAACGGCCAATCAGGTTACGTGTTACTCTACATCTGCCTCGACGACTTTACTCGAATCCGCATTGAGGCCGGCATATCCCGCGCTGATCTTGTTCTCAGCGAGATTGCCCATTTGATCCGCGACAGTGTCGAATCACAACATATCATGGCGCGCTTCGGCGATGAGGAATTCACCCTGCTGTTCAAGGGCGCAGATAACGAAGCTGCTACAGCGCTGGCAGAAAACATCAGAGCATTGGTCGAAGGTCACGTCTCTGAAGCTTCAGACAAGTCGTTCCAGATCACCACTAGTATTGGGTTGGCGATGGTTGGTGAAAACACACCTTCCGGCGAGGAAGTGATTGCCCGAGCGTACAGAGCGGCATCCGGGAGTGAACACGGCAATTCGGTAAACATTTTCAAGATTGAGCAGAGCGCGGTCGGTGCAGAGGGTAGAACGCTGACCCACGAGACCATTAAAAAACTGGTGGTCGATGCTATCGCGGGCGTTGGTTTTCGCTTGTTGTTTCAGCCAATTCTCAGTCTTCATGGGGAAGACGATGAGTTATTTGAGGTTTTGTTACGACTGCTTGATAAAGACGGTAATGAACTGCCGCCTGCCCAGTTTCTTGGCCCTGCTCAAGATGCCGGCTTACTTGAGAAACTCGACCGCTGGGTGATTTTGCAATCCATTAAAACCCTTAGCGCAAAACGTACAGCGGGCAGCAAGACGCGCTTGTTTATCAATGTCACCCATGCGTCTATGGCGGACTCGTCGTTCTTACCCTGGATCACTGTCGCACTCCAGGCTGCTCGCCTGCCAAGCGACGCGCTTATTTTTCAGCTTGATGAAAAGCAGGCGACTTCATACATCAAGGATGCTGCTAAATTTTCTAACGGTCTAGCTAAGCTTCACTTTAAGACGTCCATCAACCATTTCGGCTGCTCGCTCAACCCGTTCAATCTGCTAAAGCACCTCAACCCCGACTATGTCAAACTCGATGGCTCTTTTGCACAACAGATTGAAGGTGACAAGGAAAAGCAGCAGGACCTGATTGACATGGTCAAGTCGCTGCAGTCCACTGGCGTTTTGACAGCGATTTCGGGCGTTGAAAGTCCTGCGGTTCTATCGACCTTATGGCAGGCTGGGGTCAATTTTATCCAGGGATACTATATCTCCATGCCCCTGGAAAACCTTGACTACGATTTTACTAACGAAGATCTCTAGCTTGAATTAAGAGCTTGAATCAAGAGCTTGAGTTAATGGCTTGGCTCGTTAATTCAGCTACTAATATCCACGACCGACAGCCTCTTTGTTGCTTAATGACACAGACTAGCTTGTTCGACCTGAGTCTCGATCGCGAATACCCATCAAATACAAAATGCTATCCAAGCCTAAATGCGAGATCGCTTGCTCTGCATTTTTTTTGACAATCGGCTTGGCATGAAACGCGATCCCCAAGCCAGCAACAGCCAACATCGCCAAGTCGTTCGCACCATCGCCGACAGCAATGACCTGGTCCAACACAATGTTTTCCTGCTTCGCCAACATTTTTAATAGCAGCGCCTTACGCTCAGCATCAACTATCGGCTCGATGACCTGGCCCGTCAGTTTTCCGTTAACAATCTCTAATTCATTGGCGTACACATAATCGACACCGAATCGGGCCTGCAACACTTCACCAAAATAGGTAAATCCACCAGAAAGAATCGCGGTCTTGTAACCCAACTGCTTTAGAACCGCAAACAAATGTTCAACCCCCTCCATCAAAGGCAGGTTATCCGCAACCTGCTTCAGACTCGACTCCGGTAGACCTTCGAGTAAAGCCACCCGTTGCCGCAGACTCGTCTTAAAATCCAACTCGCCGAGCATGGCACGCTCTGTGACTGCGCTGACTTCGTCCCCGACGCCCTTAAGCCGCGCTAATTCGTCTATGACCTCAGTGGAAATAAGTGTTGAGTCCATATCAAAACAAACCAGTCGCCGATTACGTCGAAACAAGCCGTCTTCCTGTACCGCTATATCAATATCAAGCTCACTACAGACATTCATTAACTGAGCCCGAAATGCAGCGTTATCACGCAGCTCACCTTTCAGTGAAAACTCCACACAGGCTTTGGTCTTCGCTTCCGGGCGCATGAGAGGGACCCTGCCGGAAAGCCGAACAATATTGTCTATATTAAGGTCGTTGTCAGCAATGACTCTCGCGACTTTGGCGATATGGGTCGCCTTAATTCGCCGAGCAAGCAGTGTCAGAATGAACCGGGATCGGCCCTGCAGCCCAACCCAGTCGTCGTAGCTGGCTTCGTCTACGGCCGAAAACTTAATATTAACGCCCAAGGCATGGGCCTTGAACAACACTTCTTTGAGAACCGGCTCTGAGTGACCGGGTATGTTAATAAGAATCCCTAAGGACAGATGATTGTGAATCACCGCCTGCCCGATATCGAGAATATCAATATCGAACTCCGCCAGAAGCTCATTAATAGCGGCTGTAAGTCCGGGTTTGTCCTCACCGGAAATGTTGATGAGCACGAGCTCTGTCACATTAATATCCATGGCTGTTAAATCGCGAGCATTATCCTTCGTCATTCAATGAAATACAAAACAAAGCGAATTCTCAGGTCTGCGATTCAGCTATACTCAACCTGTTTCGCTTCACGACTACCGGGGTTCTATGTATCGACGAAAATTAAGAACCATTTTTTTGGTCCTGGTGCCTATATTCATCAGCGGCCTCGCGTCCGTGTTATTTAGCTATAATCACGTCAATGTCGAACTGAATCAGAAGGGCCAGCACTTCGGTAACGCTATTGCCGAACAGCTCTCACTGTCGGTCACGGACTACCTCGTTAACGAAGACATTCTCAGCCTTAATGTCGTTCTCAACGATTTGGTTGCAGGCGGCACTTTCGACTTTGCATCGATCTATAGCGCCGATAATCGCCTGCTCGCTCAGGCTGGTAAACGCGCCAGCGGCATGGATAAAGCGCACATATTTACTCGCGATATCACCTGGCAAAGCGCCAGCGTGGGCCACCTGCAGATCAGCCTGAGTAGCCAGGCTGTTACGGAACCTGTGTTAGCAACCCTGCTACTGATTCTTGCGATCCACCTTCTTATCGCCACCATCACTGGATTTTTGGTCTGGCAGTATGCGGACCTGCTATACCTGTGGATAGCACTTCCCGGCCGGCCCGTGGTCACGGCAACCTCCACGACCCAGGCAGACAACTTAGAGGCGCTTGAAGCCGAACAAAGGGCTGACCAACCGATAGATTCGGCCGGAACGCTCGACACCGTTGTCATGGTCTTCAAGCTCAGACCAGCCCGCCTATTGCCTGACTACCTAACCCGTATTCAACGGGCATTGTTACTCTATCATGGCGAAATGACGCGACCAGATGGTGAAACAATCCTGGTTTATTTTACCGGCGGCGACCCGATCTTTCGAGCCATCTGCAGCGGTCTGTTATTGCTTGAGATCTTCCACCTGAGCGACACACCGATCAGCATCAAGCTTGGCCTGCAGGTAGCGACAGGCGCTTCATCAGGAGTCTCAAGTGACCCGCAAGCCCTGGCCAATGCTCGCAAGCACGCGAGCTACCTGGCCGCCAATGCAGATAATTGTCTGCTCACCAGCCAACAGATGCTTGAGCTGATGATCGATCCGGGTCGTTTTGTTATCAGCCCATTTCACAGTTCTCTGACCCCGGCCGGCCTCGTATTCAAGGTAGAAGCGCTGGCGCTACCACACCAGAGTCTCATCCAAAACCAGGCCAAGCAATTACTGGAACAGTAGCTGTGGTGTCGCAGCGGTAATCAGCTCGTCTTCAGGAGCGCGACGCTATCCACCTTCTGAAATCCTCTTGGCAGCTTCAGGCCGCGGCGGGCGCGTTCACCGCGGTAGTGTTCCAGGTCAGCGAATTTAAGATTGATATGACGCTTACCCGAGTGCACAACCAACGTATCGTTTGCGGTTAAAACTAACAAATGGGCCATGAACTCCAGTCGATCGGCAAGGAGGGGCTTGGGAATATTCATGATTTTTACGCCTTTGCCCTTCGCTAACACCGGCAACTCACTGATGGGGAATATCAGTAGACGGCCCTCGTTACTGACCGCTGCCACGTAGTCTTCCTCGAGATTCGACACCAGCCGAGGCTGCAGGACAATCCCGCTAGCCGGCACGCTGATCACCGATTTTCCTGCCTTGTTCTTACTTTGCAGATCACCAAGACTGGCGACGAAGCCATAGCCTGCATCACTGGCCAGCAGATATTGTTGTTTTTGGTCGCCGGTAATAACTCCGGTGAAGTATGCCCCGGAAGGTGGGTTTGTGCGGCCGCTTAAGGGCTCGCCCTGGCCGCGAGCCGAGGGCAACGTATGGGCCGCCAACGTGTAGGCTCGGCCTGTCGAATCAAGAAAAACCACATCTTGGTTGGAGCGTCCCAGGACAGCCTGGAAAAAGTTATCACCGGATCGATAGCTTAATTCCTGAGGATCAATTTCATGACCTCGTGCAGCGCGAACCCAGCCTTTTTCGGAAAGCACGATGGTCACAGGCTCCGTTGACAGCAAATCTTTTTCGTTGAAAGCCAGGGCTTCCGTTCGACTAACGATGGGGGACTGGCGGTCATCCCCAAACTCCTTGGCATCTCTCAGCAACTCCTGCTTCACCAGAGTCTTCATTCTCGCTGTCGAACCCAGGGTTTTTTCGATATCCCGGCGCTCGATACTCAGCGCGTCTTGCTCACCTTGAATCTTCACTTCCTCAAGTCGTGCCAATTGCCGCAGGCGCAGATCCAATATGGCGTCTGCCTGGATTTCAGATAGCCCATAAGCGGCTATCAACGCCTGTCTCGGCTTATCTTCTGTGCGGATAATGCGAATCACTTCGTCGATATTCAGATAAGCGATCATCAAGCCGTCCAGAATATGCAGACGCGCCAGGATCTTCTCCAGCCGGTAATTCAGTCTACGCACCACCGTATCCGTACGGAACGTCAGCCATTCGGATAACAGCACGTTCAAGGGCTTAACTCGGGGCCTACCGTCCAGGCCGATCATGTTGAAATTTATCCGGTGAGTGCGCTCCAAGTCCGTGGTGGCAAATAGGTGCGCCATCAAGGCTTCAACATCGATCCGGTTGGAGCGGGGAACGATGACAATGCGGGTCGGGTTCTCGTGATCAGACTCATCCCGCAGATCCACGACCATGGGTAATTTCTTAGCCTGCATCTGGGCCGCTATCTGTTCCAGAATTTTGGTCCCGGACACCTGAAATGGGATCGCGGTGATGACAATGTCGCTATCCTCAATCTCATAGACAGCACGTGTACGAACTGCGCCTCGGCCAGTCTCATAGATCTGACGAATATCCGCGGCACTGGAAATAATTTCTGCATTGGTCGGAAAATCTGGCCCCTGAATATGCTCCATCAGATCCAAGACCGAAGCTTTGGGCTGATCTAACAGGCGGATACAAGCACTAACCACTTCGTTGACATTATGTGGCGGAATATCGGTCGCCATCCCCACCGCAATGCCACTGCCACCATTCAGCAATATATTTGGCAGACGGGCAGGCAACAGCACGGGCTCTTCCATAGTGCCATCAAAGTTGGGAACGAATTCCACAGTCCCTTGACCCAGTTCCTCCAGCAGTACAGAGGCATACTTAGTTAAACGTGACTCTGTGTAACGCATGGCCGCAAATGACTTGGGGTCGTCGGGAGAGCCCCAGTTGCCCTGACCATCTACCAACGGATACCGATAAGAAAATCGCTGAGCCATCAAAACCATGGCCTCGTAGCTGGCACTGTCGCCGTGGGGATGGTATTTCCCGATCACGTCGCCGACGGTCCGGGCTGACTTCATAAACTTGGCATCAGCGCTAAGGCGCAACTCCGACATAGCATAGACGATTCGCCGCTGCACTGGCTTAAGACCATCGCCTATATGCGGCAGAGCCCGATCGTTGATGACATACATGGCATAGTTTAAATAGGCGTCTTCGGTAAACTCCGTTAAGGAAATCGTTTCCGTGTTCGCCGATTGATTTGGTTCGGTCATGAATCTCTTCGCTTTGTAGTTGATCTAACGGTTATAGCAATTCGGCTAGGTCGCCCTTACTCTCCAGCCAGATTTTTCTGTCTGGCGCGCGCTTTTTCGACAACAACATATCCAGCGTATCATGCACCAGACTGCCGGAATCCATGGTGAGTTGCACCAGACGGCGCGTGGCTTCGGCCATGGCTGTTTCACGTAACTGCAAGGGGTTCATTTCACCGAGACCTTTGAAGCGCTGGACGCTGACCTTGCCCTTCTTTTTCTCAGCGGCCACCAGATCCAGGATACCGCGACGCTCAGCTTCATCCAGGGCATAAAACACTTCCTTGCCAACATCGATCCGATACAAGGGCGGCATCGCAACATAAACATGACCCGCACTCACCAGAGCCGGATAATGTTTAACGAACAGCGCTATCAGCAGGCTTGCAATGTGCAGACCATCAGAGTCCGCATCCGCCAGAATGCACACCTTGCCGTAACGCAAATTGGCCAAGTTCTCTTCGCCGGGATCAATACCCAGGGCGACGGAGATATCATGAACTTCCTGGGAGGCCAAAATTTCACTAGAGTCCACTTCCCAGGTATTCAAGATCTTGCCACGCAGCGGCATAATCGCCTGGGTGACTCTGTCTCGGGCCTGTTTCGCTGAGCCGCCGGCTGAATCTCCTTCAACCAGAAACAGCTCACCTTGCATGGCATCCTGACAGGAACAATCTGCCAGCTTGCCGGGTAACGCTGGACCCGCTGTGACTTTCTTACGCACGACTTTTTTACCGGCACGTAATCGGGCTTGGGCATTGCTGATGGCCAGCTCAGCTAAAGCCTCTGCATCCGTCGTGTGCTGATTGAGCCAAAGGCTGAAGCTGTCTTTGACGACGCCTGAGATAAACGTCGCTGCCTGGCGAGAGTTCAAGCGCTCCTTGGTCTGGCCAGAGAATTGTGGATCCAGCAGTTTCGCCGATAAGACATAACTGCAACGATCCCAAATATCATCAGCAGAAATCTTCACGCCACGGGGCACTAAATTTCGAAATTCACAAAATTCTCGTAGAGCCTCTAGCAAACCACCACGCAGGCCGCTGACATGAGTACCGCCCTGGGTTGTCGGAATAAGATTAACGTAGCTTTCCGTGATGAGGTCACCACCTTCTGGCAACCACTGTACGGCCCAGTCCACAGCTTCCTCTTTGCCCGCTATCGAACCCATAAAAGGCTCTGCAGGTAACACCTCAAAACCCGTCAATTCATCGACAAGATAGTCTTTCAAGCCAGCTTCATAAAACCACTCGTACTGCCTTTCGTCTGGGTTGGAGTTAGTCTCATCAGTAAAAAATACGCGCAAACCAGGACACAACACAGCCTTGGCGCGCAACAAGTGTTTCATGCGGCTAACCGAGAACTTGGGTGAATCGAAGTACTGTGGGTTCGGACGAAAGGATACCAGCGTGCCGGTATTACGTTTGCCAACCTCTTCCTTAACCTCAAGATTCGACGCCTTGATGCCATCCTTGAACGACATATGATGGAGCTTGCCATCACGTTTGATATAGACGTCAAAGGTCTCAGACAGGGCATTGACCACAGAAATTCCAACGCCGTGCAAGCCGCCTGAAAATTTGTAATTATCGCTGTTGAATTTCGCCCCGGAATGGAGCCGGGTCAAAATCAGCTCGACCCCTGGGAGCTTTTCTTTTTTATGCAGGTCAACCGGCATACCGCGACCATTGTCAGCCACCGACATGGATCCATCTTTACCCAGAATGACTCGGATTTCGCTGGCGTAACCTTCCAGCGCCTCATCAACGCTGTTGTCGATGACTTCCTGCGCCAGATGATTGGGCCTGGTGGTGTCCGTGTACATGCCCGGGCGCTTCTTGACGGGGTCAAGGCCTTCCAAGACCTCAATAGAGTCTGCGCTATAATTCTTAGTGACCATAGTGTCCTGTTAACATCGATAGGTGGTATCCGGATTCAGTTGTTGTCGGTGTTGGGCGCCCTCACCTACCGCTTTTCAGCAGTAAGGCCTGACCTCAACCCTCGCGCACCCGGGCTGAAGAAATTATCCGCAACACCCATCGCAGGCGCTGGCTGATCGCGTGCCAGACCAAGCAACCCCGTTACCGACAAGCGGCTTTGTATCTGGCGCCAAATTATAACCGCATGGACCGGTGATTTCTTCGGATTTCGCCGCACATTTACTCTGGGGTGTTGTCTCTATCCAGGAACACCGGCTCCAGCGAATGGCCATGCTCGATACAAAAGCTGAGCAACTCGCCGAAGAAGCGATTTATCTGAGATTTTTCGTCGGGTTGAAACATATCCGGATTAGGGGTTTGGTAGCGATATCTGAAATTTCTGTGGCGCTCAAAACCGGTCACCTCCGCCGACTTAATATCGTGGTAGATGCGAACCTCCAACACCGGCCATTTGACCCAAGGCTGATCGTCTTCGCTGGTGACTCGAACCGACAGCATGGTCGTGTAAGGACACCGCTCGGAGATCTGCATGGTCACCAGTGCACCATCTTCAGTGATACCTTGAACGGCACCTTGACTGGTCACTTGAGTGGCACCTTGGACACCAAAAGATAACGCGTCCTGCTTTGCCATATGGGGAAACAGGCGCAGCAAGCGGATGTAATTTGCATCACATTCAGCCATATCTGACACCAGGTCAGGTACATAACGCCGTGACTTAGTCCGCTCCATATTTTCCTTGCTCACCTTATTCAAACCGCGCCAATCACGGGTGTCTGTTATGCCCAAAGGGTACCACAGAAAGCCTCTAGTTTATTCTCCGAGCTGGGCATCAATCAGCCGCAACGTCAGCTTCAGGGCACCTCGATTCTCCGCCATTGTCTGCAGCGCAGCCGCACCCAGCCGCTGGCGTTGCGTTGCACTCTGACACAAAGACGCCAGACTGGATGCCAATGCTGCCGGGGACGCCACTCGAAGCAGTCCGCCGTTGGCGATAAATCGATCCGCAATGTCTTGGATATTGCGTAAATGTTGACCCATTATCACCGGCTTACCATGGCTTGCCGGTTCCATCGGGTTATGTCCACCCACTGGCACCAGACTACCACCAACAAAGGTGATGTCGGCAATGGGATACAGATAGCCCAGCTCACCCATGGTATCCAGCAGGTAGACCTGGGTCTGGGGGCTACAGTTAAGGTTCGTGCTGCGGCGCACCGTCACCAGACCCAGGGTTTGACACAGGCGTTCGACCTGCTCAGCCCGATAATGATGACGGGGGGCTAGCACCAGCAAGATTTCCGGCTGAGACTGCAGCAGGGGGCGCACCGCATCGAGGAGCATCTGCTCCTCACCGGGATGAGTACTACCGGCCACGATAATCAGGCGCTGACCCAATATTTGACTGAACTCCGCTGATCGCTGCAGAAGATCTGCTGGCTGACTGGCGTCAAATTTGATGCTGCCGGTCACTTGCAGACGCGCAGGTGCTAAACCAAGCTCGACGAACCGATCTCCTTGCTCGCG
>DGOD01000097.1:11421-14536 GCA_002389265.1 Gammaproteobacteria bacterium UBA4475
GCACTGCGAGCAGAGAGACGGGCATTCACTAAGAGTATTTTGACGCCCTGACGGTGCGCATAGTGCAGCATATTAGGCCACAACTCAGTATCAATAATGACCAATGCCTGCGGCCGACTGCGGCGCAAAAACCGCACTACAGCATCGGGCATATCATAGGGGACATAGCAGCTGGTCACCTGGTCGCCTAACAACCGCTCAATTTGCTCGCGGCCAGTAGGCGTCATGTTAGTGACTATAACCTGACGGCCGGCAGTCAATAGCGCCTTGATCAACGGCACTGCGGCGATGCTTTCGCCCGCCGAGACCGCGTGCACCCAAACCCAATTATCACCAGCCAGGCGTGGGCAAAATCCAAACCGTTGACGCAGGTCCCGCCGATAGCGTGGTTCCTTGCGGGAACGCCAGTAAACCCGGAACAATACCAGCGGTATTGCCAGGTAAAAAACCAGGCTATATAAAATTCTGATCACGGCATGTTATCTCTGAGCAATCTGGTGGAGGATATCGGTATTCGCCCGCCTAAACCACCTGCGGTAATTCGGGGTATAATCTGTCACCAGAATAATTACTGACGTCACCCTTATTGAGTACTCGAATTATGACTCATCAGCCACACACGCAAATCGCCATTATTGGCGGTGGTATCAGCGGCTTATGGCTGTTAAATGTGCTCGGTAACCTCGGCTACTCCGTGGTTTTGCTAGAACAAGAAGCCCTCGGACAGGCACAAACTTTTGCCTCCCAGGGCATGATCCACGGCGGGATCAAATACGCCCTCGGCGGTTTTACCACCCCAGCCTCCGAGTCCATTGCGAGCATGCCAGAGACTTGGCGGCAATGCCTGGCCGGCGGCGGTCCCTTACCATTAACGGGGGTCAACACCTTATCCGACGCCTACTACCTGTTTTCCGACGGTAGCTTGGGTTCTAAAGTGACCGCTTTTTTCGGCAGCAAATCGGTACGGGGCCGAGTCACACCCCTGGCACCAAGTAATTATCCCGCCCTATTCGCCAATCCTCAGTTTTCCGGCAGCGTCTATCAATTGCAGGATATGGTCATCGACACCCCTGCCTTAGTTAACGCCTTGGCCGCCCCTTATCAGGCTCACATTTATCAGTGTCAGGCAAAACTGATCCGGTCATTAACCGGCGAGGTGACCGGTATTGATACCGGCCACGGCATCTTGACTGCTGACTGTTATATCCTGAGCGCCGGTACGGGCAATGCAGAACTGCTCGCAAGCGACAACCCATCGTCGATTGCCATGCAGCGCAGACCTTTACAGCAGGTGATGCTCAAGGGTCATTTGCCCCAGGCCTACGCCCACGGTGTCAGCCTGCGCACCGCCGCTAAACCGCGGGTGACTATCACCACTCACCCTTGCGAGGACGGCGACAATGTCTGGTATCTCGGTGGCCAATTAGCCGAAGACGGTATAGACCGAAGCGAAGGCGCTCAGATCGACATAGCTCGACGAGAACTCAACGACCTGTTCCCTTGGATCGATTTGGGCGCTGCTGACTGGGCCACCTTGCGAGTCGACCGAGCAGAACCGGCCAACGACCTTCAGCGTCCTGACTCGCCGTTCTGCCAACGGTCCCACAACACCATCACCTGTTGGCCCATCAAACTGACCCTGACTCCCATGCTGGCTGATCAGGTCTGTGCGGCCATCGACCTAAAACCCGCCGGCTGCGCCGCAGATCCCTTGTCATTATCCCCTGCGAAGCCCGGCAAGACCCCCTGGGCATTGGCATTTTGATGGGGTTTCAGCCTCAACAGTTGCGCACCCTCGGCGACTGCGGCCTGAAGGTCTCGCCACTGGGAATTGGCACCGTAAAACTCGGGCGCAATACTGGCATCAAGTATCCCCAGGCCTTCGATTTACCTGACGACCATCAAGTGTCGGTCCTGCTTGAGACGGCGCGCGCCCTAGGCATTAACCTGATCGATACGGCCCCGGCTTATGGCATCAGTGAGCAACGTCTGGGTCAGTTGTTACCCGGTTCTCGCGGCGATTGGGTGGTTTGCACTAAGGTTGGCGAACAATACCAGGACCAAAAGTCGCACTACGACTTCTCCGCCAAGGCAACCAGACTCAGTCTTGAGACGAGCCTACGCCACCTGCGAACCGACTATCTGGATATCGTGCTGGTCCATTGCGCCGATGACGACCTGGATATTCTGCAGCACTCTGGGGTTTTAGCTGAGCTGGATCGGTTTAAAAGCCGGGGTTATATCAAGGCGATAGGCGCTTCCACCAAGTCTGTGGCCGCCGGTCTATTGGCAGTCGAAGAGACTGACATCGTGATGCTCACCTGTAATCTCGATGATCAAAGCCAGCAGCCAGTACTCGAACGAGCCCGGGCACTTAACAAGGGCGTATTGCTGAAGAAGCTGTTTGCCTCCGGCCACCTTCAGGATAACGAGGCCGCCATCAACTTCGCCATGACCCAGCGAGCGGTGGCGAGCGCCATCATCGGCACCATTAATCCGACCCATCTCGCCGCTAACGTCAGCGCGGCAGTCAAGGCCTTACAACCCTGACCAACCCTGACTTAAGGCCGCAGGCATATGACTACAGGTTACGAATTTTCTCGACGATGGCCGTGGTTGAACAGTCCTCTACCAGACTTAATACGGCCACTTCGCCACCGTAGGCGCGCACCATGTCACCCCCGACCACCTGCTCGATACCATAATCGCCGCCTTTGACGAGCACATCGGGGCGCAGTTTTTCGAGTAGCTCCAAGGGCGTGTCATGCTCAAACGTCACGACCCAGTCCACCGCGGACAGACCGGCAAGCATGGCCATGCGTCGATCGACAGTATTTATCGGTCGACCTTCACCCTTGAGTCGGTGGACACTTTCGTCGCTATTGATGGCTACCACCAGACGGTCACCCCGTTGCCGTGCCTCGGCGAGATAGTCCACATGGCCTGCATGCAGGATGTCAAAACAGCCGTTAGTAAACACGACTCGCTCGCCACGAGACCGAGCCTCTGTCGCTGCCAGCAATAACTGATCTTCATTCATAATGCCCTGATCAAACCGCTGATCGCGGCTTAGCTCATGCCGCAGTTCAGGGCCGCTGACGCTGACAATACCGGG
>DGOD01000160.1:0-14743 GCA_002389265.1 Gammaproteobacteria bacterium UBA4475
ACCACAACACTGCAGAAGGGTACCGTGGTCTGGCCGAGCGCAGCCAGCGCTTGTGAGCCGAAACGAATGGTGGCACTTTCTTCTGATTCTTTGCCGATCAAAAATCCGGGGCAGTCAATCAGATGGATTAAAGGCAGGTGGAAGGTTGAGGCCAAGTCACAGTGTCGAACCAGCTTGCGACAGGCATCGGCTGTCCAGGCACCGCCATAGATCATGGCATCTTCGGCAAATACCGCGACGGGAATACCATTGAGTCGTGCTAGCCCGCAGATGATGGACTTGCCCCATTGCTTACCAATCTCAAAGAACGAATCCTCATCGAACACGCTATTGATGATCTTGCGCATTTTGTAGACCTTTCGTGGGTCTCTCGGAATGATGTTCATAAGTTGTTCGTCGCGACGATCGACGGGATCATCACAAGCCGCCCTGGGTGGTAATTCATCGACGTTAGCGGGCAGGTAGGACAGAAAGCGTCTAGCCATGGCAAAGGCCTGAGCTTCTGAGTCGGCTTCGTCGTCAATCGCGCCGTTGCGGGTATGGATTCGACTCGACCCTAATTCTTCCTTACTGACATCCCCAAGACTGGCCCAGTCCACGAGGGCCGGCCCGGCAATCATCATTTGCGCCGTGTCTTTGACGATCACGGAGTAATGAGAAGTCGTGACTCTTGCTGCGCCGATACCGGCGACAGATCCGAGGGCGAGAGACACGGATGGTGCCACGCCCAAGTGGCCGACAATGGTGTCCCAGCCAGCGATTTGGGGTATGTAAGTTCGCCCGGCGGTTTCAATGGTCTTCACCGAGCCACCGCCTCCCATACCATCTACGAGCCGGATGTGGGGTAAACCCAGTTCCAGCGCCAGTCCTTCCGCTTGCATACGCTTGGCGCCGATAGAGGCATCGGCAGATCCGCCGCGAACGGTAAAGTCGTCGCCGGAGATCATCACCGCTCGACCATCGATCTCGGCCGTGCCAAAGACATAATTAGAGGGTGTGAAGCTCACTAGATTGCCGTCGGTATCGTATTGCCCGACGCCGGCGAGTTTGCCCACTTCATGAAAACTGCCCGGGTCAACAATAGCGTCAACCCGCTCTCGAATCGTCAGTTTGCCAAACTCATGTTGACGAGCGACCTTGTCCACGCCGCCCATGGCTTCTGCGAGAGTCCCGCGATGATGAAGTTCGTCAATCTCTTTATCCCAGCTCATCGTTGTCTGCCCTGTATTATGTAATTTGTATTATGTAATTTGTATTGTGCGTAATGCGTTTTTGGTGATGTGTGGATTGATCTAAGATTGCACTCTGTTACCGCATACTAGCAAGGATTTTGGGTGCTGTGCGCAGCAATTGCATTGGGTTTTTTGTGGGGATGAGGTGCGGAAATTTGTTAGACTCTCAGGTTCAATTGCGGCAGACAGGACAATGCAGTGAAAGAATACCGACAACACCGATTTACCGCGCCTAAAGGTGCGACACAGATACTCTTGGTCCGCCATGGCGAATCTCGTGCTGCGAGCCTGGAAAATCCTTTTCCACTCGTCGCGGGACAAGGTGATCCTGAACTCGCGATCGCCGGGCGAGAGCAGGCAGAGCGAGTTGGCGAAAGACTGCGGCATTTACCCATAGACGCTATTTACGTCACCAATTTGACCCGCACCCACGAGACCGCAGCGCCCCTGGCCGGGCATCTTGGACTTGAACCCATCGAGGAACCTGATCTGCGAGAGGTTCACCTGGGTGATTGGGAAGGGGGCTTATTGCGGATCAAGGCCTTTGATAATGATCCGATTTACCAGCAGATGCAGGCCGAGCAACGCTGGGATGCGATTCCCGGTGCAGAGTCCAGAGCGCAGATTCATGCCCGGGTCGAAAGGGCTTTGAACAAGATCGCGGCAAGCCATCCAGATCAGCTGATCGTTGCCGTTGTGCATGGTGGCATTGTCGGGCATATCTTGTCCCATGCCTCAGGCTCAGCCCATTTTGCGTTTAACGGTTGTGATAATGGCTCTATTAGTCAGATAGTGATGGTTGAAGGCAAGTTGATCGTTCGAGGATTTAATGACACATCGCACCTTTTGGAGACGACACTGAATGCCCTGCCAACCTAGACTGGGGATAACATCGGTCAATTGAAATCCTTGATGGCGCCGAGAATTTGGCGACAGGTGAGTTGACCGACAAGTTTACCGTCAACGACGATCGGTCGACGTCGATGTTTATGATCTAGCATGGATGCTGCGACCGTGACGATGTCATCGGTGGGGTGATTGACCTCAACATCCAGGGTCATAATATCTTTTACCAACGCCCCGCCAGGATCAGCACCATTGTAAACCGAGGTGACCAGCGCTCGTAAACAATCGAGTTCTGAGAGCATGCCCACTAGGTTATTGTTTGCGTCGATGACCACGACGCCAGAGACTTTATTTTCTAAAATCTTTCTGGAAGCGTCATAGATATTCATATCCGCCATCACGGTGATGGGCTTGTGCTGCATGTATTGACTCACCTCGACTGATTTTGGCATAACGCTTCCTCTTTGAGTTGATAGATATAGCAGGTCACGCTGCTACATTAGCGCATTATTCCTAGCAGCGGCAAAGACAATGTAGCGCGTAGTCGACAAAATTTACGTATGATTAGCATTTTGGCAGGAGCCTCAGGATGCGGATGAAAATGTTGATGAGACTGTCTATGGCATTCGTGCTGGCGGGCATGAATGCCACAGTGTCTGCCGCGACTGAGACAGAGCAGGTTTTGGCCTCATTGCAGGGCTACGAATGGCAGCTAGACCGGGGAAGGCTAGCAGGACTGCCCGCAGACAGTTGGCGAACGATGCTTGATATCGCTCAGGATACGGATCAATTGGACTATATCAGAGCGCGAGCGGCGGCGTCGCTGACCGCGTTCCCGAATGACGATGTTTGGCGGTTTTTTATCCAAAGTACGCAGGATTCAACAGCGGTAGTGTCCCGTCGGCGCGGCGTGGATGGTTTGTGTGCTGCGTTTCATGAAAGTCGCAAGTCTGCCTTGGAAGCCGTGCTGGTGCCGTTGCTAGGTGAAGCCGACACCCATTTGCGAGTTCAAACAGCGGCGTGTCTGCAGCGGCTAGATACGGAGACTAGTCGTGAGGTGTTGGCGGTTTATCGAGCGGCGATTACCCAGGACTGGGAAGCGCGAGCTGTGAGCATTGACCGCAGGCATGCCAAATGAGCAGCTTGAGCCTAACTGGCATGAATGGGCTGACTCCTCAGGAGTTGGAAATATTTCGTCGCGATGGCTACCTGGTTCGTCGAGGGCTGACAGATGCCGCGACCTGTGATGCCATCGCTGAGATGGCGCGAACCCATCTCGAAGTCAATCTAGCGCCCATCGAGTATGAGGTGGACGTGCAGTATCCTGGCGCGCCTAAGTCGAAAGATGCGCCCGGAGGAGACACTTGCCGGCGTCTTTTGCATGCCTATTCCCGTGCCGATGTTATTCGTGACTGGGCGGTCAGCGAAGGCGTTAAACAATCACTGCAGGCGCTGTTGAACTCACCGGATAACGTTTTATCTCAGTGCCATCATAACTGCATCATGACCAAGCAACCGGGCTATAGCAGTGCCACTCTGTGGCATCAGGATAATCGCTACTGGGCCTTTGATGAGCGAAATTTGATCAGTGTTTGGTTGGCGGTGGGTGACGAGACGACCGACAATGGTTGTCTTAGGGTGATTCCCGGTACCCATACGCTGGATTTTGAACCCGGTCGATTTGATGCGGCGTTGTTTCTGCGACCAGACCTGGCGGAAAATAGGGCCTTGATTGCGCGAGCCAAGCCGGTGCCGCTCGAGAAGGGCGATGTGTTATTTTTTCACAGCAAGTTATTTCATGCGGCGGGCAGAAATCGTAGCGCAGAAACGAAGTTTTCACTGGTGTTTACCTACCATGCGGCCAGTAACCATCCTATAGAAGGCACGCGATCGGCTCAGTTTCCAGGAATCCCGCTCTAAGGACGTTTAGGCTTCGAGTTTAGGCTCGCCCAGTAAGGCCATCATGCCGAGCAGCAGGTCTTCTCGAGACGTGCCCTTGCGCCAGGCAAAGCCGATGTCTCGATAGAAACGTTCAGTGGGCAAACGCTCAGTAGCGATCTGAGTACCTTGCAGTACGCCAGCCTGAATCACCATATCAGGGATCAGCGTGACACCCAGATCGTTATCAACCATTTGCAACAACATTTGCAAACTGTTGGCGCCAAATGTGTGAATCTTTTTCTGGTTCTTTAGTCGGCAGCCTGCCAGCGCATGATCACGTAAGCAGTGGCCGTCATCCAGTAGCAGCAGACTCTCATCCGGCAGTGCATCAAAGTCATAGTCCGAATGATCCAGTAGACGGGTTTTTCGATGGTATGCCAGATGCATGCCCTCGCGATAGATGACCTGGGTTTGAATTTGTCCCGCGTCGTAGGGGAGTGCTAGCAGCGCCAAGTCGAGCTTGTTGTCGAACAACTCCTGAATCAAGTTGGCGGTGGTGTCCTCGCGAATATAGAGTTTTAGTGTCTCGAACTGCTGACCGATCGCCATGACATATTGGCTGATGAGGTAGGGCGCAATGGTGGGGATAACACCGAGTCGGACGGGTAGCGACGTGGGATCAGACAGGGAGCGCGCATTGTCCACCAGGTCTTGAGTTTTGAGAATGATGTCGCGGCTGCGCTCAGCGATCTGTTTGCCGAGTTCGGTGAAGGCCACGGACTTATTCGTGCGTTCCACCAGCGTGACACCCAGCGAAGACTCCAGTTCCTTGATGCCGGTGCTCAGGGTTGATTGGGTGACGTTGACCTGTTTTGCCGCATTACCGAAATGTTGAGTCTCTTGCAAAGCAACCAAATACTGGAGTTGTCGAATCGGTGGTAAGTGCATGGGTCGCCCTCTTGGTCTCGTGTTGGTTGAGTTTATCCAATAACAGGTAATCGATCAAATAAAACGATCGAAACAAGAAAAACAATTTATTTTATGTATCGTAAAGATCTGGCTAGTATGGCTGTCATTGCGCTGAAGCGTGCAACTAACCCCCTAACTAATAGACTCGATGCGAGGCAAATGATGATGAATACCCTTAACGATAGAGAAGGGCAAGCCGTACCCAATGTGACTTTTCGAACTCGCGATGACGCCGGCTGGCAGGATGTAACCACCCAGGCGCTGTTCGAAGGCAAAACAGTGGTGGTGTTTTCCCTGCCCGGTGCTTTCACGCCCACTTGTTCAGCCACTCACCTGCCTCGTTACGAGGAGCTGGCGCCGGTCTTTGCGGCCAATGGTGTGGATGAGATCCTCTGTGTCAGTGTCAATGATGGCTTCGTGATGCAGGCTTGGCAGCGGGACCAGGGGATCGAAAAGGTCAGGGTAATCCCCGATGGTAACGGTCACTTCACTGCCGGCATGGGAATGCTAGTTGACAAGGAAGACTTAGGCTTCGGCAAGCGTTCTTGGCGTTATTCGATGCTGGTTAAAAACGGCGTCGTCGACAAAATGTTTATCGAGCCTGACCTGCCAGGGGATCCGTTCACGGTATCTGATGCGGATACGATGCTGGCCTATATCAATGCGAGTGCCAAGGCGCCAGAGCCTGTGGCGGTCATCAGTCGAACGGGTTGTCCGCACTGTCAACGAGCCAAGGACTTACTGACTGCGCGGCAGATTCGGTTCAATGAGATCGTGGTGGGGCGTGATATCGATCAGGTGGCCATGCGTGGTCTGACAGGCTCCATGTCGGTGCCTCAGGTGTTCATTGGCGGTCAATTAATCGGAGGTGCTGATCAGCTAACCACCTATCTGATGAAGGCCAGTTAGAGAATCGAAAGCTGGTTCGATCTCGAGCCAGCTTTTTTATGCATGGTCGCAGAGGAGCGCTGTAGCCCAAAATCAGCGCCTAAAACCAGTCTATAAAAATCAGCCTTTCACATTCCGCTCTTTAAAGGCGGCCCTCGAAAATCACCGTTAGATCCCGTTACAGTCAGTTTGAATGCAGGATTTTGGATCGAATGAGTCGCGCCTTCGTCGCCTGTTAGCCTATGACTGAAGTGAATGATAGAAAAAACGGGGTTGCCGCGATGCGCGACGCTGGATTCTTTATTGGATCGATAGCAATGACGCTTCAATGAGTCGTTGATTGATCTGCTTGATTAGGCTTCTTTTGGGTTGTTGTAAGCGTTAATTTATCGGTAGAATCAGAGGCGGAACGTCGCGTCAGCAGCGTTGGAGCGTAGATAAGAGTAGTGTCATAGAGGCCGAAAAATAACACAGGAAAATACTATGTCAGTTGTCGAGGAAGTGAGCGTAGCAGGAGCGCAAGCCAGAGTGTTGGAGGGCGTGGTAGTCCGTTTTGCCGGTGATTCTGGTGACGGCATGCAGTTAACCGGTAACAACTTTACCGAGGCAACTGCAATCTATGGTAACGACCTGGCGACTTTTCCAGACTTCCCCGCGGAAATACGTGCCCCTGCCGGGGCAACATTCGGCGTTTCGGCTTTCCAGATCTATTTTGGTTCCGATGATGTGACCACCGCCGGTGATGCAGTGGATGTGCTGGTGGCGATGAATCCCGCAGCGCTGATTACCAATTTGAAGGATCTGGTGGAAGGTGGGCTCATTGTGGTTGATGCTGACGCCTTCACCGATAAGAACATGCAACGCGCCGGCTACAAGGCCAACCCACTTGAGGACGGCTCGCTGGATGCCTATCGTCTACTCTCGATTGATATCAGCAAGCGCGTACTGGACACCGTCAAACCCTTTGGCCTAAGCCACAAGTTTGGTTTGCGCTGCAAGAATATGTGGACGCTGGGTTTAACTATGTGGCTGTTTGATCGTAGTCGCGACGCAGCCATCGCTGGCTTGCGTAAGAAGTTCGCGAAAATGCCTGATATTGCTGAAGCGAACGTAGCCGCGATCAATGCCGGTCATGCCTTTGGTGAGACCACGGAACTGCACGCCGGGATCGAGATGTATAAGGTGCCGCGAGCACAAGTTTCACCGGGTTTATACCGTAACATCACTGGCTCAGAGGCGCTGGCCTATGGCTTGCTGGCCGGCGGCCAATTGGCTGAACTGCCGATTGTGTTTGCCTCTTACCCCATCACGCCGGCTTCAAGCTTGTTGCATACCCTTTCCGGCCAGAAACACTTTGAGGTGGTCACTTTTCAAGCGGAAGATGAAATCGCGGCAGTCTGCGCCGCCATCGGCGCGTCTTTTGCCGGTTCACTGGGTATCACCTCAAGTTCGGGACCGGGGATCTCTCTGAAGGCCGAAGCTATTTCCCTGGCCTGTGCCGTGGAATTACCTCTGGTGATCGTGAATACCCAGCGTGGCGGACCCTCGACTGGCCTGCCGACTAAAACTGAGCAGTCAGATTTATTTCAGGCTATTTATGGTCGCCATGCGGACACGCCCCTGCCGGTCATCGCCTCTTCCACCTGCTCAGATTGTTTTGAAGTCGCCATTGAAGCCGTCAGGTTGGCGACGAAATATCGAACACCGGTGATTGTTCTCAGCGATGGCTACTTAGCGAATGCCTCTGAGCCCTGGCAACTGCCTGACTTCAATGACTACGAGGGTTTTCCCGTGGTGCATGCCACCGAGGTCGAAGGTTTTTCTCCAGCCAACCGCGATCCGGATACCTTGGCCCGTGTTTGGGCCAAGCCGGGAACGCCAGGGTTGGAACATCGGATTGGGGGTATTGAGCGCGATGCGGTGACCGGTGATATCTCCTACGACGCTGAAAATCATCAGAAGATGACCTTGATGCGGCAAGCAAAAATAGATGGGATCGCTCGGGACATTCCCCTGCAGAGCGTCGATCAAGGTAATACAACGGGCAAGCTGGCGGTGGTTGGCTGGGGTTCGACTTACGGTGTCATTCATCAGGCGGTAAAGCGTGCCCGCCAGTCGAACATGGATGTGTCCCACGTCCATATTCGTTATATGTGGCCCATGCCCGCCAATCTGGGTGAGTTGCTCAAGGGTTTTGATCAAGTGTTGATTCCAGAAATGAATACGGGACAGTTGATCGATATCCTTCGTGCTGAGTATGCGATTGATGCCAAAGGCGTAAGCAAGGTTTCTGGTCAGCCCTTTAAAATTCGAGAAATTGAAGCCGCGATAAAATCCCAGATGGAGAGCAAATAATGAATGCCCCCCTTACGATGAAAGATTACGAAACAGATCAGGAAGTGCGTTGGTGTCCAGGCTGTGGTGATTACGCCATTTTGAAAACCCTGCATAAGTTTATGCCGACCCTAGGCCTGCCCAGAGAAAACAGTGTTTTTATCTCGGGTATTGGTTGCTCTTCGCGTTTTCCCTATTACATGAATACCTATGGTTTCCATACGATTCATGGTCGCGCACCGTCGCTGGCCACGGGCGTCAAGCTCGCCAATCCAGAGTTGGATGTGTGGGTCGTCACCGGTGATGGTGATGGGCTGAGCATCGGCGGTAACCATATGTTACATGTGTTGCGTCGCAACGTAGATCTACAAATTTTATTGTTTAATAACGAAATTTATGGCCTGACCAAGGGCCAGTACTCGCCGACCTCGAAGGTGGGTACCCGTTCACCGTCGACCCCCGATGGCTCAGTGGATCGGCCGTTAGACCCTTGCAGTTTTGCACTGGGCGCTGGTGCGCAATTTGTTGCTCGCTCAATTGATACGGAAATGAAGCACCTGACAGAAATGCTGGGTCGCTCCCACAGTCATAAAGGCGCGTCATTTCTCGAAATTCTGCAGAATTGCCCGGTTTATAACGATGGTATCTTTGAGCAAGTCAAAAACAAGAAAACGGCCGCTGACAGCCGCTTAGTGCTGCAACATGGTGAGCCCATGTTGTTCGGTAAAGAGCTCGATAAGGGTATTCGGCTGAACACCAGTTTACTGCAGCTCGAAGTTGTGACGCTGGGTGAAGACGGCATAACGCTAGCTGATATTCTGGTTCATAATGAGTCCAATAAGGTGCTGGCACAGATGCTTGCCGGTATGCATGGGCCGGATTTCCCAGAGCCAGTGGGTGTGATCTTCTGTGCCGACGTGAGCGGCTATATTGAAGATGTCTATGCTCAGCGTATTAAGGTGCGCGAAGCTAGACCGCCAGCAGATATGAATGCCTTGCTGCGTAGTGGTCACACCTGGCAGGTTGATTAATTCGCGAACGGGTGTAGCTGGACTGCACCCATTCCTTACTTAAGGCGTGACAGCTTCAGCGTGGCAATCTGTTGTCGCGTAGATTAAGCCAGGGCCAGCAAGACGCATGTTTTCAGGGGCCCCCGTCAGGGGCCCAGCGTCAGCTAGAAAAATTTCGATGGTCAACACCGGTTAATACAGGGCTAGTCCAAGGCGATGACGGTGGGCTACAAGCTCCGGTTAGCGGCGGTAGAAACTCGTTAATTCAACTGAACGCGCTGCCTGTGGTGGTGCTCGGCATCAGGCCAATCGAGGTAGTTGACGTCAATGACCAAAAACGTAATAAAAAAATACAAAGGTAGTACTCATGACGGACTTTAGCGCCGAAGAAAATACTGGAACGATTCCGGTGCAGGAGAAGCATCAATTTGACGTGGCTGCACTGCAAAAATTCATGGAGCAACAGGTGGAAGGCTATCAAGGTAGCTTGACCGTTGAAGAATTTGCCGGCGGTCAATCGAACCCAACGTACTTGCTTCATGGGGGTGGCACACAATATGTGCTGCGCAAAAAACCTGGCGGTGAATTGCTGAAATCAGCGCATGCCGTAGATCGAGAGTATCGCGTGTTGACCGCCCTTCAGGGGGCTGATGTGCCGACTGCGAAAACCTATGCATTTTGTGAGGACGAATCTATTCTGGGCACCATGTTTTATGTCATGGAATACCTTGATGGTCGGGTCATCTGGGATAGTACAGCGGGTCCCTACAGCCCCGCTGAGCGAGGTGAAATTTGGGATGCGGCCAATGCTGCTGTAGCAAAGCTACATAGTGTGGATTTTAATGCAGTTGGCTTGTCAGACTACGGCAAACACACAGACTATATTGCGCGTCAGATCAATCGCTGGTCTAGCCAATATGAGTACACCAAGACGATTGAAAACCCTTACATGGACGAACTGATCGCCTACTTGCCGGGCAATATACCGCTGGATACGTCGTGCACCATTGTTCACGGGGATTTGCAGATCGCTAATATGATGATGCACAAGGATAAGAATGAGGTTATCGGTATTCTTGACTGGGAGCTGAGTACCCTGGGCAGCCCCTTGTCTGATTTCGCCTATATGTGTCGCCCCTATCGGGATGTCCTGCGTGGCGCTGATCTGAAATCTTTGGGGATCCCCAGCGAGGAGGCCTTTGTTGAGGCCTATTGCCGACGTACGGGACGTGATGGCATTGATCATTGGGATTATTATCTGGCGTTTAACATGTTTCGTCTGGCTGGCATCCTGCAAGGTATTGCCAAGCGAGTACTGGACGGCACAGCGGCCAGCAAGCAAGCAGAGGCCGCCGGTGCCGGAGCCTATGACATGGCGAAGTTGGCCTGGGCTCAAATTGATAAGAGCGTCAAGCTGGATTGAACGAGGCGTTCCCAACTAGTTTCCTAGCGCTGCAATTGAGAGACTCAATATGTTGATATTGGCCACCACTGAAAGAGAATACCCTTGGGGTACTTTACGGTCGACTCATGCCAGTAAGGTGAAAGTGATTCTCGAAGAGAAGGAGCTCGCCTATCGCGTGGAGCGGCTTCACCCGGGTGACCTATGGAAGAAGCCGGCAGAGTTGCTGGCCAAGCATCCGTTGGGGAAGGTGCCCTATCTGCAGTTGGCGGATGGCGCCTGCATATTTGACTCCACTGTGATTAATGAGTATCTGGAGGATCGGTACCCACACAATGCATTGAAACCCAACCGTGACTGGGAGTTGGCGCAGATGCGGATGCAGGAAACCTTTGCGGATGAGGCTTTTTTGGTGGGTGATCTACCGAAGATCTGGATGCCCTATTGGGTCAAGCCAGAGTCTCGTGACGAGGCCTTGATGGAGGCCGGCAGGGCGGGGTTGCGTGCTCGTGGCTTGCCCTACCTTGAGTCGATGATAGCGGGCCGTGAATACCTTTGTGAGGATTTTTCTCTGGCGGATGCGCCGTATATGGCGGTTGCTATGGTGCTGGAGGTCGATGGTATGGTGCTCGCTGAGTTCCCCGCCTGCGCCGCTTATTTTGAGCGCTTACGGGCACGACCCAGTTACCGCGCCATCAGCCCCAAGACCTCATTAGAGGATTCTACCGGACGCGGTTAGGCTGAAAAAGACAGCGGATACAAAGGCGCCATCTATTCCGGTGGTGTCATTCTGATGCTTAAAACCCCTTGATATCTGGATCCAGCTGGACGCCGAATGAGTTCAGCGCCATGGATACCATGGTGTACTGACCGCAGGTAAATACCAGATCCATCATTTGCTGATCCGTGAAGTCGGCCTTAAGGCCTTGCCAAGTTTCGTCAGAGATGAAGGCGTCATTGTGTAATTCGTCCGCGGCACGAATCAGCAAGGCATCGTGGGTTGACCAACCCGCATTGGCGCCGGCTTTGATCATCTCGATCTCGTTCTCGGCAATGCCTGCGCGCTTGCCAATCACCACGTGCTGTCCCCATTCGTAGCCCGCCTGGCACAGCCAGCCGATGCGCAGAATCAAAATCTCTCGATCGCGCGGTGGCAGAGTAGATTTAGACAGAATGTGGTTGCCGAAGACCAACCAGCGCTTGGCTAATTTGGCATGATTGGCCATGGTTCGGAAAATATTCTGCACTGAACCGCGCATCTTCTGACCGTTGAGTATTTCGGCCTGCTCTGCGGTCCATTGGTCCTCATGCAAGGCGGGAATTCTAGGCTTGGTGAGTCTCATGCTGTGCTCCGTAGTAACGTGTCGTCCACTATAAGAAAATTCGCCCCGCAGTGCTATGATCTGATCATTCTAATTATCTGAGTCGTGAGTCCTATGTCTGATCTCATTCTGCATCACTATCCTGAGTCGCCGTTCTCAGAGAAAATCCGTTTGCTGCTGGGTTATAAGCAGGCTAGTTATCAGGCTGTTGCCATTCCGGTGATTCAGCCTAAGCCAGACTTGATGGCGCTGACGGGCGGCTATCGGAAAACACCCGTGCTGCAGATTGGCGCTGATATCTATTGCGATTCCGCCTTGATGGCCCGTGTGATCGACCGGCTTTACCCGGATAACACGGTATTCCCCGCTGCTTATGAAGCGGTGGCGGGTGGCCTGGCGCATTGGACGGATACGTTGTTATTTAAATGTGCGGTAGCGATGGCTTTTCAACCTCGGGCGTTGGCTTCCCACGCGCTATTTTCTGACCCCGATGCCGCTGCCGCGTTTATGGCTGACCGTGCCGAATTTACTCGTGGTTCGACGGAGCTGAGTATGGATTTTTCCATAGCCCAGCCTTATTTTTTGATGCATTTAAAACGTCTAGATCTGCAGTTGGCGAGTCAACCCTTTCTGCTCGGCGAAGCTCCCTCGATAGTGGACTTTTCGACTTATCACTGTTGTTGGTTTGTCCATAACAACGAAGCGATTCGAGACACCTTCGCGCCATTTCCCGAAGTCCTGGCTTGGATGGGGCGGATGCGGGCATTTGGCCAGGGTGAGTTAACGCCAATATCTGGTGCGGCGGCACTCGCTGTCGCTGCAGCTGCAACACCAGCCACAGAGCCGGTGGTCAAAGCGATGCAGGTTGATGGTTTGGTGGCTGGTGACAAAGTCAATATCACACCGATAGACTACGGTTTGTTCCCTGTGGAGGGCAGATTGTTAGTCGCCTCCTTAGAAGAGTTGGCCGTGGTGCGGGATGACCCGCAGCTCGGTCAGGTCGTCGTGCACTTCCCCCGCCTAGGCTTCAAAGTCGAGAAGGTTTGATGTTTATGGTCGGTCATCAGCCAATCTTGGGTAACAGCTGCTCCACCAGCTTAACCCAGTAACTGGCACCGATAGGCAGGATCGCATCGTTAAAGTCGTAGCCAGGGTTATGCACCATGCACGAACCTTCGCCATCGCCATTGCCGATCCAGATATAGCTGCCTGGTTTCGCCTGTAACATATAGGCGAAATCCTCTGAACCCATGGCGGGCTTCGGATTAAGGTTGACCCGGTCTGCACCCACCACACTGGCGGCCGCTTGGGCAGCCATATCCGTCTCGGCTTGGGCGTTAACCGTGGGTGGGTAACGTTTTTCATAGAAAAATTCAGCCTGGGCACCGAATGCCGCACAAATTTGCTCCGTCATGACGCGCATTTTGTTTTCCATCATGGCTTGGACCTTAGGCGAGAAACATCGGGTGCAACCATGGATTTCGACAGATTCCGGGATGACATTATAGGCATCGCCGCCGTGGAACTGAGTCACGCTGATGACCGCCGCGTCTTGAGGATCAATTGAGCGGCTGACGATGGACTGGAAGGCCTCGATAATCTTGGCGCCAATCAGGATAGGATCAACGCTGAACTGGGGCATGGCAGCATGACCGCCGCGCCCCGTGACCTTGAGTTTGAAGATATCGAATGCTGCCATCATGGGACCCGGTTTAATGGCAAAGGTACCGACGGCCATGCCCGGTATATTGTGCATACCGAAGACCGACTCCACCGGATACTTATCGAACAAGCCGGCCTCGATCATCGCCCGACCGCCACCTTCATTTTCTTCTGCAGGTTGGAAAATAAAGTTAACCGTACCTTCGAAGTCGCCAGATTCGGCCAGGTATCGGGCGGCGCCCAGGAGCATGGTGGTGTGCCCGTCATGACCGCAAGCGTGCATTTTACCGGGGTGGGTCGAAACATGGTCAAAGGTGTTTTGCTCAACGATGGGTAATGCGTCCAGATCGGCCCGCAGGCCGATGGCACGGTTGCCGCGCCCGCGAGTCAAGGTGCCGACCACGCCAGTGCCCGCAATGCCAGTTTCTACCTCTAAGCCAAATTCACGTAATTTATCGGCCACCAGTTGTGCGGTTCGATGTTCTTCAAAGGCAGTTTCAGGATGCGCATGGATATCCCGTCGCCAGGCCTGCATGTCGGGTTGGAACTGCTCAATAGCTTTGATTGTTTGCATGTCACGAGACCTTTATTGCTGAGTTCGGTTGCGTCAGTTGGATATCACGCCCAAGTCTGAGTCAATGAGCTATGGGGAGATTCATGGAATGACTGTATGACGACAGTACGCTGAATGCAAATAGCCCGGGTACAGATAACCCTGATTATCTAGGTTGCTAACAGGCGCCTGACTGCGATCGCGATGGCGGCGACGTGGTTGTCCGGATCTTGCGCTAGCGCAAGGTTGATACTTTGTAGTGCCTTATCCAGTTCCAGAATATATTCTGAGTTGGGTCCACTGGGTCCTGTGGAATCGACAATTTGTTGCGCGATACTGTCGACGGGCGCCGTGCCCAGGAAACTGGAGTTGGTTGAGTTCGCATAGTAAGTGATACCGGTGACGGTTTCGGTAGCGCTGAAATGGATCGGTATCTGCAGCTGGTCGTAGCCGCCCTGTTCACGATGGTCGAGGCGGGCCAAGACTGTGGAAGAGAGAGTCGGGTCGATGCGGTAAGCCATGCCTGCACAACAAGCCTCAAGATCTTCAATCAGCGTTACGACTCGACCCGGGGCGCCGGGCATGCCGCGGTGGTCGGAGGAGCCTTGCCAGAACCTTCTCGAGAAATCGCGAATATAGGCGGG
>DGOD01000160.1:14779-22803 GCA_002389265.1 Gammaproteobacteria bacterium UBA4475
AGGCGGGCCGCTTTTCTACAAAAGCAAAGTCGGCGCGCCAAATCAGCGAGCCGTAACCGAAAATCCAAAGGGGTGATGAGGATGCAGAACTTGTCATGAGCGTGTCATTAGTTGCCGAGGCGATAGCGTAATTTTACTACTAAAATATCTACTAATCGCTCGGTCCATGAATCCGTGAGCAGGTTGCTGAAACTCTCTCTCGGGCGACTCGGGACATTCGAACCCCGGGTATACACGACAAACAGGTCAGACAATGGCGCTATTTCCCAGCGATACCTGGCTTGAAATGTTAAGCGCGAGATACTGAAGTCGCGCAGGTCGTCGTCCGCAGGTTTTACCACGGGCTCCAAACGACCGTCGCCGGCGGGTACTGCCCAACGACCATCTTCAAAAGCCTTAATGCCGGCCCACTGAGCGGTAATTCGAAACTGTTGGCGTGAGCTCAAGAAGAAGTCAGCTTCGAGTTTGGGGCGCCAGAAGGTGGCGTTGTAGGTGACGAACTCGCGATCGGCATAGTGTAATAGCCAGCCCTTTTTTTCTTCGAAACTGGTCCCTGCTTGGAGCGAGAATCGATCGGAGGGGCGCCAGGTGAGCTGTAGTTCAAGTTCCTTGCTGCCTCCGCCGATGGCCTCGTCTGTATAAAACACCCCGGCTTGGGCGCTGATTTTCTGCGACTCGTCAGTTGCGTAAAACGCGCCCGTGTCGAACCGTCCATCTATGCGGTAGTTACCGTTACCGTCGCTGTTGATATCGTCCCAGCGAGCCGGAAAGTAGTTAAGTTTGACAAAGACAAAGTCGTTGTTGTTGAGTTGTCGTTCTTGCGAGCTGAAGAGTCCTCTTTTTACCTGCAACCCGTCAGTGTTGTAATACTGGACTATCCTAAACTGGGTTTGCTTTGACTTGATGTGAGTGAAGTTTGATTCATCTCGCTGGTAAGCATAGCGGCTACCGATCAGGTTGTTGCGCTCCAGAAAGCCGAAATCATTAATCAGTAAGTCATCGCTGAAGTAATCTACTGCCAGTGAGTGTTTGCGTCCCTGAGATGGTGTGTAGCTGACATCGACGAAGGCGCCTTCGCCCTGAATGCCCTCGACGTCACTGAACATCAATTGCAGGTCTGTATTCCACTGACCATTGGCAGTGAGATAATGGGCGTCGATACCATTAACCATGGCATCATTTTGCGGATGCGCTACAAAAGTGCCAAGCCAGCCAAGCGAACGCCGCGCCCCTCCAGTAGTGTCTTCATACAGGATGCGAGCGGCGCCAAAATCTCGGCCGGCCTGCTCTACGGTTGCCGGTGCGCCATTAATTTCGCCTCGTAGCAGTGTGTCTTCTTCGAAAGCGGCAAGTGTGCCGTAGCGAAATTTACCATTTTGGCCTGTGATTTTGGCTGCGCCCACCAGTTCGGAGGGTCGGTTCGCCTCTAGTCCAGTTAATTCTAAGCCTGGCACGCCAGTGGCTTTCGGTGCCCCACCAATGCGACGGGTATTCAGTAGTGTCGTTGGCGCGCCGCGACGGTCTTGGCGGGCCCGAGGCGTTGTCGTGAAGACCTCGTTACCCTCCAGAAAAAAGGCGCGTTTCTCCGGGAAAAAAGTCTCCAGAGAGGTAAGGTTAACGTCAACATTATCGGACTCTACATTGCCAAAATCTGGATTCAGGGTAGCGCTAATTTGTGTGTTGCTCGTCGGGCGCCAGAAGACATCCAGTCCGGCCTTGTAAGCATCTTTGCCTTCTATAGCCAAATTATCCAAGGCGCTGGAGGCATAGGGGTAGAAGACAAATTGTTGTTTCGCCGGAATAGGCTCGATGGTGAAAGACTGCAGGTTGGAGAGAAACACCGGTTGCGTCTCTGGCAGGGCCGGATATCCCCAGACCTCGTTGGCGTGGGCTACTTGGCGGGAAACGTAAATACCTAATTGCTGCCTGGCCTCAGCAGTATCCGGCATGCTCATCATGGACCAGGGGATAAAAAATTCAGTGCTCCAACCACCCGGGACTCGCGCCGAGGCGCCGTTCCAGGGGCCATCCCATTGACTGCTGTATTGACGTTCGGGCAGAACGATGCCGTCCGCCAGGGTGCCACCTAAATTGACGCCAAACCAGTAGCCATAGAGGCCAGCGCCGCCTGGGTCGAGAGTCACGTAGTTGCCGTCACGAGAAATATACTGATCTCTAGGACTCAGGCGCTCGACGATAGTGTCTTCTTCCTGCTCGTTGTAGAAGCCGACATACAGTCCTTTTTCGGTATAGAAAAGTTTGATGTCAGTGGTGTGGGATGCCTTTGCCAGGGTGTCAGGTCGCAGCACCCGCATGTCGCCCAAGGATGCTAGCTGCTGCCAGACGGGCTCATTGAGAACGCCATCCACCTTAATGCCGGCGTTGGCTTCGGTCATTCGCAGCGGGGTCAGCGCGTCGCCACTGGCGGCGACTGCCAGCGGCGCCATGCCAAGCAGTATCAGGCTCAGGAATGTATAGCTCAGCGGTAAAAAACGCTGTGGTGAAATCAACGTGGAGCGACCCCCTATGATTCGATGAATAAGAATTCTCGCTTGTACTTTGCAGGCTAGCTGGTTAACGTCAGGCGCTGCCTGGAGGCTGCAGATGCACCTATTTGACGGCCGGGGAGTCTACTAGAAATTGACGAATGAAGCCATTGACCAACATTGACAAGGTTACCGCGAGATTCACGGGTTGGATGCAAAATCTTGGCCACCAGGTGATTAACTTGCTCGCCAGATTCGGTGAGTACCAGCTTGTGCAAGATATCGCTTATGGCCACGATGTGCGCCAGCAGCTCGATTATTATCAGAGTCGCGCTGATCACGCAGGCTTGATTCGGCCGCTTGTACTGTTCATCTACGGTGGCGCCTGGGAGCATGGCGATAAGCGGAGTTTCCGGTTTGTGGCAGACAGCCTCTGCGCTATGGGCTGCGACGTGGTTGTGATCGACTATCGGCTGTATCCGCAGGTCCGATTTCCTCAAATGATGTCTGATGTGGTGGCGGCCGGACGCTGGGTCGCAGAAAACACGCCGGCGGAGCAACCGGTCTATGTTATGGGGCATTCGGCTGGCGCCCATCTTGGGTCGTTGCTGTGCCTGAATAAGACGCTGCTGGTCCAGGCGGGGATTTTGGCGGAACGCCTGCAGGGCTTTGTGGGCATGGCCGGACCCTATGATTACTTCCCCTATACGGAAGATACCCATTGGGATCTGTTTGGTCCGAAGGAAAACTACCCGCTGTCGCGAACCATTAACTTCGTGCGCGCCGATGGGCCACCTTTGTATCTACTCCATGGTGAAGATGACACCCGGGTCCGCCGCGGCCATTCCAAGAGTCTGATGGAAAAGACGCGAGCAGTGGGTGGGGTCGCCAACCGTGAGGTCTATGAAAACATGGGGCATGTGGATATTATTGTGGCATTCTCGGTGTTGCATCGGCGCAATAGCCCCGTAATGCGCGATATTGCCAGGTTCATTTTTGAGCCTGCACGAGGGTCCAGTCAGCCTGAAGACGATGCGCTTCAGGTCAATACTAATCATTGAGGAGAATCCCATGCCTATGACGCCATCGAGCACTGACGAGTTATTGATCGAACAGCGTGACCACATCGTCATCATTACGCTAAATCGTCCCGATCGGCTGAATGCCATCAGTCGGGCGATGCTCAGTGAGTTGTCGGTCAAGATGACTGAGGCTAACAAAGACCCTGACGTGCGTTGTGTGGTGCTCACCGGTGCCGGCAAAGGTTTTTGTGCGGGTCTGGATCTGGTTGAAGTGGGCAAGGGCGGCATTGGTGGTGGCAGTGATGCGGGTAATAACCGCCCGCGCCAGCTATTTGATCTGCGCGATGCGCCAGTGAACGTTATGTGGAATATGGACACGCCGATTATCTGCGCCTTGAATGGTGCCGCAGCGGGCTATGGTATGGACGTTGCCCTGTTGTGTGATATGCGGGTTGCTGGTGAATCATCGAAAATGGCCGCGGTCACTGCGAAGCGTAATGTAGTGCCAGAGAGCGGTGGCACCTGGTTGCTACCCAGAATGATCGGTTGGGCAAAAGCTGCCGAGCTGTACTATCGTGCTCGAGTTGTCGGCGCTCAAGAGAGTCTAGAAATGGGTCTCGTCAACGTCGTGGTGCCAGACGACAAGGTACTGGAAACAGCCCTGGAGTGGGCCCAAGATGTGGCTGACAACGCGCCATTGGCGGTTCAGACGACGAAGCGAATGATGCGAATGGGGCTCGAGCAGTCTTATGACACCTCAGTGGACCAGTTAATGGTGCACCTCAATGGTATGTTTGCCAGTGAGGATTTTAAGGAAGGTGTTCAGGCATTTGTTGAGCGCCGTAAGCCCAAGTTCACGGGGCGCTAGTAACGCAGGCCAGACCTTGCCGGCCGCACCTTGCCGGCCGCACCCCCGGGGTAACTGTGTTGTGCGCTTGGGTCACAAGGCTATGAATTTAGTTGAGGGCGGGTGTAGGTTCAGGCGGAGATATTTGCTGCAAGCTATTGTTTAAAGTCGAGGAACGCCATGATCTCTGTCTCTCGGGCCATGGTGTCCTGATAGCCGGCGTGCATGAGTTCGTTGCAAAATGCTGACTCGAATAACAGATAACTGGCCATGCTTGCGCCACCGCCGGTGCGAGTCGCGCCGATGGACCTGAAGAAGGTTCGCATCGACAAAGGCAGGTCGCTGATATGATTCGCGGCAATTTCGTCGAAGCGCACCGATGGTGTGATAGTTAATACTTCGACGGGTTTAATGCGTGCGGTTTCCAGCTCTTCGGCGCTGAGATAACGACTGAGGCGATTGAGGCGCTCAAGTCGTTCCAGGTCTTCATCCATGGCATCAATAAACGAACTGTTGAGCAGATGGCCGGTAATTTGCGCAAAGGACGGCGTGTGTCTGGTTTTGTCAGGTCTTGCGGCAACCTCAGTGGCGTTGTGGCTAACGCCGATCACGAACAGGCGATTGGCGCCAAGGTGCAGCGCTGTGCTTAAGGGTGCGCTTTGCCTTATGGCGCCATCGCCGAAGTATTCCCCCTGGATTTGCACTGGGGGGAAGATCGCTGGAAGCGCCGAGGAGGCCATCAAGTGATTGTGGTCAAGCGTGGTGTGTAAGCCCGATCGTTGGTTGCGGCGCCATCCTTCAACCTGCTCTGAGGCCTGAAAGAAGCTGACATTGATCCCAGAGCTATAGGCGAGGGCGGTGATACTCAAGGCCATGATGTCGCCATCATGAATGCGCGCAGACAACTTGCTGAAGTCGATCTGCTTCTCCAGCAGCTGTCGTAATGGTTCGTTGTCTAGCAATGCCACGGGTTTGCCATCGACGACGCCCTCGTGGAAAAAAGACGCGAGGATACGCAGACTGGATTTTAGGAGTTGAGTAAAGCCGACGCGATGAATCTTGCGCGAGTCCAGGTTTGACCAGAGGGCTTCAAGCTTGGTGATCGCGTGACCGTAATGGTCACTCTCGCAGGCTAGAACTGAGGCGTTGATAGCGCCGGCGGAGGTGCCGCAAATGATATCAAAGGGATTATGGCCGCCGCTGGGTTGTAGGCGAGCGATGGCTTTGAGTACGCCCACTTGATAAGCACCACGCGCGCCACCGCCAGAGAGAATCAGCGCCATCTTCGATTTATGGGTGGTCATAAAGGTTAATAGATATCTCAAGGTGTGAAGCGTTAAGGTAGCGGCTATTGATGCGATCAACAAGCACGATCGACGAGTACTATGCAATATTACGCCTGTCAGGCATAAGAGGTACCTGAATGAACGACGATTTATTACCATTCGCAGCCGAGCGATTATTGGCGCGATGCTTGTGCGATGCCGTCAGGCCATGAGCTATTCAGCAGCACGTTACAAAAAATCCAGTGAGCTTCTTGGGCAGGTGATGGCGTCTTCAACAGCGGCCGATGGTGTTGTGGACCGCTATTTCAAAGCCCATCGAAATATGGGCTCCACTGATCGCCGCTTTGCCGCTGCGACAGTCTATGGTTGTCTGCGTCGTCAGCGAGAGTTGCTCGCGATGATCGAAGCTATCGCCCCGGAACTGCCAGATACAGACCTGACGCCAGCAGCATTGCTAGTGGGTATGTATCTGATGGTTAACGACGCTTGGTCACCTGACGACTTTGCGTTGACGCAGTTTGCCACATTTGCCGCTGCGCATCAGGGCGCGATTCTGGCCTTTGACCGAAGCCGGCTAGCACCCGCAGAGCGAATGAATTTGCCGGATTGGCTGTATGTGCCACTAGCGGAGCAATTGCCGGTGGGTGATCTCGAAGACCTGGCGCAGGCGTTAAGCCAGGTGGCAGCTGTAGATCTTCGGGTCAATCAACGTCGTGGGCAGCGCCAGCAATTACTCGCAGAGTTGCAGTCGCAGGATATTGACACCCAGTTCACGGAATTGTCTGACTTTGGACTGCGACGCATGACTCGCGGACCTTTGCAAAATACGCCGGCCTTTAAGCAGGGTTGGTTTGAATTTCAGGATGAGGGAAGTCAGCTCGTCAGTTGGCTGCTGCAGCCTCAGGCCGGCGAGTTCATCGTCGATTATTGTGCCGGTGCAGGCGGTAAGACACTGCATATCGCTGATATCATGAACAATCGTGGTTCGATCCTGGCCTGTGATGTGGCGCCGCGCAGACTGGCGCAGCTGCAACCACGTTTGCAGCGGGCGGGTATTCGTAATGTCACAAGCCGAGTATTGGACCCCATGGTTGATGATGATCTCGGGGACTATGCCCAGACGGCAGATGCCGTGTTGGTGGATGCGCCTTGCACGGGCAGTGGCACCTTGCGCCGCTCTCCGGACATTCGTTGGCGCGAGGCGCGGCTTGAGGAATTACGCCAGCTACAATTGCAGGTTCTCAGCAACGCCAGTCAATTGGTTAAGGCGGGTGGACGCCTGGTGTATGCCACTTGTTCCTTGTTGGCCGAGGAGAATCAGCAGTTAGTCGAGGCTTTCCTGCTGGCTAATCCGGGTTTTGCGCGCGAGGGTGCTACATTTCCAGAATTTGACCGGACGTTCACTGCCTTGCAGCACCAGGATGCAGCGTTGGCGGAACGCTTGCAAAATGTAGGCGAGCTGCAGTTGTGGCCGCACAGGCACAATACGGATGGTTTTTATGCCCAGGTCTTGCGGCGTTTCTAACGGTTTCGCTGGGATTTGGTGTACTTGTGAGCGGTCAGGCGATCAATTGGTTTTTCGCCGTACTGCCGATGTAGACATGGATGTGAATTCTGAGGAGGTGAGTTTTATGGAATACGTCATTAGGCCCGCGGCGACCAAGACGTTGGCAGTGGCGGGCACGCAGGCTCGCTTTCCGGTGCAGAACATCTATTGTGTCGGGCGGAATTATGCTGATCATGCGCTTGAGATGGGGCACGATCCTGACCGAGAGCCACCATTCTTTTTTATGAAGCCAGCCTACGGCATTCTGCCGGATCAAGGGGTGATGACTTACCCAGCGCTGTCTACCGATGTTCACCACGAGGTGGAGTTAGTGGTGGCGTTGGCCGCTGGCGGTCAAAATATTACGGTGGAGTCGGCGATGGACTGCGTCTACGGTTATGGGGTGGGTATCGATATGACTCGGCGTGATCTGCAGGCTCAGGCGAAATTACAAGGGCGGCCCTGGGAAGCGGGTAAATCATTCTTGCATGCCGCGCCTTGCTCCGCACTGGCGCCCATCGAGCAGACCGGAATAGTTGACCGCGGCAGTATCTGGCTCGACATCAACGGTGAACGCCGGCAGGCAGGCGACTTGCAGCAAATGATCTGGAAAGTTCCGGAAGTCATCAGCCGCCTGTCAACCCTGTTTGTTCTGCAACCCGGTGATCTCATTTATACCGGTACCCCCGCGGGTGTCGGACCGGTGGTGCGCGGCGACCTGATCCGTGCTCACATTGAGGGTATCGGTGAGCTACAAATCAGTGTCGCCTGAGGCGGCACCGCGACGCAAGATCACTCGCCGGTAAATTTAGCCGGGCGTCGTTCAATAAAGGAGGT
>DGOD01000370.1:0-622 GCA_002389265.1 Gammaproteobacteria bacterium UBA4475
TTAACGAGAAAGAAGCATTAACGGGGAAGAAGATCAGCTTCAACCCCGCGCTTGTGACTTGTCGCTTTATTTCTCGATACGATAGGCCTCAATATCACCGCCACTTTCAAGAATGGCCTTAATCCATTTTGGTCGCGCACCCTTACCGCCGCCCCATTCTTCATTGTTTGGGCCGCGATAGAGTGGTTTCGGTTTTTTCTTGGTGGCTTTAGATTTGACGGATTTAGTGGATTTTCTGGCGCTGGTTGCACTCGCAGTCTTAAAGCCCAGCTCAGCAGCAGTAATAGCATATTCAGCAATTTTCTGTTTAATATCTGCGATGACATCTGCTTTATCTTTGGCAATCATCGCGTCATGTTGTTTTTGTAAAGCTTTAATTTTCGTTTTAATACTTGCAAGTGTTGCCATTGGTTAAATACCTCTTATTATTCAATCTAATATGTAGAAATAATAACCTGAATGATTCTGGTTAATAAAGTCTTTTTTTCTGGATGTTTATAGGTTGAATTCGACAATCATTAAGAATGTAGATCTTTAAATCCAAATATTTAATTCATTTTTATGGGTCAGCGACGGAAGTAAGGCGCAAGGTATTGTCTTGATGAGCGCTATGTTTTTAAAG
>DGOD01000370.1:712-4703 GCA_002389265.1 Gammaproteobacteria bacterium UBA4475
AATAAGTTTACTAAATTAAGTAGAATCGAATAAGAACAATAAGCTGTTTCACTGGCATTTAAATCAATGTCTGCGCTGGCCCTATCTGTGTGTATGATGGGCGCAGTAGTCAAGGTGCTTAGCGTGGCTGGCGTGCCAGGAAGACGCTGCGGAAAATTTTATTAGATGAATAAAGGCGGAAGTGCGATGAAAAGACACAACTGGACGTTAGGTTCGCTGCTGAAGCTGCTAGTGGTGCTGCTAATCACTAGTCAATACTCGTTGGTGCGAGCTGATACGGCAATATTTGCCGGCGGCTGTTTTTGGTGTGTAGAGGCCTTATATCAGGAAGTGCCGGGTGTAACGACGGTGGTGTCGGGTTTTACCGGTGGCACATTACCGAACCCGACCTATAACGGTAATCACCAGGGTCACTACGAAGCGGTTGAGGTGACTTATGATGCTGGGCAGATTAGCTACCAACAGTTGTTGGATCTTTACTGGGTTAATATTGACCCGTTTGATGCGCGCGGCCAATTTTGCGATAAGGGACCGAGCTACCGCAGTGCGATATTTGTGCACAGTCAGGCGCAACGTGAGCTGGCTGAGTTATCTAGGCAGCAGGTCATTGATCGCTTTCCGGCGCAGCAAGTTGTGACCGAAATTTTACCGACCAGCCGGTTCTACCCAGTAGAACCCAATCATCAGGACTATTACCAGAAAAATCCCCTGCGCTATGGGTTTTATCGAAGTGGCTGTGGTCGAGATAATCGACTCGAAGCTATTTGGGGTGCCGACGCGAGGCACTAGCGCCCGCCATGATAGTGTCGCTCGAAGACATCGGCAGATCTGACTTTTCTAACGATCCAGGTCTGCCATTTGTTGGGCCTGCAAGCAGATTGCCGCAGCGGTAAAGCAGTGTTTTTGTGACATGGCCAATTCAGTTCGTTCGATACAGTCCAGAATCAGTGCGCCAAAGAAGGGAAAGCCAATTTTGCCCGTGACCTGGTGCTGCTCTTCACCATCCTGGGTCGCGATATAAACATTATTTTCACGGGCAGGCTGATCCAGTTGCTGCCCCAGATCAACATATTTGCGCAGCTCAATATAGCCTTTGGTGCCAAGAATAGTGGTTCGTCCGTCACCCCAAGTGCGCAACCCGTCCGGTGTGAACCAATCCATACGAAAATAGCCGCTGCTGCCATTGTCGCCGACGACGCTGAATTCACCGAAATCTTCCAGTTCTGGATAGTCGGGATTGGCAAAGTTGGTTGCGCGGGCCATGGTCACCGTGGCGCTCGAGGCACCACTGTAAGCGAGATACTGTTCGGCCTGATGGCTGCCGATATCGCAAATAATACCGCCATACAGGGCTTTGCGAAAAAACCAGTCTGGTCGGGCGGCGGCATTCAGGCGGTGGGGCCCGACACCGAGCACCTGAATGACGTCTCCGATAACACCATCGTTGATCAGTTCCAGGGCATATTCCGCTGATTCATTTTGTAGCCGTTCGCTGTAGCAACAGGCATATTTACGGCCTGTGGTGAGCACCGCCTGGCGTGCCTGATGAAGCTGGTCGAGGCTGGTGAAGGGCGTCTTGTCGGTGAAATAGTCCTTGCCGTGGGCCAGTACCTGCAGGCCCAAGTCACAACGCAGACTGGGGATTGCGGCTGCAGCAACGAGCATCACATCGGGGTCTTGGAGAATCTGCTCAGGAGAGTTGGCGATCTGCGCCAACGGGTGTCTGCGTTGCAGAGATTCAGCTTTCTTTGGGTCAGTGTCATAGACATATTTCAGCACACCACCGGCCTGTACCAGGTTGTCTACCATGCCATAGATATGGCCGTGATCCAGGGACATCGCCGCGAAGGTAAAATCCCCCGGGGCGCAAACCGGTGCTTGAGCCCGGGCGATGGGTGCGTAATGCATTCCGTCAGTCATAAAACGTCAATCCTGAATTTGGTGCTTAGGCTTAGAAAGTGTTCGATATATCAGTGATCTCTGTATTTCCCTGAGGCTTGCTAACCGTTGATTGACGGATTCGGGCCTTGAGGAAATTGGTGTAGCGTCGAGCATTAATGGGTAGTTTCACGGTTTTTCCGTTGAGCGCTGAATAAATCATGGCATTAGCGAGCTCTACGGAATGAATGCCTTCGTTCCCCTTAGCTAGGACCTCAGTGCCGTGCAAAATAGCATCGGCAAAATTCTCCAACACTTCAGCATGCTGGCGGCCGGTGTCAATGATGTCGAATTCAATGCGAGTGCTCTTGGGTTTTTCAAAGGGACCATTGTCTTTGATCGCCTGGGTCACAGTGATATCATTTTTCAGGAGGGTGATCTTGCCTTCTGCTGTATCGTACACCAGCAGGCCTCGGTCTGCGGCAATTTCCAGACGGTTGATACCCGGCGCTTCGCCAGTAGTGGTGGTGAAAACACCAGTGGCGCCGTTAGCGTATTCCAGCCAGCAGGTGATGTCATCTTCGACTTCGATATTGTGATGTTTGCCCACATGACCCTGGGCTCTTAGCGCCGTCGGCATGCCAAATAACCAATGCAACAGATCCAGTTGGTGGGGGCATTGATTGAGCAGAACGCCACCACCTTCTCCGGCCCAGGTCGCACGCCAACCGCCGCTGTCGTAATACCGCTGGCTTCGAAACCAGTCGGTGATGGTCCAACTAATCCGTCTGATCTGACCCAGTTCGCCGGAATCAATCAGCTGCTTGATGTGCTGGTAATGTTTGTTGGTGCGCTGATTGAACATGGCAGCAAAGACTTGTTTGTCAGGATGTCGGTGGGCGCGGATGAGCTTCTCGCAATCAGCTTTGTGCACCGAAATGGGTTTCTCCACAAGGAGATGATAGCCGGCTTTCAATGCGGCGATACCGATAGTGGTGTGGTCATAGTGAGGCGTGGCAATGAGTATGGCGTCGCAGTCGCCGGCATTGATGAGCTCGGTCGATGTGGCGTAGCCTTGACATCCATAGCGGCTAACGATTTTTGCAAGTCTTGCGGAATCAATATCACAGACAGCAGCGAGCACAATGTTGTCGATAGATTCGATGAGTCGACAATGACTCGAGCCCATATTGCCAAGACCGATGATGCCCAGTCTGATGTGCTCGGGGCTAGCGGGTTGAGTCGTTATAGTCACAATGGCATCCTATGGTCAGTCTGTCTGGCTGATTCAGTTCAAGCCAAACTGATTGTGCAGGTAGTCGTAGCTGGCTTGCAGGCAATCAAACTCGTCTGCCCCATAGCAGCTGTCTTGCTCGATAAAATAATACTCAATGGGGTGTCGGCGCGCGGCATCGAGAATCGCTTGCCAGTTCATGTTGCCCTGACCCACAGGGGCGAAAATGCGTTGGGACTCCGCGTTGATGGCGAAATCTTTGAGGTGTAGCAGGGGCATTCTGTCGCCGACGTAATCGATCCAGACTGCAGGATCGGCGCCACCCGCTTGTATCCAGTGGGTGTCCAGTTCTGCCTTGAGGAGCTCGGCGCTGCTTGAGTCGTAGAGATGCTGAAGCCAAGGCTTGCCATCGAACTGACGGAATTCATGGTGATGATTATGGTAAGAGAAATCGATACCGGCGGCGTTGAGCTTATCAGCGACGGGCTGTAGTTCTTCTAAGAATTGCTTGATGCCCGCCATGGACAAGTAGACCTTAGGTGGAATCATGCCCACGGCCGTGTGCCGACATTGCCAAAGGTGATGCTCTTCGATGACCCGGTCCAGGTCATGTCGATAGCGATCCCAGGCGACATGGGTGCCACCGATAGTCAAATCATTGTCGGCACACAGGTTGGCAATGGTTTGGGCATCGATGTCGCCAAATGCGGAAATCTGGATGCTTTGATAACCTATGCGCCGCACCCGCTCGAGGGTTGACTTCAGGTCATCCGCTGATTGGGTATATTTTCTTAAGGTGAACATTTGTACGCCGAGGACCGGTTTCATGCAGATTTCCATAACTTTAATCACAGCCTTAGAGTATACGTGAATCGCATG